>NZ_JBGJZL010000041.1:0-1064 GCF_042610375.1 Pelosinus sp. sgz500959
GATGCAGCAGATGGTGCATTAATAGTTATAGGATTAGTTGTTCCCGCTAATGTAAAGGAAATTGGGAAGTTAGTATAACCTCCAGTTGGAGCGGTACCACTATATGTCGTTGTACCTCGTGTTAATTCAGCCGCATTCGGATTGGCTAAGTCAGTCACACTATAACTCCATTGGTTAGGAGCTGTATTGGTAAATGCTACTTGTACTTCATGAGGTATATTATTTTTATCAAATACAGTATAAACCGATTTATTCACTGAATTTAATGTGTTATTAAGTTGTAAGGTTGTTGGATTGGTTGCTGAGCCATCAGGAATTGTGACAGCAGCGGTTGGAATTGGAGTGACTGTAATCGTACTAATATCTTTTAATGCACCATCTTTGGTAAATGTAATTCTTGATAAACCACCGGCTGTAATACTACTTCCTGGTACACCTGTTGATGCTAGCCATGTATTATCCGATTCTTTAACAAAGGTTTGATTTACTTTTTGTGGATTTCCAAGAGAATCATAGACATTTGTCGAACTAACGATTGTAGTTCCGATGGCATCCGATGCAGATAAATTGTTGGTATAATCAATCCCTGTTGTCAATTTATTCGGCATTTGCGTACCACCTGGAATCTTAATATCAGTTGCTGTACTACTGGTATTAATAGCTCCTGTACTATCCGCTGTCCACCCTTGAACTTTATAGCCAGTGCCCGGCACAATAAAATTCCCAGCTGTATCAAAATCAAAACCACCAGCACGAGTGTAAACTTCATCCGTTCCATTGGACAACACGAAGAATCCTTTTCCTGTAATAGCTAAATCTGTTGATTTACCAGTAGTCTGTAAACTACCATCCGTAAAAATGGTATCAATACTCGCTACTCCTACCCCCATACCAATTTGTACAGGATTCGTACCGCCAAGATTTCCTGAAGCTCCTGTTGCCCCTTGCATCGTTTGGCTAAAAACATCTTGAAATTTAACACGACTCGCTTTAAAACCAACTGTATTTACGTTAGCGATATTATTACCGATTACATCCATACGAGTTTGATGATTTTGCAACCC
>NZ_JBGJZL010000043.1:0-900 GCF_042610375.1 Pelosinus sp. sgz500959
ACAGAAAAGGAAGAATGGGCTAAATATGAAGAAAAATCCAACGCAAAAATTAAAGCTGCTGGCGTTACAATTACTACTGTTGATAATGTAGCTGAGTGGCAAGCAGCCGTTAAACCAGTCATTGAGAAGAATGGTGCGCAATTTAAAGATCTTATCGATTACATTCACACTTTAAAGTAATATAAAATAGAATATCTAACTATCCAAAGGGGCTATTCAGAACTCGGTTGAGTTTTTGTAATAGCCCTTTTCCCTTATATTTAAAGTCTTTTATAAGGCTTAGTAGCATAAAGTAAACAGATACCGTCAAGATCTCTTGTTAATCACACTTCGCCATACCGGACATGAAAAGTATAAAAAAAGCCGCCACCTTGACTCTGTCATCAGGTAACGGCTTTAACTCTACAGGAGTTGGGAACAAAAGACGACAATATATTTTATAAAGCATTAATATCATTTTGGCTCTTCTGATTCGGGGCATTTTTTCATTTCACAAGTATCAAACTTCCAAGAAACTAATATAGATGTGCCTGGAATTTTTAATTGGGAAAAAGAATGAATTTTCCAAAATAAACATTGAAACCATACTAGTATGGTAGTATAATATGAATAAAATCAGGCATATGGAAATGTGGAAAGGGGGAACTTTATGTAACTGCGGCTATCTTGAACTCCTTTGTGGTACACCAACGCTTCTGCGTAAGGCGAAATCAGAAATGCCGCTTATCGACAATGATAATCTGCTGACAGTTTGTTTTCGTAAAAAAAGCATTATAACCATGTGAAGATAGTCTAAATTCGTATTAAATTGTATATTAGGAGTTGATATTTTGGAACATTCAAAAGAACCAGCGCAAATTCAGAAAAAAGAAGTAAATGGGGTATTCAGTTTACTACTAT
>NZ_JBGJZL010000044.1:0-878 GCF_042610375.1 Pelosinus sp. sgz500959
TGGCAATCCCTCGGGGCTTGCCTTGCAGTATATGCTGCCATGCAAATGCTCATTGAATTTGATATCATCGGTCCATTTTGGCAGCTGAATATTGTACTGGTTTGCATTAACATCATTTTGGCTGTAAGTCTCAATCTGATTAACGGTTTCACAGGGCAGTTTTCCATTGGTCATGCTGGCTTTATGGCAGTGGGTGCCTATGTAGGTGCAGTACTGACTGTTAAAATGCAACTTCCTTTTATTGCTGCAATTTTGGGTGGTGCCGCTACGGCCGGTTTTCTAGGTTTTGTGATTGGTCTTCCGACCCTTCGTCTTGACGGGGATTATCTAGCCATTGCGACCTTAGGTCTTGGTGAAATTATTCGCATTAGCATTTTAAACATTCCTTATGTAGGCGGCGCTTCTGGTTTTATGGGAATTCCTCGTTATACGACTTTTACGTGGGTNACCTTAGGTCTTGGTGAAATTATTCGCATTAGCATTTTAAACATTCCTTATGTAGGCGGCGCTTCTGGTTTTATGGGAATTCCTCGTTATACGACTTTTACGTGGGTGTTCTTTATCACCGTCTTTACCGTGCTCTTTATTCGAAACTTCATTAACTCCACTCATGGCCGTGCGTGTATTTCCGTACGTGAAAATCAAATTGCTGCCGAAGCCATGGGTGTTGATACAACCAAATATAAAGTAATGGCCTTTACCATGGGAGCTGCTTTTGCTGGTGTCGCAGGCGCACTCTTTGCCCATTATTTTTATATCGCTCATCCAGCGTCTTTTACCTTTATGAAATCCTTTGATATTTTAACCATTGTGGTTCTTGGCGGTTTAGGCAGTATCAGTGGTTCGATCACAGCTGCTGTTCTTTTGACCTTCGTTTC
>NZ_JBGJZL010000045.1:0-842 GCF_042610375.1 Pelosinus sp. sgz500959
AAAGCGTTCCTTGATGCTTTCAAGAAAGAATACGGTCAAGTTCCAGATGCCATGGCTGTTCTTGGTTATGATGCAGCCTATGCACTAGTTGATGCTATCAAACGTGCTAACAGCACTGAGTCAGACAAAATTCGTGAAGCCCTTGCTAACACGAAAGATTTCCAAGGTGTAACTGGTTCCTTGACGTTAAATGCTACTCATGATGCGATTAAGAGTGCAGTTATCATTGAAATGAAAGATGGTAAACAAGTATATAGAGAAACTGTAAAACCTTAAAACTAATAAACCCAAAGAATAACGAAAAATCATCTATGTTGTGAGTTTGCCGAGGATGGGAATATTAGATATTACTTATTACGTAATGCCCTTCAACCTCTATTCCCATCCTCGACAATTGCTACTTATAATCGTTAATTGAACTTCGAGATCGTGTTAGTCAGACATAAAATAGATAGGTAGACTTCATTTTGACGATTACCATCTACCATAGTCATTCAATTTGTAGTTTTTGAAAATGATATCGATATTGTTGATCGGTTGTGAATAGGTAAAACCCTGTTTTCGACGATTACCTTTAGAAATATGAAGCCCAATATAAGAAAAGACTTAGGTTATACTTTCTGATTGTGTAAAAAATAAGGAGGTACGTCCATGGAATTTACATTTACTCAGCAATTATTTCAACAGTTAATTAACGGTATATCTCTCGGAAGCATATATGCGCTGATTGCTTTAGGATATACCATGGTGTATGGCATTATCAAATTGATCAATTTTGCCCACGGTGATATTTATATGGTTGGTGCTTATGTGGCTTTCTTTGCGACAACGGCGTTAAAATT
>NZ_JBGJZL010000046.1:0-837 GCF_042610375.1 Pelosinus sp. sgz500959
ATCAATCGTAAATGCTACCGTTCCGCCAGAAATGCCTGTAAAAGTTGCTAAAGAACTATAACCGTTCGTCGGATCATAAGTCACCGAACCCGTCACATCGGCACCAGCGTTGATGGCACCACCAGCAGGAACAGTTGATGGAATTGTCTCATGTATTACATAACTCCATTTATTTGCTCCAGTATTAGTAAAGGTTATGTTAAGATCATGAGTTACACCATTGCTGTCAGTCACAGTAGAAGAAATAGGTGTAGGATTATTGGTGCAATCCAGCTGTAATACGCTAACTTTCGCACTTCCATTTACAATTGCAGAAGCTGCTACAGTTGCTGTCCCACCTGAAGTTCCAGTAGCAGGAGCAATGGAACTACTATAGGCAAAATTTATAGTTCCAGCAGCTGCACCGACTGCACCGACGTAAGGGCTTAATGCACTATATGATCCTACTGCATATGTAGTTGTGCCAGTTACATCAGGACCAGCGTTCGCAGTTGTATTATCATGAATCACATAACTCCATGTCGTAGCACTTGTATTAGTAAATGTAATATCAAGATTGTGAGATGCCCCACTCGCATCTACAACAGTTTGATTAATCGTGAAGGTTGAAGCAAGTGTATCATTTAATTGTAACCCAGTCATTATTACAACTGGATTTGTCGAAACTACATTTGCTAAGCTTCCTCCAGCCGTACCTCTAGGATCTGCTTGAGATGCAGCAGATGGTGCATTAATAGTTATAGGATTAGTTGTTCCCGCTAATGTAAAGGAAATTGGGAAGTTAGTATAACCTCCAGTTGGAGCGGTACCACTATATGTCGTTGTACCTCGTGTTAA
>NZ_JBGJZL010000047.1:0-752 GCF_042610375.1 Pelosinus sp. sgz500959
TCAATGACTGGTTTAACGGCTGCTTGCCACTCAGCTACATTATCAACAGTAGTAATTGTAACGCCAGCAGCTTTAATTTTTGCGTTGGATTTTTCTTCATATTTAGCCCATTCTTCCTTTTCTGTGGCAACAGAAGCAGTAGCGGCATCCTGAATAATCTTTTGATCAGCCGGTGAAAATTTATTCCACATAGCTAAGTTCATCAGAAGTACTTCAGGAACACGTTGATGTCCATCTAAAATATAATTCTTCGCAACTGTATAGTGGTTTGCAGATTCAAATGAAGGCGCATTATTTTCTGCAGCATCAATTGTACCAGTTTGTAATGCTCCAAATACATCACCATATGGCATTACAATAGGATTTGCACCTAGAGCAGTAACCATCTCAAGAGTAATTGCACTTTGTTGTACACGTATTTTTTGACCTTTCAAGTCGGCAAGCTTGGTAAGAGGTTTGCTAGAATAGAAGCTTCTAGCGCCAGACTCGTAGTAAGCCAATCCCATCATATTCGATGTTTGAAGGTCTTTTAGCAGTTTCTTCCCTTTTTCGCTATCCAAAAATGCCCATTCTTGTTTTGAGTCTGTAAATAAGTATGGAAGAGCAAACAATCCCATTTGGGGGTTGAAGGAGGTAAGTGTAGCACTGCTAACTCTTGTCATATCAACTGTACCACCTGATTGAACCTGACTTACAACTGAGTTTTCGTCACCTAATGTTCCGCCAGGATACACTTCAACATTAATTCTTCC
>NZ_JBGJZL010000048.1:0-746 GCF_042610375.1 Pelosinus sp. sgz500959
GTCGTTGTCGCTGTGGGCGTTCACGTCGACGTACTTACCAGTACGACTCCATTCACGTCCTCGCTCCGCCTAGCATCTGACAGCTTCTTGTCAATCTGTCCTCATTTGAAAGTCATTCGCGTTTAGAAAACACGAACAAATTTTATATATTCATAAATGAATATACGTTTAAAAATTAATCCTAAAATGCTTGGTAATCACCCATTTGCATGGTTTATTACTTTTGCTTTCTTCTGTGAAGTTTTCAAAGAACATAAGCAGGCATTCGGAAATTCATTTCCGTATGATCGCTTAGTTAGCACNTGGTAATCACCCATTTGCATGGTTTATTACTTTTGCTTTCTTCTGTGAAGTTTTCAAAGAACATAAGCAGGCATTCGGAAATTCATTTCCGTATGATCGCTTAGTTAGCATGATAGTGCTAACATCATTTCCCTCCTGCTAGCCAAAGCTACTAGGAAAGCAATGAAATAATTTGGTGGAGAATAACGGGATCGAACCGTTGACCCCCTGCGTGCAAGGCAGGTGCTCTCCCAGCTGAGCTAATTCCCCATATTTTCATTTGACTTCATGAGTCAAAAAAATTCGAGTTATTAAAACCTCGAATAATAATAACAAATGAATGGTGGGCCTAGATGGACTCGAACCATCGACCTCACGCTTATCAGGCGTGCGCTCTAACCAGCTGAGCTATAGGCCCGTAGAGGTATTCCCTCAAAACTAAGCAATGTAAGTAGAGTTTAAAC
>NZ_JBGJZL010000049.1:0-734 GCF_042610375.1 Pelosinus sp. sgz500959
CCACTGATACTGCCTAAACCGCCAAGAACCACAATGGTTAAAATATCAAAGGATTTCATAAAGGTAAAAGACGCTGGATGAGCGATATAGAAATAATGGGCAAAGAGTGCGCCTGCGACACCAGCAAAAGCAGCGCCCATGGTAAAGGCCATTACTTTGTATTTGGTTGTATCAACACCCATGGCTTCGGCAGCAATTTGATTTTCACGTACGGAAATACACGCACGACCATGAGTGGAATTAATGAAATTTCGGATAAAGAGCACAGTAAAGACGGTGATAAAGAAGACCCACGTAAAAGTCGTATAACGAGGAATTCCCATAAAACCAGAGGCACCGCCTACATAAGGAATGTTTAAAATGCTAATGCGAATAATTTCACCAAGACCTAAGGTCGCAATGGCTAAGTAATCTCCATCAAGACGAAGGGTCGGAAGACCAATCACAAAACCTAGAAAACCTGCCGTAGCGGCACCACCCAAAATCGCAGCAATAAAAGGAAGTTGCATTTTAACAGTCAGTACTGCACCTACATAGGCACCCACTGCCATAAATCCAGCATGACCGATGGAAAATTGCCCTGTGAAACCGTTAATCAGATTGAGACTGACAGCCAAAATGATGTTAATGCAAACCAGTACAATATTCAGCTGCCAAAATGGACCGATGATATCAAATTCAATGAGCATTTGCATGGCAGCATATACTGCAAGGCAAGCCCCGAGGGATTGCCA
>NZ_JBGJZL010000005.1:0-377011 GCF_042610375.1 Pelosinus sp. sgz500959
AAAATATCCTATCCTTTCTATCGAAGATGGTATGTCCGAAGATGACTGGGCAGGTTGGGCGCTCATGACTGAAAAATTGGGCAAAAAAATTCAAATCGTTGGTGATGATTTGTTTGTTACTAACACTGAGCGTTTAGCTCGTGGTATTGAAGCTAAAACAGCTAACTCCATTTTGGTTAAAGTTAACCAAATCGGTACATTGACTGAAACTTTTGATACCATTGAAATGGCAAAACGTGCAGGTTATACTTGCGTTATTTCCCATCGTTCTGGTGAAACAGAAGATGCTACGATCGCTGACATTGCTGTTGCAGTCAATGCTGGTCAAATTAAAACTGGCGCACCAACTCGTAGTGACCGTGTTGCTAAATACAACCAACTTCTACGCATTGAAGAAGAATTGAGTACAATTGGCCAATACAAAGGCCGTAAAGTATTCTATAACATGAAAAAATAGTTCTGCTATAACGTAGCAGTACTTAGTGAAAAGCTAGAGTACCATCTTAAAAGAGATGGTACTCTAGCTTTTTTTACATTTTACTTAATGATTTATGTTGATTCATTGGATAAAATACACAATATTTAGCTGAGGAACAAGCTAAACATTAGATAGTTTAAACATTGTAATAAATTCAGATTTTACATAGAATAAAGCTTAGGGGTAGGACGAAAATTTTAATCAGAAAGTAGAGGATGAGTATGCGTATTATCGTTGCGCCAGATTCTTTTAAAGGCAGTGTATCGGCAGTCGGTACAGCAAATGCGATGGAAAAAGGCATTAAGGCGGTTTTTCCTGATGCACAAGTCATTAAAGTTCCTATTGCAGACGGAGGCGAAGGTACAGTAGAGGCTCTTGTGACGGCAACAAAGGGACAGATCATATATCAAACTGTGGTGGGGCCACTTGGCGATCAGGTAGAGGCTTGCTGGGGTATTCTTGGTGATGGTGAAACAGCTGTAATTGAGATGGCATCAGCTTCTGGATTGCCCCTTGTTCCTATGGACAAGAAAGATCCGCGTATTACAACAACCTACGGGACCGGAGAATTAATAAAAGCTGCTCTTGATAGAGGATTGAGAAAAATTATTATTGGTATCGGCGGCAGTGCAACAAATGACGGCGGATGTGGCATGGCCCAAGCTCTAGGAGGAAGTTTTCAAAATGCAGCTCGACAAGAGTTATCTCATGGAGGGGGCGCTCTTGCCCAATTAGATTATGTTGATCTTTCTAATTTAGATGTGCGTCTTGTTGAGACAACCATCATGGTTGCCTGTGATGTTGATAATCCTTTATGCGGACCCAAAGGAGCAACGGCTGTATATGGACCGCAAAAAGGAGCAACTCCTGAAATGGTCATTGAACTTGATGCTGCGCTTAAAAACTTCGCTAGTAAAGTACAAGAGGTAACGGGCAAAGATGTAGCAGAGTGCCCTGGTGCAGGTGCAGCGGGCGGACTTGGTGCGGGACTCCTCTTTTTTACAAATGCAAAGCTGCGACCAGGTGTAGAAATTGTTCTTACAACCACTGGATTTGAATCCTTAGTGGAAACGGCGCAACTTGTTATTACAGGGGAAGGACGAACTGATTTTCAGACTGCTTTTGGTAAAGCTCCCGTTGGAGTCGCTAAACTCGCTAAAAAATATAATGTACCCACTGTATGCATAGCCGGTGGTCTTGGACAGGGGCACGAAGATGTATTGCAACATGGAATTGATGGGTTGATGAGTACTGTTCCTGGCCCTATGAGTTTAGAGGAGTGTATAGAATACGGGGCAGAATTAATTGAAAAGGGAACAAAACGCCTCTGCCACATTGTTAAAGTTGGTATGGAAATGGAAAGGGTGAACCACTCATTATGAAAAAAACGAAGATAGTATGTACAATTGGACCAAGTACTGATTCTCCGGAGCTTTTATCCCAGATAATTTTAGCAGGGATGAATGTTGCTCGATGTAATTTCTCCCATGGAACCCATGAAGATCATAAAAAGCGGATGGATATGGTAAGAAATGCAGCCCTTACTGTTCAGCAGCCGGTAGCACTGATGCTTGATACGAAAGGGCCAGAAATGCGTCTTGGCGATTTTGTTGAAGGTAAGGTTACAATTAACCAAGGCGAAAAGTTTATTTTAACATCAAGAGATGTAAAAGGAACAAAGGATATTAGCTTTGTCAATCATAAACAATTACCACAAGAGGTGCAACCGGGCAATCAAATTTTATTAGCTGATGGTCTAGTTTGCCTTAGTGTCGATAAGATTGAAGGGGACGATATCCATACGACAGTGCTCAATACGGGGATTATTGGCAACAAAAAACGTGTAGCAGTACCTGGTGTATCCGTAAGTTTACCGCCTTTATCAGAGCAAGATAGTAAAGATGTGTTATTTGCTGCCAAAGAGGGCATGGATTTCATCGCTGCTTCTTTTATCCAAAGAGCTGCTGATGTACTTGCCATTCGGAAGTTGCTTGAAGAAGTCAATTCGGATATACAGATCATCTCCAAGATTGAAAGTGCTGAAGGTGTCAAAAATATTGACGAAATTATTAAAGTATCGGATGGAATTATGGTAGCCCGAGGTGATCTTGGTGTAGAAATTCCAACGGAAGAAGTACCAATCGTACAAAAAATGATTATTGAAAAATGTAATAAAGTCGGCAAACCTGTTATTACTGCAACCCAGATGCTAGAGTCAATGATTGTAAATCCACGCCCAACTCGCGCTGAAGCCAGTGATGTTGCCAATGCAATTATGGATGGTACGGATGCAATTATGTTAAGCGGTGAAACTGCCTCTGGACTTTATCCACTCGAAGCCGTTTCTGTAATGGCCAAAATTGCCATTCGTACTGAAAAATCCTTGCCATATGGTGATATCTTGCGCCATAAAGGCCTCTCCCTTAATAATACGACGACGGATGCCATTAGCCATGCTACAGTACAGATTGCTCAGCAACTAGAAGCAGCGGCGATTATTACTGCGACAGAATCAGGGTATACACCGCGGATGGTTTCCAAATACCGTCCACAATCGTATATTCTTGCCGTAACCCCCAATGAAAAAACTGCGCGCCGTGCTCAATTATTATGGGGAGTTTATCCGTTAATGGGCAGTAGCCATCAAAATTCTGATGAAATGGTGAAAAATTCAATCCTTACCTCACTTCATTCAGGGATGATTCATAGTGAAGATTTGGTTGTGATTACTGCTGGCGTCCCAGCGGGCACGAGCGGAACCACCAATTTAATTCGCGTTCATGTGGTTTAACCGAGTAGAGTAAATAAAATAAATAAATGGAGTTTTTACAATGATTATTACAGAAGTATTAGCAAGAGAAGTTATGGATTCCCGTGGTAACCCTACAGTTGAGGTGGATGTAATATTAGAAGATGGTACAATGGGTCGCGCTGCTGTTCCGTCAGGCGCTTCCACAGGTCAACATGAAGCTGTAGAACTTCGTGATGGTGACAAAAGCCGTTATTTAGGAAAAGGCGTACTGAAAGCTGTAGAAAACGTAAACAACGTAATCGCTGCTGAAGTTGTAGGCATGAATGTATTTGATCAAGTGGGTATTGACGAAGCCATGATCGAACTTGATGGCACTCATAACAAATCCGTACTTGGTGCAAATGCAATCCTTGGTGTTTCCATGGCTGTAGCAAAAGCTGCTGCGATTGCTCTTGGACTTCCTTTATACCAATACCTTGGTGGCTTTAATGCTAAAGAATTACCAGTACCAATGATGAATATCCTCAATGGCGGCGCTCATGCTGACAATAACGTAGATATTCAAGAATTCATGATTATGCCAGTTGGCGCAAGCACGTTTGCAGAAGGGCTTCGTATGTGTGCTGAAGTATATCACACACTAAAAAGCGTATTAAAAGGTCTTGGCCTTAACACTGCAATTGGTGATGAAGGCGGCTTTGCTCCAAACCTTGCTTCCAATGAACAAGCATTAGGAATCATTGTAGAAGCCATTACAAAAGCTGGTTACAAACCAGGCGAAGATTTTGGTTTAGCGCTTGACGTAGCAGCAACTGAAATCTATAAAGATGGCAAATACAATCTTGAAGGCGAAGGCGTAATCAAAACTTCTGAAGAAATGGTTGAATTCTATGCTCAATTAGTAGGAAAATATCCTATCCTTTCTATCGAAGATGGTATGTCCGAAGATGACTGGGCAGGTTGGGCGCTCATGACTGAAAAATTGGGCAAAAAAATTCAAATCGTTGGTGATGATTTGTTTGTTACTAACACTGAGCGTTTAGCTCGTGGTATTGAAGCTAAAACAGCTAACTCCATTTTGGTTAAAGTTAACCAAATCGGTACATTGACTGAAACTTTTGATACCATTGAAATGGCAAAACGTGCAGGTTATACTTGCGTTATTTCCCATCGTTCTGGTGAAACAGAAGATGCTACGATCGCTGACATTGCTGTTGCAGTCAATGCTGGTCAAATTAAAACTGGCGCACCAACTCGTAGTGACCGTGTTGCTAAATACAACCAACTTCTACGCATTGAAGAAGAATTGAGCACAATTGGTCAATACAAAGGTCGTAAAGTATTTTATAATATGAAATCATAACCCTGCTATACGTAAAGGTAGTTAAAAAGGTAGAGCGCCATCTTAAGAAGGATGGCACTCTACCTTTTTGTTTATTACTCAAAGATTATTTTGCATAGGAAAGCATGATTCAGAAAACGGCATGGATCAAGCCCTGTAGCGTCTTTAAGTTTACCAAGGCGAAATAATAAAGTATTACGGTGTATATAGAGACTTTTAGCTGTATTCGTAATGCTAAGATCATTATTTAAAAGATGAATCACTGTATTTTTCATATCATATTTTCGCGTTAAGTTCGTGTCCAGTTTTTCTTTAATACTTTCAAGTGATTGGCAGGGCTCATTTATCCTTAGTTTCTTAAGAAGATATGCCGCTAAAATATGAAAATCATAAATGCTATTTATGGAATTTGGGCCATGATCCCCATGTAACACAAACAAGGCTTCCTGATAAGACTGACTTAATGCTGTGTATTTCATTACCAGACTTCCAATTCCTACATTGAGTAGGACGTTACTTGGATTTAATTGTTTTAAGAGATCTAATCCCCATTTTTTATAGAGAGTTTCTACAGTTTTTGGTTCGAAATATTTAAGAATAATCAGCTTATCTTCGATAAATACAACTAAATCTTGGCTGTTTACATATGGAGGATTTGATATGAGCTGGACTATGTTTTCTTTCGCTCGCGAAGATACAAGGTCATTTTGACCATAGGTAGTAAAGGCAAGGTTTAGAAGAGGTTTGGTATCGATAACGAGTACAAGGCGCGGGAGGTTGAGCTCAAATTTGAGTAGTTTGGCAGTTGTGACTAATTTATCATGACTACTAGTGGCATGATCAGATAAAAGTATCGTAGCAAAATTTTCTCGTAATTGGAACTGAGAGCGAATTTCTTCTTGAGTCACTTCTTGTTCTAATATGAGCTCAGTAACCATTTTAACCATGCGAGCAAGTGCCCTAACTTCATCTGGATGACCTGATATACCAACAACACCGATTACTTGATCATTTAATACAATCGGCATATTAAGACCAGGAAGTGATCCAGTATATTGCTCCAGATCATTAGGATAAATTTCGACTGTTTGGGCGCTGCTAATGACATCTTTTGCACCTTTGTGAAAGGTATTAATTCGATGTGTATGACCTGATGCAATGATCATGCCTTGGCTATCCATAATATTGATATTTTGAAGAGCAATTGGCATTACGCTATCAACAATTGGTTGAGCTAATTGACTGGTTAAAAGCAAAGATATCCACCCCGTTTTCTCTCGCAAGATTGCAAAAAAATTCCTACTATCACCGATTATAACGTAAAGAAATTTTGTATGCAATTTGCTAGAAGATTTAGGGAAAAATTTTTACGTTCATTGTATAAAATACATAATAATAAACTATATAGAGGAATAAACATTATAAAAATTGAACATTGTAATAAATTCAGATTTTAGATAGAATTAGACTTAACAGTAAAAGGAAAAAATCAATCAGAAAATGGAGGATGATCATGCGTATTATAGTGGCACCTGATTCTTTTAAAGGTAGCGTATCAGCGGTCGGTACTGCAAATGCAATGGAAAAAGGCATTAAAGAAGTCTTTCCTGATGCAGAGGTCATTAAACTTCCCATTGCAGATGGCGGAGAGGGTACAGTAGAGGCACTTGTAACGGCGACGAATGGACAAGTGATATACCAAAAGGTAGTGGGACCACTTGGCGACTCAATAGAAGCTTATTGGGGGATTCTTGGTGATGGTGAAACAGCTGTAATTGAGATGGCGGCAGCTTCTGGGTTGCCCCTTGTTCCAAAGGAAATGAAAAATCCACGTATTACAACGACCTATGGAACAGGAGAGTTAATAAAAGCAGCTCTTGATAAGGGATTGGGAAAAATTATTATTGGTATTGGTGGCAGCGCAACGAATGATGGTGGTTGTGGTATGGCCCAGGCTTTAGGAGTAAAGTTTCTCAATAAAGATGGGCAAGAATTAACTTATGGGGGGGCTGCTCTTGCTCAATTAGATCATGTTGATCTTTCGAGTTTAGATGTGCGTCTTGCTGAGACGACCATCATGGTTGCCTGTGATGTTGATAATCCTCTATGCGGACCCAAAGGAGCAACCGCTGTGTACGGACCGCAAAAGGGAGCAACTCCTGAAATGGTGACTGAACTTGATGCCGCACTTAAAAACTTCGCTAGTAAAGTACAAAAGGTAACGGGTAAAGATGTAGCTGAGTGCCCTGGCGCAGGTGCAGCAGGCGGACTTGGTGCAGGACTCCTCTTTTTTACAAATGCAAAGCTGCGACCAGGTGTAGAAATTGTTCTTACAACCACTGGATTTGAATCCTTAGTGAAAACAGCGCAGCTCGTTATTACAGGGGAAGGACGAACTGATTTTCAGACTGCTTTTGGAAAAGCGCCCGTCGGGGTGGCTAAGCTTGCTAAAAAATATAATATCCCTACACTATGCATCGCTGGTGGTCTTGGGCAAGGACATGAAGACGTGCTGCAGCACGGGATTGATGGATTAATGAGTACCGTTCCTGGTCCGATGAGTTTAGATGAATGCATTGAATGCGGAGCAGCGTTAATAACAAAGGGAACAGCACGACTTTGTCGAATGGTTAAAGTGGGTATGGAAATCGAAAGGAGAATTTAGCCATTATGAAAAAAACAAAAATTGTATGTACAATTGGTCCAAGTACTGATTCTCTAAACATCTTATCTCAAATGATTTCTGCTGGTATGAACGTGGCTCGGTGTAACTTTTCTCATGGGACTCATGCAGAACATAAGAAACGGATTGATATGGTGCGTACCGCATCTCATGAAGTTCAGCAGCCAGTCGCCTTAATGCTCGATACTAAGGGACCCGAAATGCGTCTTGGAGATTTTATTGAAGGCAAAGTGACCCTTACTCAAGGAGAAAAGTTCATTTTAACTGCAAGGCATGTCGATGGGACAAAAGATATTAGCTTCGTTAATCATAAAAATTTACCACAAGAAGTAGCGCCCGGCAATCAAATTTTATTAGCAGATGGCCTAGTTTGCCTCGCTGTTGATCGAGTTGAAGGGGATGATATTCATACAACTGTGCTTAATACGGGGGAGATTGGTAATCGAAAACGTGTAGCAGTACCTGGCGTAACCATCAGTTTACCACCCTTATCAGAGCAAGATATTAAAGATATAGGATTTGCTGTAAAAGAAGGTATGGATTTTATCGCAGCTTCTTTTGTCCAAAGAGCAAGTGATGTACTAGACATTCGAAAATTGCTCGAAGAAGCCAATTCTGATATACGCATCATCTCTAAAATTGAAAGTGCAGCAGGAGTTAAAAATATTGACGAAATTATTAAAGTATCTGATGGAATCATGGTAGCGCGGGGGGATCTTGGTGTGGAGATTCCAACTGAAGAAGTACCACTTGTGCAAAAAATGATTATTGGAAAATGTAATAAGGTCGGCAAACCTGTCATCACTGCAACCCAGATGCTAGAATCAATGATTGTGAATCCCCGTCCAACTCGCGCTGAGGCAAGTGATATTGCCAATGCCATTATGGATGGTACAGACGTTATTATGCTAAGTGGTGAAACCGCAACAGGTTTTTATCCTGTGGAAGCTGTTGCGATGATGGCGAAAATTGCAATTCGTACGGAAAATTCCTTACCTTATAGTGATATATTAGTGCGTAAAGGGCTTTCCCTCCATAATACGACGACGGATGCCATTAGTCACGCTACAGTCCAGATTGCGCAGCAGCTCGGTGCAGCAGCTATTCTTACAGCTACAGAATCAGGGTATACATCACGAATGGTTTCTAAATACCGACCACAAGCTGCAATTATTGCTGTAACCGCCAATGAAAAAACAGCGCGTCTTGTACAATTATTGTGGGGCGTTTACCCTGTAATTGGCACTAGTCATCAAAATTCCGATGAGATGGTTAAATATGCAATTCTTGATTCTCTGAAGGCAGGAGCGATTGATGTAGGGGATTTAGTTGTAATTACTGCGGGAGTCCCAGCAGGAACCAGTGGAACGACCAATTTAATTCGTGTTCACGTGGTTGAATAAAGTACAAGAGTAACACTGAGATGATAACAAACAAGATATTGTTGTTATCTTGGTGTTTTATTGTTGCAAAAAATGGTAATAACATAATAAAGTGGCTAAAATAGTGTCAAATTGATTTTGGTTATGATACAATATAAAGAACGTATGAGTATAAGGAGGATGTTATCACTTTGGTTATAGTTTTACAAATTATTGAAGCTATTCTTTCAATTGCTTTGATTGCTGCTGTAGTATTGCAATCAGGTAAAGGCGGAGGTTTATCCGGGTCGATTGGTGGCGGTGCTGAGAGTGTTTTAGGTGGTAAGAAAAAAGGTCTTGATGAATATTTATCGAAAGTAACGATGATTCTTGGAGCTTTATTTGCAATCGTTACCTTATCACTCGTCAAATTAATGAGCTAATAGTTGCAGATCATCCCACATACAGTAGTTTAGATGCCAGACAATTTAATAAAAAACAATATCATACAATAGTTAAATGTATACCTATCATCAACCATATAGTTGAGAACTTTTCATCACAACGCGGACAAGCTGTTTAGCATAAGGGGGAAAAGAGATATGGATTTATTGTATATTGCGCCAATGGCCGGGATAGTAGCATTACTATTTGCGGCATATTTCATGAAGAGTGTGCTGAGCGAAAGCCCTGGTAATGAAAAAATGCAGGATTTATCAAAGGCAATTTTTGAAGGGGCAATGGCTTATTTAAACAGGCAGTATAAGACCTTAATTCCGTTTACTGTAGTGATCTTTGCCATATTGTTTTTTGTTGATGGTTATAAATTAGCTGTATCTTTTTTAGTGGGTGCAGTGTCTTCGGCAATAGCTGGTTATGTGGGAATGACTTCAACAACTAAGGCTAATGCTCGCACTACCGAGGCCGCCCGCCATAGTCTGAATAAAGCGCTAAGCGTTTCTTTTCGGGCAGGGGCAGTTATGGGTATGTCAGTTGTAGGTCTTGCGTTGCTTGGAGTCTCTGTATTATACATATTATTTCGTGATCCTGTTGTTATTAATAGTTTTGCTTTTGGTGCCAGTGCCATTGCGTTTTTTGCGAGAATTGGCGGTGGGATTTTCACCAAAGCAGCCGATGTGGGAGCAGACTTAGTAGGTAAAGTAGAAGCTGGTATTCCAGAGGATGACCCTCGTAACCCAGCTGTTATTGCAGATAATGTTGGTGACAATGTTGGGGATACGGCTGGTATGGGTGCTGACTTATTTGAATCATATGGTGCGACTGCCATTGCGGCCATGCTGATTGGTAATACACTGTATGGTATCAATGGTGTGTTATTCCCTCTTTTGATTGGTGCTGCAGGTATATTAGCCGCCATTTTGAGCACATTTTTAGTACGTACTGGTGAAGATGGAGATCCGCAAGCTGCGCTTAATCGTGGATTGTGGGGGACAAATCTATTGACGGCTATTATGGCATATGGTTTAGCAAATCATATTTTTGGAGATAAGGGATTTGGTATCTTTATTGCCATCGTCGCAGGTTTAGTGGTCAATGTTTTGGTAGGGATGATTACTGAATATTATACTTCCAGTGCTAAAATGCCAACCAGGTTGATTGCTGAGGCTTGTGAAACAGGGGCAGCGACTAATATTATTGCAGGGATTGCTACGGGGCTTAAAAGTACGGCTCTTCCTATGTTGGTATTTGCCGTTGCGATTTGGGTCTCATATCATGAAGCTGGAATTTATGGGATTGCTATGGCGGCGATGGGGATGCTTTGTACGGCAGGCATGGTCGTTGCTGTTGACTCTTTCGGACCTGTTGCTGATAATGCAGGTGGTATTGCAGAAATGGCAGGACTTGGAGAAGAAGTTCGCAAAACCACTGATAAATTGGATGCCGTAGGTAATACGACAGCTGCTATTGCAAAAGGATTTGCTATTGGCTCAGCAGCCTTAACTGCACTTGCTTTATTTACTGCCTTTGGTGAAGAAATTGCTAAAAATCCAAAATTATCAGATTTGTTAGTTAATGGTCATTTGGTAGTTAATTTAACAGAACCAACAGTCATTATTGGGATTTTCTTAGGAGCAACGTTGCCGTTCTTGGTATGTGCTTATACCATGGAAGCTGTTGGTAAAGCTGCTTTTGAAATGATTGCTGAAGTTCGTCGGCAGTTCCGCGAAATTCCTGGAATTATGGAAGGTACTGGACGCCCTGATTATGCAGCATGTGTAGACATTAGTACAAAAGCTGCTATCAGAGAAATGTTTATGCCTGGTGTCTTTGCTGTAGGCGGTCCCATTTTTGTCGGATTTATTATGGGGGCTAAGGCATTAGCTGGGTTTCTAGCCGGTGCAACTGCCGCTGGAGTTTTGCTAGCTATCTTTATGTCCAATGCGGGTGGCGCTTGGGACAATGCTAAAAAATATATTGAAACAGGTAAACATGGGGGAAAAGGTACGCCAGCTCATGCTGCTGCCGTTATTGGTGATACAGTAGGCGATCCATTTAAGGATACTTCTGGACCGGCAATGAATCCACTGATCAAAGTAGCGGGTACGATTTCCTTGATCATTGCTCCACTGTTATTCTTTTAAGCTAAAAAGATGAATAATCTTTATTGAAGACTTGGCACAAGCCAAGTCTTTTCTTTATATTTTTTTGAATATGGAATTTTTATTCTGTAAAATGGTATAATTATAAAGGAGACTTTATTATCTGATAAAAAGAGTAATTTTAATGGAGGTGCTTGCTATTGGCGATAATGGAAGGTGCCGAACCACTTTTTTTATTGGGGGGAGATTGTGGAGTTTTACTTATCCATGGTTTCACTGGTTCGCCTGCTGAAATGGGACTTCTTGGTGAGTTTTTACATAAAAAAGGATATACTGTTTTGGCGCCACGTCTTTCTGGACATGGGACAACCGTAGAGGAAATGGCAAATACGCAATGGTCTCATTGGTATAGCACTGTTGAAGATGCCTATCATATTTTAAAATCCATCTGTAACCGCGTTGTAGTCATAGGGTTATCCATGGGGGGACTACTTGCTTTTAAATTAGGGACAGAATATAAAGTGGATAAAATTGTGTCTCTTAGTACGCCGATTTTTATTGCAGACAAACGTTTAGATTTATTGCCTGTATATCGAATGTTTCGAAAGTTTGTTCCAAAAAAACGAAAAGCATATGCGGATATTCCATCGAAATATACAGTCTGTTATAAGTCTACGCCTCTTCGTAGTCTAAGCAGCTTACTCGATCTCATTCAACATGTCGATGCACTATTGCCGAGTATTGCTGTACCTTTATTGATTATCCAAGGGCGACGTGATCATACAGTTCAGGCGCGCAGTGCTCAATATATCTATGATAAAGTAGGAACTGAGGATAAACAGTTAATTTGGTTGGAGAAATCTGGACATATTGTGACCATTGATATAGAACGTGAAGGAGTCTTTGCGTACATTGCTGACTTTCTATAATTAAAAATGAAAAAAATGAGGTGTTACATATGGATCAGAAGGATCAATGGTGTTTTGGATGCGGTAAAGAAAATCCGATTGGACTACAACTAGAGTTTATTGAGAAAGATGAAAGTTATATGACAACATTTGTTCCTCGCCCTGAGCATCAGGGATATGATGGTATTATGCATGGTGGTCTTGTCAGTACAATTTTAGATGAAGTGATGGCTCGTTATATTCATAAAAAAGGTTTTAATGCTGTGACGGCAAGACTAGACGTGCGATTTCGTCAACCTACACCGATTGGAAAAAAATTAACTGCAATTGCAAGAATAACAGGTAAACGGGGTAACATGTATGAAGTAGTTGGCGAAATTATGCTGCCAGATGGTACCATTACCGCTCAAGGTAAAGCAACCATTGCAGTTTTGGAGGATGAAAAAACATGATGCTGAAAGATAAAATTTTAGAATTCATGAAAAAAGAAGCCTATAAACCATTGACCTCTGAGGATTTAGCAGAGGAAATGGAACTGAAAGGTACAGAACTTGCTGAATTATGGCCAGTCCTCAATCAACTTGAAAAAAATGCAGATATTATCAAAACTCGTTATGATAAATATGGTGTACCTGAACGTATGAACTTGATTGTAGGAAAATTAAGTGCGAGTACTAAAGGATATGGATTTGTTATTCCTGATAAAGTGAAGATGCCTAATGAAATGGATGTGTTTATTCCTCCTGATGCCATGATGACGGCTATGCATCACGATCGTGTTGTGGTGCGTGTTCATTGTCAGAGCGGTCAGGGTAAATCCCGAGATGGTGAAATCATTCGGATTATTGAAAGAGCTAACCCAAGAATTGTTGGAACTTTTGAAGCCAGTCGTAATTTTGGGTTTGTAACACCTGATGATGTACGTCTTGGTCATGATATCTTTATTCCTAAAGATGAAAAAAATATCGTCAAAAATGGTAGTAAAGTCGTCGTAGAAATTACGAAGTGGCCAGAGAAAAAGCGGAGTGCTGAAGGAAAAATTATTGAGGTTCTAGGCAGCAAAGGTGATACGGGGATCGAAATATTATCAATCATTAAAAGGCATAACTTGCCTATTGAATTTCCGATTGAAGTTCAAGAGGCTGCTGAAAAAGCACCAGAAATCATCAGTGAAGATGAAATTGCTGGAAGACGAGATCTAAGGCATTTGCCAATCATCACAATTGATGGTGAAGATGCCAAAGATTTGGATGATGGTGTATATGTTGAACGATTGAAAAATGGGAATCATCTTCTTGGCGTATATATCGCGGATGTCAGTTATTATGTACGGGAAAATACGATTCTTGATACCGAAGCACGTGAACGCGGTACAAGTGTTTATTTAGTGGATCGTGTATTACCCATGCTGCCGCGGCGTTTGTCAAATGGCATTTGCAGTTTGAATGCAGGTGAGGATCGGTTAGCCATGTCAGCCCATATGGAAATCGATCATCGAGGACAAGTGGTGAATTATGAAATATTCCCTAGTGTCATTCGAGTGATTAAGCGCTTTTCTTATACGGTTGTGCGCAAAATTCTTGTTGAGCATGATGAGGAATTGATTGCTGAAAATCAAGAGTTACTCAAACAATTGGAAGACATGGAACGATTATGCCGTATTTTACGAGAACGTCGGATGCGTCGTGGTGCCATTGATTTTGATTTTCCTGAGCTTAAAGTTAAACTTGATGAAACAGGAAAACCCATTGAAATTGTCAAAAGAATGCGTAGTTTAGCTGAATCAATTATTGAAGAATTTATGCTAGTCGCGAATGAAACAGTGGCTGAACATATGTACAAACTCAAGGTACCATTTGTTTTTCGTGTTCATGAAGAGCCTGATGCTGAAAAAATGGTTAAGCTTAATACCCTGCTCCATAACTTTGGACAAGGAATTGCCAAAGTTGATGATATCGAACCGGGAGCTCTGCAAAAAGTACTAACGCGCATTGCAGGACGTCCTGAAGAACGTATTATCAGTACTGTCATGTTACGTTCCTTAAAGCAAGCTCGTTATGAATCTCAAAATATTGGACATTTTGGTTTAGCAGCAACTTATTATACTCACTTTACATCACCTATCCGTCGCTATCCTGATTTAATTGTTCATCGTGTCATTCGTGAGACTTTTAATACTGGAGATATATCGGCTAAGCGGCGAGAAAAATTGACTGCTATGCTACCCGAAATTGCGATGCATTCTTCAGAGAGGGAACGAGCAGCAGCTGAAGCTGAACGCGAAACTGTTTCCCTGAAGACCGCAGAATATATGGCCCAATTTATTGGAGAGACATTTGATGGAATTATTAATGGAGTGACTGCCTTTGGTATTTTTGTTGAACTGGATAATGGAGTAGAAGGCTTGGTACGAGTATCAAGCATGGAAGATGACTACTATCGCTATGTAGAAGAACAATATGCTTTAATTGGTGAGCGCACGCGCAAGGTCTACCGCCTAGGGGATGCTGTCAAAGTTATCTTAACACGTGTCAACCCTGAAGAGCGTAATATTGATTTTGTATTAGAATCCAATAGCGGATGGATTGAACGGGCGGGCAGTCGCCGACCAAGCTCTGTAAAATCACAAAATAAAGATAAGAGACCAGTAAATAAAAATAGCCCGCAGCCTGCAGTAAGTGCTAAAAATAAAGGGCAAAAATCGAAAGACAGCATTGCCAAGAAGTCTAAAGCACGGCGCAGTAAACCTAAGAAAAAATAATGGGATAAAGTGGTAGTGAGGTGGAACCGTTGGAAAAAAATGCAGCTATAAAAACTGTCGCTGATAACCGAAAAGCCAGGCATGATTATCATATACATGAAAGTTATGAAGCTGGTCTTGTGTTAACAGGTACAGAAGTAAAATCATTACGGGCCGGAAAAGCCAATTTAAAAGATGCTTATGCTAAAATCGAAAAGAGTGAATTGATGCTGCATAATATGCATATCAGTCCATATGATGCAGGAAATCGTTTCAATCATGAACCTCTGAGAACTCGCAAGCTATTGATGCATCGGAGTGAAATTGATAAACTAGTTGGAAAAACTCAAGAAAAAGGTTATACTTTAGTACCTCTAAAATTATATTTTACCCATGGTATTGCTAAAATCCAAATAGGGTTGGCGACGGGTAAGAAAAATTATGATAAACGTCAAGATATGGCAGAACGTGATGCAAAAAGAGAAATCGATCGCGCATTTCGCGAACGTCAAAAAGCTTAAAAAAATGGTCTGTATTGAATTGTTACTTTCAATACAGACCATTTTTAAATTAGACTATTGACTCGTGACTAAGTCACTTTAGGAGTAATATGAAGTTGAAAAACCACTTAATTTAAGTCTTCTTTACGGAATCAGAAAGCTGGTATGGTGATTTTGCTAATTCTATCGTAGGATTTGTGCATAACTGTAGAACCAAAATACTAGTAACGATCAATAAGCCTCCTACAGCTTGTAGCAGCGTAAGATGCTCGCCAAGCATGAGTACCGACAATAAGACTGCAATAACAGGCTCAGCAGTACTAATAATTGATGCATTAGACACACCCATTTTACTGATACCGGCAAAAAAACCAAGAATCCCAACAATTGTTCCGAAAAGTGCAATACCCAGTAGAGCTAACCAGCCTGTGGTCGGTAAAGTTAGAATCAGTTGATCTGTCTTCCAGGTATATGCAGCAAAGACAAGAGCAGCAGCTGAGCATACATAAGTAGTCGCAACGAGGGAATGTATATTTTTAAGGACACTTTTACTAATCATAATATAACAAGAATATACGATAGCACTGCCAAGACCGAGGGCAACACCCAATTGACTGATATTCGTGAGAGAAACACCGAGAATTAAAAATAGCCCAACAATACAAATCAATAACGCGATTCCTTTTGGCCAAGTAAATTGTTCATGACCCATAGCAAAAGATAGGATCGTAACAATCACTGGGTAGGTAAATAACAACATCTCTGCCAGTGAAGCCGATAGATATTGTAAAGACGTAGCAAAAAAGAAGGACATAGAACCGTAACCGACAATTCCCATAAGAGAAAGTTTAATAATATTTTTAAAAGTAATGTTAGGTGAAATACCTAATGGTCTTAATATAATCCAGAGAAATAAAGCGGCTAACATAAAACGCAAAGTTAATACTGTGAGCGTATTTGCACCAGCAGTATAAGCTATTTTAATAAAAATAGGCAGGGTCGCAAAACCTGTAGCAGATGTCAGTACAAGTAAAGCACCTAAATGTTGTTGATTCAATCATACCACACTCCTTAATTATACAGTATATGCAGATTCCATACGTTCTGCAAGTTTTATTAAAAAAATTGAATAAAATGGTAAAAGTAATAGTTGGCTAAAGAGCTATTTTTATGTTATAATAAAGAACAATCATAAAAAAACTTAATTCAAATAGAGTTTTCATTCTAAGTGAATTTGAGTCATCCTTATCTAGCGACTTGTTCGTTAGATAAATAGGAAATTTGTAAACGTTTGAAGCGTACGTAGACAAGATTTCCTGGGAAATGTTATGAATTGCTGAAGTCGGGGGCGTAAAGGTTTCGACAGGGGTGGTTATGGCATAGGCAGCGAGCCGGGATTCCATCAGCCCGTCAATACGGTGGGAAAATATAATTGCAAACAACGAATACGCTTTAGCAGCTTAATGCTAACGTTCTACCGTCCCTCTTCCTGTGGGGAAGGCTAGGACGTCACAATGCAGGATACCTGAGGTCTTATTCTCCGCGGACCGACTGGGAAATTTTAAAGAGATAGCGCCAGCGAAGCCTGTCTGTAGGCGTCAACGGGGCGAAATTTAAATTACAGAATGCGCTCGGAGAAACCTATGTAGTGATGCCTTTGGACAGGAGTTCGATTCTCCTCGCCTCCACCAATCGTATAGTTCGCCTCCACCGTGGATATAATAGACTTATAAGCTATTATATAGGGTGGGGTGTTTTTATTTTATGAAAGTAATATGCCATCAATGTGGAATTCAGTTTGAGAAAGCGGATAAAGAAATAAGAAGACAGGAAAAAGAAGGTCGTAATTATTTTTTCTGCAATCGTAGTTGCACAGCGATCTATGCCAATAAAATTCGACATAATACTCCGAATGATGGGCTAAAGCCATATCAAAGGCGTACAAAGAAAATAGAAGCGGTCCTTGGCGATAAGTTAAGCACTGCTAAATCTAGACTTAATAAATTGCTGATGTTTGAATTAGCCGGGAAATGTAATATGGAAACTTGTTTTCGATGTGGAGAAAAAATAGATGATTTTCAGGATTTCACAATAGACCATAAAGAATCATGGCTCTTAAGTGATGATCCTGCGAAGATGTTTTATAGTATGGAGAATATTGCATTTAGTCATGCTAAATGTAATTATGAAGTTGGGACAAATAATTACATTAACAATTGTAAAAATACAACAAAAGAAGACTTTGAATTATATACTTATTAAGTTCATGTAGAGAAGGGGACTGAGGATTCGTCTTATAAAAACATCTTTTGATTTTATCTAAGACATAACTACCGTCAGACTGTGTGAAAGCCAACCTCATTTTTAAATATAAATCTTCTTTATTCTAGTAATATACCAATAAAATTAACTCTTATTGATTGAAAAAGTTATATAAAAAAGAAAACCAATACTTTTATGCAAATACTAGTTGCCGATTTTATTGTAATCTTCTTACTTGACACTTAGTGTCCTTCAATAAAGTTGTCAAAAAAGGAGCGTCCCTTAGTGTCCCTTAGTGTCCTTTTAATCCTAGAAGTATGTAGTTCTTAGGTGGAGACATTCATTATTAAGTAATTTTTTTTAAAGGTTCGTTACTTGTTATAGAAAAGAGTGATAAAATATAAAAGAAATGGAGTGAGGATTTTGGCAAATGGACAAAAACTTCATTATAATAGGCTATTTAAAATACTTGGTATTCAAAACAAGGAGGATATTGGGAGAATATCTAAGGTGCTGGGGGTTCAGCCCCAATTATTAACATATCATAATGACAATAGGATATTTCCGAATGGGGATCTTCTATTTAGAGTTTTAAATTACTTAAGAATGTCAGAGATTGAGTTGAAACTTCGTATGGGAGTTTTAGACACTAAAATTATTAAATGGATTGCAGATAATCCTGAAATCTTACTAGATGCAATTCCTGAATTTAATGATGAAAAAATAAGCAATTTTACTGTTTCGTATGAAACTGATCTTGGAAGCCTTTATCAGGCAGACTGTATTAAATTCATGAAAACCATGGATGAGGGGTCTATTGACATGATTTTCGCTGATCCGCCGTTTAATCTAGGGAAAGTCTATGAATCGGGCGTAGATGATGAATTGTCGGAGGAGCGATATCTTGAATGGACTGAAGCGTGGTTGCTAGAATGTGTTAGAATTTTAGCTCCAGGCGGTTCTCTTTTTGTTTACAATATTCCTTACTGGCAAAATCATATTGCAAATGTACTTAATAGGTACTTGAATTTTAGACATTGGATTGCGATTTATATGAAAGGACTCGTTCCAGTTGGTGGTAAGCTTAATCCATCACATTATGGATTGTTATATTATACAAAGGGGGAAAGACCTAAAACCTTTAATAAACAAAGAATACCAATGGCAACGTGTAGACATTGTGGTGGTGAAATCTTTGACTATGGTGGGAAAAAGAAGAATCTTCATGAAAATGGCCTTTCGATTGCTGATGTATGGACTGATATTCATCCAGTTAGGCATAAAAAATTTAAAAACCGTGAATTAAATGAACTTTCGGTAAAACTGTTACATCGGATTATTTCTTTGGCAACTAATAAAGGCGATATATTATTCGATCCGTTTGGAGGGAGTGGAACCACATATGCTGTTGCTGAATGTCTTCAGCGACGTTGGATTGGTTGTGAAATTGGGAGTATTGAACCGATTATCAATAGGCTTCAGAATAAGGATGATTCTAGTATGATTGAAAAAATTGAGAATGAAACAAATGTTCTATTTACAGAGGAACAGAGATTAAGGAGAAAGCAGAATAAATTTTGGTTATTGGAAGATCTGAGGTAGTTAATATTAAGAAGAAGCTTGAATATTTAATTCAAGCTTCTTCTTAATATTAACTACGGATTTTAACATTTTTTTGAGTCAGTAATAAAGTATTTCCTAAATTTAATAGTTCTTTTGCTGCATTTAAAGATTTATCATCATCGATAATAATTTTGCCATCAGTATATCCGTTTGAAGAGAGCCATGCATCAAATTCAGGATAGTCATATAATAAACTCCGATATGTTGTACCATAGGAATTATGGTTAAACCGTATAATTAAAGTAGTATAGTACTGTAATCTAAACATAAATCGAGAGCTTTTATTTTCGGAACCTTCTTTAAGATATTGGTGAATATTAGATACTAGACCACATTCATGTTGCTTAGAGTCATATTGTTCCATCCAATGTCTGAAAAAGCCTTCAGCGATAGAATCGCCGCTTATTTTCTCGTCGAAATTTTTAATTTTTGTTTTTGTTAAAACATCATTAGAAAATTTTTCTTCAATAAGACTATCAATACTAATCGGTGCTATTACAGTACTGCCACTTATTGTTGTTAGTACTGTTTCGTAAAGAATTCTACAATCGGTAAAACTTTTGAATATATTAGGGATAGCTTTGGTTGATTTTTGTGTTTCAGTATATATGATGTCGGCAATGTTATTCACCAAGTCATCAAGGTTGTAGCCGTGGAAAAAAGAAGTAGGATTAATTGCGTTTTTCTCAATTTTAATTGAACCAATGGTCTGATAGACAATACAAGAAATAAGTTCATTTCCATATGAAAGAATTGCTGCGTAGTCCGTATTTTTTTTATCTTTAAGGAGGCTGATAGCTTCTGTTATATTACGATAAATTCTTACGCAGTTGTATACGAAGAAACTCGTAACACCAGGGTTGAATAATTTTTTGTATCGGGCATGGCTTATATCGCTCCACACTTTACTAGGTTCGCGATATACTGTAATTGCAGCATCTATGTCTTTGGCACATGACAGCGCAATAGTACTTTCTTTTAGATCAAAGTTCAAATCATCTATTAAGACTTCGGCAGAACGCATTACATGATAGGTGATTCCTTGTATTGACAAATCACGCTCTATTCGCTTCTGGATGGAGTCTAAACCAATAAAGTCTCGTGCCTCAATTTTATTTTGTCTATTGTTGCATTTGGTAATTGTTTCAGCAAATTTTTCATCAATAAAAATATTATTATCCTCATCAATATCTTTTAATTCAATAATTCTAAAGCTGATATAGGCATTTTCTAAGTTTTCAGCAAGAGCAGTATTATTTTTAAGCGCTTTCCCGATAGTTCCTACAGTTTGGGCTCCGTTTACGATGCTAATTCGCTTGCAGTCGAAGATACCATATTCTCTCTTGTTTCCATGAACCGCACGTTTTTCAACTTCATGACAAATCATGGTAATACCGTTATTGAAATACCAAAAATCAGCGGGAGCAGCTTCGATAGTGGCCTTGATTTCTTCATTTATGTCTGTATCGCCTAGAAGTTTTCTCAAATTTTTAGAAAAAAGATTATTGCCATGATCATTCCACCATGCTGCTACTTGAGTAGCGGGTATTTGACCATAAAAAGCTCTTTTACCTTCTTCATATTTTCCCCATTGAATTAAAGGAACCTCTAAATTAATGTCTGCTGACGGGGCATGATATAAGGAGTGGTGGAGCTTTGATTGGTTAAGAATTTCTAATTCAGCAAAATCATTTGCATCATTTAATTCCTCTAGAAGCTCAGAGAGCTCTTGCTGTGCTGGTTTGGCTAAGTTAATTGCTGTATATACAAGAATAAGTTTTAATTTAAATTTTTCCTTCCGAAGTATTCTTTTAATTTCCTCGGAACGATCATTAATTTTTTTATTAAATTTATTAAATTTCAACTCTATTAAATCTCTAACTCCGCCTGTAAATTTTTTTATTTCTCCTAAATCTGGTTCGGAGTCTCCTTTATGATTCCATTTTGATTGCACGAGTAATAGTTGTTTATTTTCATTGTCATAATAGACAGCATCTAATCCATTATCACCAGAACCGTCAGTAATAAATTTTACTATATTCTCCTTGGTATCACTTGGTGCAGAAAGATAAATAGCGTAGGAAGTAAGTGATCTGGTTAACAAGTAATTTTCTAATTGTGATTGGTCATGATTTTGTACATCGCTAATATCAATAAGGTGTCGAAATTCAGATAATATACGATCCTTAATTTGATTGACTTCCATTTGGCCCATATATCTTATTCTCCTTAGATGTATAATATGTATATTAATTATATTATCATAATATGACAATTTATGTATATAAATTTTACTGAAAATACAAGCAATTTTTGGTGACACTTAGGGACGTCAGACCAATGTCATAAAGCTTAACTTACACATTTTTACATAGAACGTTTTTTATTAACTGGAAATTTGTTTTTTCTCGAAGGCTCTCTTCGAGGAAAACTTCTGCAAGGACGTATTGGGACAAGATTTTTTATAATGCTTCGCATTGCTCTATCAAATAAAATTGTACGTTTTTCAGGGGCATCTTCATAGAAGCATTCTATTAATGCTCGGGTCATTTTTGGTATTAAAATATTCATATTTTAAGCTTTCTTTATTTGATTCGGCATTCTCATTAGCTTCCTCTTTAGCCATTGTCATAAGGTTTGATAAATATATCGTTGCGTAAAAATCCTGCATGATAGCTATTGGATTAACTCCCGAAAAATTTTCAAGCTCGTATCTGCTTTTTAACTGACTGTACTTAACTTCTATTCCCCAACATTTGAAATATAACGCTTTGAAATCTTCAGTCGTAAAATCAATATCCATAATATTGGTAACTAACTTTTCTACTTGACCGGTTGATAAAATAACGTTAATAATCCGCAATGTTAGTGTCTTGTTTTTATGAATTAGCGTGATAATCTGATCCGGATCATTTGCTTTATCAAATTCAGGATGGAATTTATTAACCTTTACTCTCATTAAATATTTGATATGCTTGCTTTCAAAAAAATCAAACATATCCTTTGATGGATAACCCCTATCAAACAAAAATAAGTCATTTTTAAATCCTTTAAGCTCAAGCTTTCCAATAAGATCTTTTGCTGCATCTCTTTCAGCGGATTTCCAAGTGCGGATATCTGATTCAAGTATATAATCATTTTCTATGTCACATATCACACATACCATTGCCCGTGCCTGCTGCCTGTCACTTTGGTTATGATAATACCCAAAATGGTCTCTGTTATTAACAGTATTCGGAATTTCAGTAATGCTGCCATCTATTGAAAGTAATCTATAGCCTTTATATTTTTTAAAATTGTCATCACTGTAAAACCAACGTATATAGTTATCATTAAGCTGCATAAAGGCATCAGGTTTAATTTTTTGTCTAAGCTGTGAAAATGCTTGTTTTGTCATCGTATTTTCTCCACCTAAAAATTCAAACCAATCATCTACCTCAATTTGTAGGGTTTTTCTTAATCCTTTTAAAATAAAATATATTGCATCCTTGAAACTCATTTTAGCGGTGTTTTTTGTAAAATATGTACTCTTTGTACGGTTGGCAAACATAAAAAAAGAATCATTAATTTGTGTTCTGGCATTTTCAAGAGAAGTCATGAAGTTTTTTAACATCGTTATCACCCAACAATGAGAAGATATACCATTAAAAAGGTATTCATCTCGATTATTGGGGTGTTCTCAAAAAGTCAAGTTTTTTCGCTGTTTATTCTAAACTTTTTCTTGGATTTTAAATTTTCTTATTTCCTTTTAATTACATTATAGCTTTATGACATTGGACGGCAGACTGTGCGAAAACCCTTGATATTTCAGTCTTAATATCTCAAAAATACTGATTTGAACAAAATAGAGGCAATTAAGTAGATTATGTTCTAGTGGATTGCCTCTAGAAACAGGGGGAGAGAAACAGGGGGACAGGGATGGTGTTTCAAATAAAGCCTACCTGTCTCTTTGTATTTTTAGTCGATGAATGTTCTAATCGTGTTAAGCGTTGTTTAATGGAAATATTACTAGTATAGATATGGGATTTTCCTGTATAATAAAAGTAAAAGGACTCAATTATAGGGCGTGAAAAGATGAATTATGATCTGAATCGCTTGAATGATTATTTATTTAAATGGATTTTTGGTAGGGAAGAAAACAAAGATATTTTGCTAAGCTTTTTAAATTCTGTATTGGCTAGTAGCGATGGTGAAGAACTGGTTGATATTACATTGGCAGAGCGAGAACTTGACCCAACGCACTTGCAAGATAAATTATCTCGTCTTGATATCTTGGGTAAAGCAAATGATGGAAGCTTGCTAAATATTGAAGTGCAAGTCGTTAATGAGCGTGATATTGACAAACGTACCTTGTATTACTGGGCTAAACTATACCAAGGTCAACTGCAAAGCGGTCAGACCTATAAAGAACTTTGCCGTACGGTAACTATTAATGTACTGGCATTTTCATTTTTACCAGATAGCCAAAATCATCATAGTACTTTTGCGTTATATGATATAAAGACAGGGTATCGTTTAAATCGTGACATTGAGGTTCATTTTTTGGAATTACCGAAATGGAAATCGCTACACATCAAGCCGCAAACACGACTTGAAAAATGGTTAACTTACTTAGGTGGTAGTGCCGATCAGCAAGAAATGGAGGAGATTGTCATGAGTGAGCCTGCTATTCAAAAAGCATTAACAGCGGAAGAAATTTTCCTAAAGCGTGACAAGGAACGTTATCTGTATGAGATGCGTGAAAAGGCATTACGTGATCAGATATCTGCATTACATTATGCTAAAGAAGAAGGGATTCAGCAAGGTAAACGAGAAATTGCATTGCGTATGTTAAGTAAAGGTTCTTCGCTCGAAGATATTGCAGATATTACGGCGTTATCATTAGAACAAGTTATGCAGCTAAAAAACTAAATGAAAAAGGGTGGATTTGCAAGGTCACGGCTTTCCTCCACCAATCAAATCCGAATTTTTTTACAGAAACAGTAAAAAGCTATTTGTCTAGTAATGGACAAATGGCTTTTTTAGCGTTTATGATTAGTTGGGGAGAACCGGATCATTTGTAATGATGAAAAGAGTAGAACTCCAGTCAAGTTTCTGTTAATTTGGCAGGTGTTTTTATGTATGTATGGAATAAAAATGAAGATGATTTAGCTAATTTGGGAAATCGCGGTGAGCAATAATCGTCAACTACTTATAGGCGGTAGTTTTTAAAGGAGGAGTAACATGTACTTATTAGTTGCAGACAGTAAAAAACCACTCTATCAGCAGCTTTACCAGCAAATTCGCGCCAAAATCCTAAGTGGTGAACTCAGCGCGCAGTCCAAACTACCTTCCAACCGCCGCCTCGCGACGGAACTTCATATTAGTAGGAATACTGTGGACACCGCCTATCAGCAACTCTTATCTGAGGGTTATATTGTTGGCAAAAGCCGTAGCGGTTATTACGTAGAAACAATTCATAACACTAAATTTTCTGCGTATACAGAAGTTGTTTCGGACACGCCTGTTGATCAATTGCAGCCGGACAGAATGTTATATGATTTCCGGTATGGCAATCTGAGCCAGCAGACCTTTCCCTTTGCCCAATGGCAACGATTAACTAACCTCTGTTTGCAACAAAACAACGAACAATTTTTGAACTACAGTGACTTTATGGGAGAACCTGGACTACGTCAGGAACTGGTAAAGTATTTATATGAATATCGGGATGTCCGATGTACAGCCGACCAAATATTGATTACTTCTGGAACGATCCATGGACTTACGGTTGTCTGTCAGCTTCTCCGCAAGGTAGCAGACTTCATTGCCATGGAAGATCCTGGTTTCGCTGCTGCCCACTTAGCTTTTACCAATTATGGCTTTCAGGTGCCACTCGTGCCGGTTAATCACCATGGCCTTAACGTTAAAGCATTACGAACCACCAATGCCCAGGCCGTATATGTAACACCTTCACATCAATTCCCTACAGGGCAAATTATGTCCATAACTCGGCGACTGCAGCTTATTGATTGGGCCTATGAACGGGATTCTTTGATTATTGAAGATGACTATAACTGCCACCTACGTTATGATGTAAAACCAGCACCGGCTTTACAAGGATTGGCACCAGATAAAGTAATCTATATCGGTAGCTTCTCCAAGATTCTCTCTCCTTCCTTGCGGATTGCTTATGTGGTATTACCCAAAAGTTTAGCGCTGCGCTTGCAACAAAAAAATGAAAATTATGCTTGTTCAGTGCCTTTGCTTATTCAAAAACCACTAGAACTGTTTTTAAAGGAAAATCTTTTTGAAAGTCACTTGCGGAAAATGCTTCGTCAGTTTAAGAAAAAAAGAGATATTTTGTTGCGAGCATTACAAGAGCATTTCGGCGATGCTGTGACAGTATCCGGGGGAAATGCCGGTCTTCATATTCTATTGCATTTTAATCAGTCAATGTCCTCAGAAAACTTGGTAGAGAAGGCGGTTCAAGCCGGTGTATATATTCGTAGTGAAAATATATGGGTGGAATCCTCGCCCGGTAAAACAGCCCTTGTTCTTTTGGGTTTCGGAGCCATTAAGAACGAGGATATCAATCCGGCTGTCCGATTATTGCGTCAGATTTGGTTAAGTGAGTTGATTTAGAGTTCAAGCTTGGTTATGCAGATAAGGTAAATTTTTTATTTATCAGAGAGTTGGCATATCATTACAAAATAAATACGAACCTTCATAGTGGTTTCTACATTATATAGTAACGCCAGGGAGAAGAGCTTTTTACTGTTTTCCCTGGCGTTATAGCATATTTATATAAGTTCTGGATAAGTAACAATTATCATTTTACTGAATTGCCAGCTAAAATGATGATTCAATAGCTGCTACCGGACATACCTTGTTGCATGGACCTATACCAACACAGTACTCTGGTTCAATCCTAAACTGAGTTTCGCCCTGAACAACGGCACCGTGTGGACAAATTTTCGCGCATTTACCGCATTTGATACATTTATCGGTAATTGTGCGATGGACAGGTAGCCCAGCTAGGCGTCTTTGTACGCTCTTCCAAGCATCTCCGTATTCTAGTATTTCGCCTGCTTTAAAGAAAGCATCACCTCCGACTGTCTTAGCGACGATATACATTGCTGCGTCGTATCCAGCTGTAACTCCAGCTGCCGTGATAATCTGGCCGTTATCAACAAATCTCTCATCTTTCTTCAAGATGATTGTAGGATCTATAGCCAATAAGTCACCAAAGCATAGATGATGTGTTGTTACGGGCAACTTGCTAAGGAGCCCTGCTTTGGCAAGTAATAAGGCTCCGCTACATACGGATAAGGTGATAATCGTATTTTTACTCTGATCTTGCAACCAGTTAATTACCTTGGTATTGGCTAAAAGTTCCTCCGTTATTAGTCCACCAGGTACAACTAAGATATCAATTTCGGGGCAATCGTTAAAATCATATTCTGCCTTAACAACTAATCCGCCTACCATAACGTGCAGATCCTTTTTAGTTTCGCTGACAGTGAAAATCTCATACAGAGTACGCGATGTCTGATATAGAGTTGTCTGCTCTTGGGATGAGATGAAATCTACAGCGGAAAATACATCATAGGGTCCAATAAAATCCGTTGTCTCAGCACCATCAAATAAAAATATGCCTACTTTCAAGGGTAATCCATTATTAGTCATAACTTAGAACCTCCAACATTTATTATCCCGTGCACGTGATAGTTATATTAGATCATATAAACTGTCGCTTGGAGAAGAGCCAGATTTGAAAGACGGAAGGAGGCCAGTAGTTATTGATATAACTTTTTTAGTACGGAAAAAGAGAGCGGAACAGTTACGCGAACATGGACTGGTTATTCAAAGTCCGGCAGGTAATGTAATGAGTCAAGTGACAGTTCTCTGACTCGTTTAAGTGGCCAGCGGGACACTAAGGGACGTTCTTTTTTTGCGGGACACTAAGGGACGTTCTTTTTTTTGTCACAATAAAGTTGTCAAAAAAGGAGCGTCCCTTAGTGTCATAAATGTACATTTTAAGTTGACGTTTGTATAAATAGGTGATAAAGTGTATAACTGTACTGAAAATTTAATACTGAACTTCGTATGAAGATGACGGGAGAGAGATTTTTAATCCACCGAAGATGTAATGCTTTCAGGTAAAAGGACCGTTATTGGACGAAACTCTGGAGAGCCTCAATAGAGCACCGAAGGAGCAAGCTGATGTATTTTAAATCAGTGAATCTCTCAGGTAAAAGGACAGAGCAAATTAGCTGTTTTATTTTGAGGCCAAATTTTATGATTTGGTCTCTTTATGTATTTTTTTAGCTAAATGTAATCATTTGGTTTATTAGTGTATTTGTTGAGGTCAGATTTTATAATCTGGTCTCTTTCTGTGTTTTTTGAGGTCGGTGTTAAATACGTTGGGAGAAATGAACAAATCGTAAGTCTCTAAAATTGGATTTACAGTACTAACAATTAAAAAAAGTAATAGTTAAAAAGGTGGAGTACATATGGTAGAAAATCAAAATTTATCAAGAGGATTGAAAAATCGTCATGTTCAATTATTGGCAATTGGTGGTGCAATTGGTACAGGATTATTTCTAGGGTCAGGTAGATCCATTCATTTGGCAGGTCCGTCTATTTTATTTGCCTATATGATTACAGGTCTAATTTGCTTTTTTGTAATGCGTGCCCTTGGAGAATTATTGCTTTCTAATTTAAAGTATAATTCTTTTGTCGATTTTGTACGTGAGTATATGGGAGATCGAGCGGCATTTATTACGGGATGGACCTACTGGTTTTGCTGGATTTCACTGGCTATGGCTGATGTAACGGCTGCTGGTCTTTATATACAGTACTGGTTTCCGAGTATTGCACAATGGGTTCCCAGTCTTATCATTCTTATGATTTTGCTGATTATGAATCTTACTGCTGTGAAGTTATTTGGTGAAATGGAATTTTGGTTTGCTTTAATCAAAGTAGTTGCCATTATGGCGTTGATTGTAATTGGTACATTTATGATTATTAAAGGTTTTTCTACCGATGCTGGTGTATCTAGCTTTAGTAACCTTTGGAGTTATGGTGGTTGGATGCCTAATGGTTTAAGCGGTTTTATCCTTTCTTTTCAAATGGTTGTATTTGCTTTTACGGGAATCGAATTAGTTGGCTTAACCGCTGGTGAAACAGAAGATCCAGAAAATGTTATACCTAAAGCCATCAATAATATTCCAATCCGAGTGATTCTGTTCTATATTGGAGCGCTTCTTGTCATTATGAGCATATACCCTTGGACTTCCATTAGTCCAGAACGAAGCCCTTTTGTTCAAGTTTTTTCTGCAGTGGGAATCGCAGCTGCAGCAACAATTGTAAACTTTGTTGTCCTAACATCGGCTGCATCTGCTTGTAACAGTGGTATTTTTAGTACAAGTCGCATGGTTTACTCTCTGGCAAAAGAAAATAATGCACCTGAATCAATGAAAAAATTGACTTCTAACCAAGTACCTGCGAATGCAACAATCGTCTCTACATTTGTCGTCTTGATTGCGGTTATCCTGCAATATATTATGCCAGAAGGAATCTTTGTATTAATTACCAGTATATCAACATTTTGTTTTATTTTTATTTGGGCAATTATCACGATTTGTCATCTGAAATATCGGAAAACCAATCCTGCACTTGCTGCTAAAAGCAAATTCAAAATGCCGCTATATCCGATCATTAACTATGTAATTTTAGCATTTTTTGCTTTTGTTCTAGTTACCTTGGCACTTAATGAGGAAACTCGTGTAGCACTGTTTATAACCCCAGTGTGGTTTATAATGCTTGGTGTGATTTATAAGATTGTTAAATCGAAAGCAGAAGAGGCCGAGGACGAAAATCGTTTAGTAGAAGGTGTTTAAATAACGCCAGCACGATACATTAAAGTGAAAAATCTATAAAGTTATAAGCTATCCGAGTTTGAAAGAACCTGTCTTGTTAGATAGCTTTAGATGAAATTGGCCATGGGGGATGAGTATAGAGGAGAGTTATATAAATCAGCAAATAATGACATCATCACCAGCTGGTGGACCAACTACTGAAGCCAAAAAACTATGGATGAACTATCATTCCTTAAATAAAAAAATGATAGTATGTTTAAAAAACGGGATATGGATAATTTTGATAAATGTGAAAACATAGGGGACAGTAAACTTGTCCCCTGAGCAACTTATTTTTCACATAATGTATTTAAGGCTTTTGAGAATGGAGAGCGTAAACCTGAATTTTATAGAGAAATATTTAAATAGAAAGACTACTTGAAAATCTCCTAGTAGGTAGGCCAACTAACCATTATCGCCTAAAAGCATGAACGAATAAATTGAATAATCAAAACAAACAAAATAAACAAAATAAACTAAATGAACAAAACAATTGTATATTTAGTAATATTCAATTATTCTAATCTTAATAAACTAATTGATATTAAAGAAAAGGAGGTACCCTACGTCTTTTCTGCCATCAACTTTCGGCAAACTATATATTAAAGGAGGAACAAATATGATAGACCCTAATGTTTTAGCAGCGATAGGCTTTGGAATGATTGGTGTAATCGTTTATATGTTGTTACAGTCAAAAGTGACTCCAACCCCTATTTTTGTTGCCACTCCGTTGGTAGCTGCCTTGATAGCCGGTTTTGGAATTAACAATATTGCTGAGTATGCCCAAAAAGGTATAATGACTACCTCGAGTGTTGCCATTTTATTTATATTTTCAATTACCTTTTTCGGTGTTTTGATGGATGCAGGTTTGTTTGACCCATTTGTTAATTTTTTAGTCAAAAAAGCAGGCAATAACGTTGTTGCTGTAACTGTAGCCACGTCCTTTATAGCTACAATTGCCCACCTTGATGGATCGCTGGCAGTAACCCTTCTAATCACTGTACCAGCCATGATAAATGTTTATAAGAAACTAAATATACGGCCAGTCATATTACTTTTGATTTGCGGTATGGCCATGAGTATTATGAACTTAGTACCATGGGGCGGACCAACTGCTAGGGTTGCCGCTGTAACTCACTCAGATCCTAATGTTTTATGGCATACTTTAATCCCTCTTCAAGTGGCAGGTATAATTGTAAATACCATTTTTGCCGCCATTTTAGGTATTCTCGAAAAAAGACGCGGAGCTGGGCAAAATATCAACACTGATATTACTGAGGAAGAAGCTAAATTCGATGCTAAGAAAGAAGCCCTTAAACGTCCAAAACTTATTTGGGTCAATGCCCTCATTGCTATAGGCACGATTGCGTTATTAGTTTTAACTAAGTGGCAAGCATATTTCTGCTTTATGATCGGATTGGCTTTTGCCCTTGTTATCAATTATCCAAATGTCAAAGAGCAAGGTGCTAGAATTAAGGCTCATGCTGGAGATTCTATTTCTATGGCAGCCATTTTGCTATCATCGGGTATCTTTTTGGGCGTACTGTCAGGAACTAAAATGATTGATGCCATGGCTAAAGTTATGATTTCTATCATTCCTGCTGCTTTAGGGCCTTATATTCATATGATTTTGGGAGTGTTTGCCGTACCTATTGGCATGCTTCTTGGTACAGACTCCTACTTCTTTGGGCTTTTGCCTTTGGCTATCGGTGTCGGTAAAGAATACGGCATAGATCCTGTCAATTTGTCTAAAGCGCTTTTAATTGGGAAAAACTATGGCGTTCTTGTAACTCCACACGCAGCCACTACTTATTTGGCCATTGGTCTAGCTGGTATTGAGATTAAAGAACTCTTTAAAGTCGCTGCCCCTTGGCTTTGGTTTTTAGGTATAGTCTCCTTATTCATAGCTGTAATTATGGGCATTGTAGTGATTTAACATATTAAGTGTTATCTCAAAACTCTAGTTATTACAAAAAATAACCTTGCTAAGGTATGTACCTCAGCAAGGTTATTCTTTTTGGTATTATTGCTGTTTTACCCAACATTTTACATAAATTCAAGAAATGAAGAAATCACAATGAGCAAACTGGACTTTCTTTATTTGTCACAATGAAGTCGGCAGGGAATTTATTTCTGTGAATTTGATAATGAGAGCAATCGGAGGAGTTCCTATTGCTCTTTTTTTACATTCCTGGGATGTTTTATATAGTAAAGAATAAAATTGATTTAATATTCGATATATTGTATAATGAAAATGAATTGCAAAAATAAATTAAAAATGAAAATAAATTGAATTAAAAGTGTAGGAATATTAATTTATACAATAGAAGTAGGGTTATTGTTGTTGTGAAAAAATATGAAAATAAATAAATTGATGAAAATAAGTTTCTTTTTAAGATGACAGAACTTATAATAGGTGATTCGTCAGAATTCCTGTTGATGATGGGGGGAGAATAACTAATAGAAAAAAATTCTAGTGTTTATGGTATTTAGTTAGCATCTAAGAGTGCTTGGTTTCAATTGATACCATTTGTGTGCATTAAATCCAATATGAAAGTCTTTAGCGGGGAATATAAAATTTTGAAGAGGTGTTATTTTGGAAGAAAAATATATAAAAATATTTTCTTTGGTGTCACCAATATTAATAATTATTTTATTAATTCGTGAAATTTTATCTGGGTTTGACATGTATAACTTATTCATAATAGCTATTATTCTTATAACGTGTGTGGTTAACCGAATACTATTGAATCGTATGATTCGACCGCTAGAAGGCATTTCAAAACAAATTTTTCGCATGGGGGAAGGCGATTTGACGGTTTCGGTGGAATGTGCGGAAAATAATGAATTGGGAAAGATCGCAAAATCGGTGAACTCTACTCTTGAAAACTTACGTACGCTCTTGGGATTAGTTACTGATGAAGCTGCAGAAGTATCGGCGAAGAGCGTAGAAATTGCATCGGTTTCTGACGAAACTAGTCGAGAGATAAGATTGATTTCAATGGCAGTAGCCGAAATTGCTTCGGGTGCTCAGGAAACTGGTACTATGGCACAAGATGCTGCGACTAAAACGGACCACGTTTCTGAATTAGCGAAGAAGACGTCGGAAGAGCTAAAAGTACTACTACAAAACATGCAACAGATTATGAAGGTAGCACAGCAGGGGCGCTCCGCAGTAGGGCAGTCCAGAAATGTTATCAGCGAAATTGCAGTCACTGCTCAAGATAATGTGCGCTTGGGTGAAGACCTTAAGGAAAAATCACAAAGAGTAAGGGAAATTATCAATCTCATAAATAATATTACGGGGCAAACTAATTTGCTTGCATTGAATGCAGCAATTGAGGCCGCAAGAGCGGGAGAACATGGTAGAGGGTTTGCAGTAGTTGCTGAAGAGGTTCGTAATCTTGCCAATCAATCTCGCCAAGCGGCAGCTCAGATAAATGATATAGTTGAAAGTATGCTTTCAGATATTGGGCATGTAGTAGAGGCATTTGAAATAAGTAAAGATAGTATGAGTATAGGTGTAAATACAATTACCGAGGCAAATGTTAGTTTTGAAGATATTACATCAAATATTGATAAATCGAGTATTAGGCTACAAGAGGTTGCATTGCTTGCCGATAGTCAGACAAAGGCGGCTGATGACTTGCTGTCTACGGTGCATGGAGTTGCTGCAATCGCTGAACAATCTGCCGCAGCAACTCAAAATGCTGCAGCCAGTAGTGATCATATTACCTTATCAGTTGCGGAAATCGCTAGCGGTACGCAAAAATTATCTCGTTTGGCTGGAAATCTGGAACAAGCGGTTTTTCGTTTTAATTTTTCTAATACCAAGACCTTACGTGTTGGGTTTGAAATGACAGATAAATCGGTATGTTATGCAGGGATGAAAAAATTTGGGGAAGTGTTATATGAACGTACGCAAGGACGTTACAATCTGAAAATTTTCCATAGCGCGCAACTTGGAACTGGTCTTGACATGATTGAAAAGCTGCGTGAAGGAACTCTTGAAATGACATTTCCGGCTTTGCCGACACTAGCTAGTTTTGATAAACGATTTATGATCTTTGATTTTCCATTTTTATTTAAAAATGAGAATATTGCAGATGATATAATGCACGGACCTTTTGCCAGAAAACTACTGGATATGCTTGAGCAATACGGATTTTACGGAATGACATTTGCTGAGAGCGGATTTCGGGATATGACGAATTCACGACATGCGATTGAAAAATTGGAAGACTTTAAAGGCTTGAAAATTAGAACAATGCAGAATGCGTTACATATAGATACTTGGAAAGCATTGGGTGCAGAACCAGTACCGTTACCCTTTGCGAAATTATATAATGCGATGCGTGTGAAAGAGGTAGATGGTCAAGAAAACCCTCTCGCTACCATCCATGATGATAAATTTTATGAAGTACAGAAGTTTTTAACGCTAACCAATCATGTATATTCACCTTTTATACTGATGTACTCGAAAAAATTGTGGGATATAGTACCGGATGAAGATAAATTGATTATTCAGCAAGCCGCGAAAGAAGGTGCCCTATATACTACTGAAGTTAATCGAAAAAAGAAGAATGAGAATTTATTAGCATTGGAGAAGAAAGGAATGTCCATAGGACGGATTAGCCCTGTGGAAATGGTTAGAATACAAGAAATAGTTAAACCGGTAATTGGAAAGTATAAAAATGAGATTGGTAAAGACTTGGTAAGTGAACTTTTTATGGAGATCGAGAAAGCAGAGTCGAAGAGGTGACGGTTCGTTTAGGGGGCAATCTGAAGTTTTGTAAGGCAAAAGGCTCAACAAGCAGGGAATACTGCATGTTGAGCCTTAAAACTATCTACGCACAAAATTTTTGCTTTTTAGCCTTGCAATAATATACTATGCCTACTTATTTTTTTGATGTATCATTCATGATAATAACATTGGAGGAGCTTATATCATGGACATTACATCTTTTTTACTATACTGCGTCATTATAACATTTACACCAGGACCTACAAATATTGTTATATTGTCTACGGTGCAGGGGTTTGGAATAAAACAAGCTATGGAATACACGTATGGAGCTACGATTGCCTTTGGTGCTTTACTTACCATCTCAACGATATTAAATACCGTACTTGTGGTCGTAATACCTAAAATTTTGATGATAATGCAGATAATCGGGAGCCTTTATATTTTATATTTGGCTTATCAGATATATAATATGGATACAGCAGAATCAACTGTAGGAGAAGTTGCTACCTTTAGGTCAGGTTTTATTATGCAGTTTGTAAATCCTAAGGTGGTATTGTTTACAATGACGGTAATCCCAAGTTTTGTTATGCCATACTACACGGAATCTCATATGTTGGCAATATTTGTTACGATCATTACTGCTGTTGGCTTTTTGGCATTTGTTACTTGGGTACTTTTTGGGGCAATTTTCAAGGAAATCCTGTTAAAGTATCAAAAACCAGTTAATGTAAGTATGTCCATTTTTTTAATCTATTCTGCCATAATAGGTTCGGGACTCGTTGAGATAATTAGGAGATGATGGATATGGAAAAGTTTATATATAAAAAATCATCAAATGTTACTGTGCTATCAGCTAGCTTTACTGATTTCACATATAAAAAGCATTGTCATGAAGAATACGCATTAGGTGTAACTCTGCGCGGTATTCAGCAGTATAATTTAGATGGCTGTTTTCATTCATCATATGAGAGTGGAGTTATGCTTTTTTATCCTGAACAGATACATGACGGTAGGGCGCATGATAGTACGGGTCTTGATTATGTTATGTTATATATTGATCCAATACTATTTTTAGAAATAATTAAAAAAAGAGATATAGTTCGTTTTGCATCCCCAATTGTCTATAATCAAGCTCTTAGAAAAAGTATTTTAAATCTTTCAAGTGCAATTCTAAGTGAAAAAGATGAAGCTTTGTGTAGTGAGTTGTTGCTATCCCTCGTAGATAACTTTAATCCAACGAATATTTGTACAGAGTATAAAAAAGATAATAAACTAATTAAAAAAGCAAAGGAAATGATTTATTCTAAATTAGAAAGTGTACTGAGTCTTGATGAAATTTGCAAAGAAATTGCCATGTCAAAGTTCCAGTTTATTAGATCATTTAATGCTACTACTGGAATTACACCATATCAATATTTTATATATTGCAAGGTCAATCGTGTAAAGCAATTACTAGAAAAGAACGAAGATATTTACTCGGCTATAGTAGAATGTGGTTTTGTTGATTTATCTCATTTAAATAAGCATTTTAAAAGAATCTATGGGGTAACAGCATTTGAATATACATCACAGTTAAATTAGAAAAAAGTATAAAATAGAATTTCAATATAAGTCTGGGTGATCTTTTTAAGGTCATCCAGATTTTTGCTTTCTAGTGGCCTAGCCTATTTTTATTGATGTATTTCCTTCATCAAAGATATAAATAGACGGGCTGCTTTAGATAAATATTTTTCTTTTCGATAGGCTATGACAACTGTTCTCGGATGTATTGGTTCTTCTATTGAAAAATAACAAGGATGTTCGGACATATGCCTAAGTCTAACTAATGTATCGGGGAGTAGAGTCGCCCCGAGTCCAGCGACAACTAAAGCTTGCGCTGCTTCCATGCTTTGACTTTCAAGAATGATTTTGGGTTTAAATCCAGCTTGTGCGCAAAGATCCAGTAAAGTATGATGTAGCCTTTGTCCATGTTTCATCAGAATAAATGGTACTTCCTTAAGTTGAGAAACTTTTATTGTTGGCCAGGGAGGCTGATTAGAATTACTTCCCCTATTTTGTTTGCTTAAAGGATGTTGTGGTGATAACGCAATTAAAAGTTCTTCTGTCAAAATCGGTTCATATGTAAAAAGATCTTCTGCTAGTGGCAGAAGTACGATTGAAAAGTCAGTAGTGCCATTCAAGGCAAATTCCTCTAGCTCTGCAGTAGTACCCTCTGCTAAAACAATTTCAATACCTGGAAATTGCTTTTGAAAAATAGGTAGCACTCGTGGCAAGAGATAAGTACTCCTAAAAGGGGAGGTTCCTATGGTAATACGACCTGTTTTCAAATCAGCAATATCATCCATTTGTTGAATGAGTTGATCATTTAAAGCTAAAATTTGTTTAGCAGTATCAATATATCGTTCACCAGCAAAAGTAAGTCGCAAGGGAGTAACCGCTCTATCAAACAATAAGACACCTAATTGCTTTTCTAGCCGTTGAATACATTGGCTTAAGGAGGGTTGGGCAATATATAACTTTTTAGCAGCTTGAGAGAAACTCCGTTCTTCCGCTACTTTTAGTACATATCTCATTTGACGATATTCCATACTGTACTCCTTTTATCCATTACTATATAGGTTTAAAACTATAGAATATATAGATCTTTTAATATTAGACCTATCAAACATTGTATAATATAATACTTTTAAAAGCAATAATGACTGAATATATTGAAAAAATTAATTTTTATTTAACTTAATGGCTGAATGACTTATCTAGTTTTCTAATGTATTCGTGTTGGTTGCATTGGGTTAATGTGGTGGAGTTTACTGGGCCTGTGGTGAGAAACGATATTTAAGGAGGTTATTACATGAACAAAGAACAAAAAATTCAGGCGATGACAGATATTATGACTAAATTTACCGGCTATATGGGTAAACATCTGCCTGACGATGTTACAGCGAAACTAAAAGATCTACGTGGGCAGGAAGAGAGCTATCTAGCAAAAGTCGTATATGACTCAATGTCTGAAAATCAGGAATTAGCTAATAAATTGAATCGTCCATGCTGTCAGGACACGGGAGTTGTTCAGTACTTTGTTAAGGTAGGATCAGAATTTCCACTCTTAGCTGAGGTTCAAGATATTCTGCGCACTGCGGCTCTACAAGCCACGAAAGAAGCGCCTCTACGTCATAATGCTGTGCAAATTTTTGAAGAAAAAAATACAGGTACCAATACAGGAGAACGTATTCCTTGGATAAATTGGGATATTATTCCTAAAGAGAAGGGCATTAATATTGAAGTATATATGGCTGGTGGTGGCTGTAGTTTGCCTGGACAAGGGAAAACACTGATGCCTGCAGCAGGCTATGAGGGCGTTGTAGAGTTTGTTTTTGACGTAATGACCTCCTATGGAATTAATGCATGTCCACCATTATTAGTAGGCGTAGGAATTGGCGGTTCTATTGATGTGGCAGCAGAGCTTTCGAAAAAGGCATTGTTTCGTCCATTAGGAGTACGCCATTCTAATTCACGCGGTGCAGAAATGGAGAGGTTATTGGAGAAAGGTCTCAATGACTTAGGACTTGGACCACAAGGATTATCTGGAAAAAATTCGGTTATGGGGGTTCATATTGAATCGGCTGCTCGCCATCCATCGACCATCAGCGTAGCTGTATCGATAGGATGCTGGGCTCATAGAAAAGGCAATATTCAAATCAATGAAGATATGACTTATGAAATTACTTCACACAGGGGGGTAACACTGTGAAAAAAATTTTAACAACACCAATTCAGAATGAAGACCTGGAAGAGTTGACAGCGGGAGACGTTGTATACCTAAATGGATATTTAGTTACTTGCCGTGATATGCCTCATCGACGCCTTATCGAGCTAGGACAAAAACTGCCAGTTGATTTAGCAGGACTTGCAATTTTCCATGCAGGGCCGATTGTTGTCAAAGACGGTGATGGTTGGAAAATGATTTCCATTGGCCCTACTACTAGCATGCGGATGGAAAAGTTTGAAAAGGAATTTATTGCAGAGACTGGGGTAAAATTAATTGTCGGTAAAGGCGGCATGGGGCCGAACACAGTGGAAGGGTGCCAAACTCACAAAGCAGTTCACGCAGTGTTCCCTGGTGGCTGTGCGGTGCTGGCTGCTACCGAAGTTGAGGAAATTGAGAGAGTTGAATGGTTGGAACTTGGAATGCCTGAGGCGCTTTGGGTATGTAGGGTAAAAGAATTTGGTCCGCTGATCATTTCTATTGATACTAAAGGAAATAATCTATTTGAAACCAATAAGGCAATATTCAACGAGAAGAAAGTACCAATTATTAAAGATATTTGTAGTCAAGTTAAGTTTATTAAATAGTTAAAGTCGTCAATAGAGAAGGGGTTTGCGGGAAAAGTTCCTGCAAACTTCCTTTATTAGGAAACATGGGACGTTCATCGTGCGAATTGTAATGCTAGTGAGCAACCTAATAACATAAAGGAAATTTTATTAAAAATAAGCATGCATGTACTTAAATTTTAGGTGTCAGCCTGATTCGTAGAGGAGTTTTTTTGAAAAAACCTGTAAATTCGTTTTTAAATAATGAAGAAAGGGTAGCGTAGATTTGTATGTTAGCAAATCTACTAGGTGGATTTATGAATATGACTCATCATGTTACACAAAATATAACTCCTTCCACAGCAAAGAAGACGAATGTTCGGTGGATAGTCGTAGCCATTTTATTCATTGTTACTATAATCAATTACGCTGATCGTGCTACGATTGCATTGGCTGGCCCAGAAATTGCGAAAGATTTGCATATGGATTCTGTAGCAATGGGTTATATCTTTTCTGCTTTTGGTTGGGCATATGTTCTTTGTCAGTTACCAGGAGGATATTTATTAGATCGATTTGGTTCAAGGAAAGTGTATGCAGGTAGTATTTTCTTTTGGTCTTTATTTACATTATTTCAAGGTTTCGTTGGTTTTTTAACAGGATTTACTGCAATTGCTACTTTGTTTGCTTTACGATTCATGGTTGGTGGTTCGGAAGCGCCTTCATTTCCAGCAAATAGCCGGATTGTTGCGGCTTGGTTCCCTGCCGCAGAGCGCGGCACTGCAGCAGCTATTTTTAGTTCAGGTCAAGCGGCTGCTACCGTAGTGTTTGGACCGATCATGGGATGGCTTGTATTCACTTATGGTTGGCACTATGTCTTTGTGGTTATGGGTGCGCTGGGAATGATCTTCACATTGGTATGGAATAAGTTTATCCATAATCCTAAGGATCATCCGATGGCGAATGAAGCTGAGATTCAATATATTAGAGAAGGCGGCGGCTTGGTCGATATGGATCAAGGGAAGAAGGATGGAGATAAGCAAGACGGACCTAACTTGAAATACGTTAAACAACTGCTTAAAAATCGTATGATGCTAGGCATCTATATTGCCCAATACTGCATTAATGCTACGATATATTTCTTTATTACTTGGTTTCCAGTTTATCTAGTACAGGCTCGTGGAATGACGATTCTCAAAGCCGGCTTTGCTGCATCTGTACCCGCGATATTTGGTTTTGTGGGCGGAATTTTGGGTGGAATGCTATCCGACTTCTTACTCAAAAAGGGTTATTCCCTTACGATTGCTAGGAAGGTACCGATTATAGTAGGGATGTTACTGGGAACGACGATAATCGCCTGTAACTATGTGGATACTGAATGGATAGTCATCGCTGTTATGTCTGTAGCTTTTTTTGGTAAAGGTCTAGGTCAACTTGGCTGGACTGTTAATTCTGATACTGCACCAAAATCAATCGTTGGTGTGAGTGGCGCCGTACTAAACATTTTTGGCAATCTCACCAGTATTATTACCCCCATTGCAATTGGCTATATTATAAAAATGACAGGATCATTCAATGGTGCGCTAGTTTATATTGCTGTACATTGCCTTATTGCTATCTTCTGTTATTTGTTTGTTGTTGGAGAAATTAAACGGGTTGAACTTAAGGATTGAACTTAAAAAAATTTGAAAAGTTATAAAGCTGCTAATTAGCTCCTTTCGAGGAATAATTAGCGGCTTTTTTTTATAAGAATGTTTTCTCAGCCAAACTCTGGTCTGAGGAACATGAATTACATATAAGGCTTATGTTCGCTGGATAAGATTGTTTAATAAAGTGAACCCCAAAACTATTCGAAGCGACTGATGGATATCCGTTTTGCCAAACATAGGAGAGTTAGTGTAAAATAATCCTGTAGGGGCGATAAAAATGGAATCACAAGGTAAGCGATAGTCAAGCGAATTTAAAAGCAAGTAAAAGAACATGTTTCATCTTCTCCCATTGCAGCGAGAGTTACAAATTTACTCACGAGGATCCGCGGTGCTTGACAAAATTTTAAAAATAAAAGTTATATAACACAAAGAGAGGTAGATATGGAACATTCCTTACATATGATATTGGCAGGGCTAATTCTAGGAGTTGTATTGGTGGTTTTTACATTAGGGAAGAGCCCTTTTTTTAGAGTAGATCGTGCGGGAGCTGCTATTATTGGAGCGGTGGCGATGATAGGAACGGGGGTTTTATCATCTGATAAAGCCACTGCGGCAGTAGATTATAAGACAATCATCATTTTATTTTCAATGATGATTCTAGTAGCAAATTTGAAATTAGCTGGATTTTTTGAGTTTGTGGGAAATAATTTGCTGCGGGTGGTATCTAGTAAAAAAAGTTTGTTATTTGCTATTATTTTGGTAAGCGGAGCTCTCTCTGCTTTTGCAATTAATGATATTGTTTGCCTACTGTTTACGCCTATTGTACTACTTATTTGCCAGAAAATTGATTGCAATCCAGTACCAAATCTCTTGGGGGTTGCTATGGCCTCCAATATAGGCAGTGCTGCGACTTTACTAGGAAATCCACAAAACATACTAGTGGGGAGTTTGTCGGGGATGTCATTTTTGTCTTATTTTATGACTGCAGCGCCTGTAGCAATCTTAGGATTGTTTTGTACTTTTATCGTGATTGCATTCTATTATCGTAAAGAGCTTCATGGCGGTTGGGAAAAGGGGCAGCAAATTCCTGTAAATACCCATATGTATTTGATTGTCAAAAGTTTATTGATACTAGCAGTTATCTTAATTACGTATTTATTTGGTTATGATTTGGCATTAGTAGCCAGCTTGGGTGCGGCAGTATCTTTAATGACTCGACGGGTAGAACCGAATAAAGTGTATGCCAGTGTGGATTTCAATCTGCTGGTTATTTTTATTGGCCTTTTTATTATTGTTGCTGGAGTCGAAGAAAGTGGATTAGTAACTTATATTTTTGACCAATTCTCTTTTTCCAAAGTCAACGACTTAGGTCTTTTTGCTATAGTAACTGTTGGCTTATCTAATCTGGTAAGCAATGTCCCCGCAGTGTTATTAATTCGTTTTCTTATTCCAGATACTGGGATAGAAGTATGGTGGAAGGCTTTAGCTTTATTTTCAACTCTTGCCGGAAATCTCACAATTGCTGGATCTATTGCTAACTTGATTGTAGTAGAGATTGCCAAACAAAATCATGTCTATGTCACCGCGCGGGATTATTTTCGCATAGGTTTTCCTCTTACGTTGCTTGTTACTTTCATAGGATATTTATGGTTGACTTTTATTAGATGATTTTAGTGATGAGAAATGACAGCACATCTAAGATTATGCTAGAGGAAAAAGGCGGATTTAGAGTGGTTCGAATTGCCTTCACCAATCGTATAGTTTACCTCCACCGTAGATAGAATATTATATCTACGGTGGAGGTGCTTTTATTTTATGGAAGCATATGTTATTAATACAGAATTCCATTTGAGAAAATAGATAAAGAAATACGTTGCCAACAGAAAGAAGGGCGAGATTATTTTTTCTGTAACCATAAAACTCCTAATGATGGAGTAAAGCCATATCAAAGACGCACAAAAAAAGAAGCAATACTTGGTGATAAGTTAAGTACTGCAAAGTCGAGGCTATCTAAATCAATTTAGAAATCATCTGTATAATTAAGAGACATATAATTAAGAGTAAAAGAGTTTTTGCTATTTTGAGGGGGATTTTTGGTAAAAGTAGAAGACCAAGCTGAGAGCCAATAATAGACCCAATCGCCATAGAAATTGCATAAGACCAATGAATAAATCCATTTTGATAAAATACAATAAATGCCCCCGTACAACTTCCTAGAATTAGAACCCTTGTCATTTGCACGGCTTTCATATAAGTATGGCAGTTTTTCATATAATAAAGAATACTAAATGTGGAGGAACCCGGGCCAAATCCTCCATCATAGGCAGCCACAAAGAAAGGAATATATAACTTCATTTTATTAGTAAGAGTCTTTTGATCAAGTTGGATATTGGCTGTCCATTCTTTATTTTTCAGTGTTACTAGTAATGCAAAACAAAGTAAAAAAAATGCAATAATATTCATTGTTTTTTCATGAATATTAGACGTTACTAACGATCCGCCTATTCCTCCTAAAAATGCTATTAATAAATTACTTATGATCGATTTTACTGTAAGTTGCTTATAACGGATGAGATAAAATACACTTGAAATTGCAGCTATACCAGAGGAGAATTTGTTCGTAGCAATACTCATTTGAATTGGAATACCAGTTAACATCATACCTGGTACAGTAATCAAACCAGCTCCTCCTGCTAAAGTTCCTAAAAAAGAGGCTCCTAATCCAATGAAAATTAAAATAAAAAGATGATAACTCCCATTTTTTATTCCCCAAAGTCCTGTTCCAATGCCTATTAATGATATAGATGTAAGAAAGAAAATCATATATATATTTCTTGGGCTTTTTTGCTTACTCTGCTGTTTAATTTTTTCTTTAATGACTGGTGTATTCATTACCATGTTATCCCCTTTACTATTCTTTATATAAAGGGTATATTATAGAAATTGATAAGTCTAATATATGTTTTTGATATATTTATAAAAAATAATTATGAAAGGGTTATATCCAATGAACCTTCATTCTCTTCGTATTTTTACTACTGTAGCGTCTATAAAGAGTGTTACTGAAGCCGCAAAAGTTCTTTCTATTAGTCAGCCCGCTGTAACCATTCAAATACGAAATTTAGAAAAAGAAACAGGATTGAAGTTGATTGAGGCTAAAGGAAGAGGAATGACATTGACTAACGCGGGTCAATTTTTATTTAAACAAGCTGAACGTTTATTTGATATGGAAAAAGATATTGAAAATAAACTAGGTCAATTAAGGAATGGAGAGTTAGAAGATTTGCGAATCGCATCAACTTATTTACCTGCTAATTTTTTATTACCTTTATGGCTAGCAAAGTTTAAAAAAGAGTCACCTTTAATAAACGTAGATCTGTATAGTGGCAATTCAAATGAAGCAATTGAAAAATTACTTCACTATAAAGCGGATATCGCTTTTGTTGTAAAAGAAAAATGGAAACAACCAGACTTAAATCTCCATCATTTAATGGACATAGATTTCTGGTTTATCGTCCCAACAGGTCATAAATACAATGGAAAAGAAGTATTATTAGCTGACTTAGTCCAAGAGCCATTTTTACTAAGAGAAGAAGGAAGTTCTACAAGAGAAATTCTTTTTTCTTTATGCCATGTTCATGGAGTTACAGCTCCCTATATAGGATTGCAATTTCATGGTTTAAATGAATCCATTCGTTCTGTTATAGCTGGATACGGTACAATGCTAGCACCTTCACTCGCCGTACAAGAACATTTGAAACGTAAAGAGGTAGGCAGGGTTAAAGTTAAAGGCATTGAAATAAAACGCCCTGTATATCTTTGCAGTCGCAAAAGAGATAAGGAGTTATCCCCTAATATCAAAGAATTTCTTAATGTAATAAAAAATAATTCTGGATTGGCAACATTTTTTTAGAGCACTCTTCTCTCGCTAGTTCTTACTAAAGCGAATAAAAGTACTGCTAGCACCGGGCCGGCGGCCAATACGCCGAATACCCATTGATAACTGCCAGTCTTGTCCAGAAATAATCCTGCCGTTATCGGTGAAATAACCGAACCGAGCTGCCAGACGCCGTTACACAGGCCAATGGCTGTACCCACCTGATGGGATTCAACCAATTCACTGATAAAGGTATTTAAAACCGGTCCAAAAATAAATGCTCCGGCGCCGAGTAAAGGTGTCAGAATCAGGAGTTGCTGACTGTCTTGATTAGTGCCGAACAACCATAACAATATGGCGAAACAAGCCAAAATTGCCATGCCTACTTGGCGGCGATGTTGGGGAAAACGGTCGGATAGGCAGCCGGCCAGCGGTTGGCCAATTAAAGCTCCAAGACCGAAAAATGCCATAATCTGTCCCGATTGCTTGAGGGAGAGCCCTAGACTTTGATGCATGTAAGTATTGGCCCAAGTTAATGTCCCCCACGTTCCCCACATCGCAAAAAAACCGGCCACAGCCGTCAGAATAAGATCACGGTTAGCAAGCAATAGCCACACATTGTTATTTGGCCTCTGATAATCCCTTGTCGCCTTGGTGGTTTCTACGGATCTGGGTAGTATCAACCAGGAAAACACCCAAACGAGCAGGGTCAGACAGCCAGCAACCAGAAAAGAAGTGCGCCAACCATGGCTGGCCGCAATCAGCGGCGACATGATATTGGCCACAAGCAATCCAAGCGGGGATGAGGACATAAAAAAACCCATCGCCGTCGCCCGACGGGTAGGCCCAAAATAATCATAAACGCCTTTAACTGTAGCGGCTAGTACCGCTCCTGACCCGATGCCAGCAAGAAATCGCAAGAAAACTCCCGACCAATAGCCCGATACCCAGGCGGTGCTTAATGTAAAGATTCCCATTAGGAAAAGGGATACAACCAGCACTTTTCGGGTTCCCAGCCGATCGGCTAGAATTCCTCCCGGTAGTTGAGTCAACAGATAACCGCCAAAAAAAGCACTCATAAATCCGCCTGCCTGAGTCGCAGTAAGGCCAAGCTCGCTGCTGGCCATCGGGATTACTGGTGGCCAGCATAACCTATCGACAAATGAACAAAAGAATGCCAATCCGCCGCAAAGAACCACTCGTATCGCTACCGATAAAGTACGCTTCATTTTTTATTGCTCCTATCGATGTAATAGTGGAAAAAAGAACTCGCCCAGTCTTGTCACGACATTTTCAAGTTATTTGCCACAAATGCCCATTAGCCCTTATTGTACCATTGAGCTATTCTCAGTTTCAATGGGATTTCACATAAAAGAGAAAACGAATGGTTGTGGAAGTGGAAGTAAAAGGAATATAGAAGGAGATTTATTATGTTATGTCGTATTTGAAAGTATTAAGTAATTTATTTGGTCGGTAAGCGGAAAAGGATGGGGAAACGGATGGATTTACTAAAAAATCAAAAAGTTACAATTAAAATCTTGTGTGTTCTTGTAGTATTACTGCTTTTAATTTTAGTCGTTGGCAGTGCGGGATTCTATTCGGCAAAGAAATTAACAAAGCTTTCTCAGGATATGTATAATGAACGATTACATCCCATTGAGATCGTTGATAATATTCGGCTTTTAAGCAAAGATACGGAGGCAAAACTATTAGAACTAATTCAAACAACTGATGACAGTAGGAAACAGTCGATTATCAAAGAAATTGATGAAAATACAAAATTGATTAACAAATTGCAAGAAGAATATCAAGGAATAGGACTTGATGAGTTTGCAAAAAACAAATTTGATGAATTGCAACGAGGATTAACAGCTTATCGTCAGGCACGTAGTGATATTATTAAACTTGCTGTTAATGGTCAGCAAAAGGAGGCTTTTACTTTATTTGAGAATAGTAAACCAATTTTTGCAAAATCCCTCAGTTTGCGGGCGGAAATATCTGAGCACAACTCTAAAATGGGAAAAATACTTTATGAAAATGGTGCAGTAACTGCAGAAAATTCCATTTATACTATCATTTTAATAACGATTTTGGCGTTCTTTTTAGCGGGTTTGTTAGGGTGGTTGTTGGCAAGAGCAATATCTGTACCTTTAAACAAAATTGTGGTAGCTGTAAATGAAATTGCAAATGGGGATCTGCGAGACAAAAAACGCCAAGTTGTGTCCAAAGACGAAATTGGTCAATTAGCTGATGCTATTGCCAAAATGCGTGATGACTTAAGGTCACTTATTATGCGTATCAATAATTCTAGTGGGCAAGTTGCCGCTTCTTCGGAAGAATTAACAGCTACTGCGCAGCAATCATCTCAGGCGGCTTCACAAGTTGCTAGTGCTGCTGTTGATATTTCTGGAGAAACTGCGACACAAGTGAAATTTGTAAATAATTCCAAGAGTGTTGTTGAAACTATGTCTGCTAACGTTGAAGAGGTTGCGGCAAGTACTAGTGGAGTTGCTGATGTTGCTGATAGAACGGCTAATACTGCCACACAAGGATTAGAGGCTATCAATAAAGCTACAGCTCAGATCGTAAAAATTGAGAAAACCGTCATGCAATCAGCAACTATTGTTGAAAAATTAGGCGAACGTTCAAAAGATATTGGACAAATTATTGAAACTATTTCGACCATTGCTGGGCAGACAAATCTTTTAGCACTTAATGCGGCAATTGAAGCAGCACGTGCGGGAGAACAGGGGCGAGGCTTTGCGGTTGTAGCCGACGAAGTAAGAAAATTAGCTGAGCAGTCCGAAGCTGCTACGAAGAAAATTGGTATTTTGATTAACGAAACTCAAGAGGATACTAATCGAGCAGTGCAATCTATGCAAGTGGGTACTCAGGAAGTAAAAGTAGGCACTGAAGTTGTGAACAGTGCTGGGCAGGCTTTTAAGGAAATAACAAATTCTATTAATTTGGTGTCTTCACAAGTAAAAGAAATATCAGAATCTATCCAATATATGGCAAGTAATAGTCAGGATATTGTAGTATCTATAACGAATATTGATGAGGCAACGAAATCTACTTCTTTGCATATACAAACTGTTTCGGCTGCTGCTGAGCAGCAGTCAGCTTCTATGGAAGAAATTTCATCATCTAGCATGGAACTAGCAAAGTTAGCAGAAGAGTTGCAAATGTCTATACTAGGCTTTAAATGTAAGTAAAAAGATTAGTCCTCATTCCACACTTGATACAATTCCTGTAGAATTGGTTTAAATTTAGAGATTGGAATGGTAGCAAATCCAAGCAAAATTTGTGCGTGTGGACAATCCATTGGATTCATATAATTCACTGCTGTAGAATAGACCCTAATGCCAATCCTTTCAGCTCGCTTTATCAGTTCATCCTGAGAAAGCGAGTTTTTTATTGTTAAAAGAATATGCATTCCGGCTCCTTCGCCAGATATATTAGCAGTATTTCCTAACACTTCATGTATGGCAGTTAACAAAGCATTTTGTCTTTTGCGATAAAAGGTGCGCAGTCGATTGAGATGTTTTTCGTAGTTTCCGCTTGAAATAAAATCCGCAAGAGCAGTCTGCTGCAAAAAAGAAACCTGTGAATTATAACGATAATAATAACGTTTATAGGTATCCATTAAAGAGGGAGGGAGTACTAAATAAGCTACGCGCATGGAAGGAGAAAGTGATTTTGAAAAAGTTCCGGCATAAATGGTTCTGCCATGAATATCTAATGATTGTAAAGATGGGATTGGGTTTGTATCATAGCGAAGTTCACTATCATAGTCATCTTCAATTAGATACGTATTTGTATTATATGCCCATTGAAGTAGCTTATGGCGCTTGGCAATGGAAAGAACTGCGCCGGTAGGAAATTGGTGTGATGGCGTCAAATATAAAAGCTCCGTTCTCAAATCTTGTATTGAATCAATAGAAATACCATCTTTTTCTACTGAGATAGGTGTTAACTGATAATTGTGATTCTGAAATACAATACGGACTCCGTCATATCCTGGATTTTCTATGGCAATGCGTCTACTTGAACTTTCAAACATATTGGCGATTATCTCCATGGAGTATTGGTGACCGCAGGTGATAATAATCTGAGATGGACTACAAGAAACACCTCTTGAGCGTCGCAGATAGGTTGAAATACTTTGCTGTAAGGAAGACTCGCCTTGTCTGTTTGGATAATTTATGTAAGGGGAGGATTCCATTGTTATAAGAGCATTATTGATACTTTTTCGCCACTGTTTATGGGGGAAAATAGAATTATCTATACTCCCATATTTAAAATCATATCGTATAAAACAGGATTGTGTTTTTGATTTGTCGATATAATCATGGAAGTCGTCTGGCTTGGGGAGAGGAAATTCCGGAGCGATTTTATTAACAGTAAATCCACTTCCGAGTATGGCGGTTACATATCCTTCTGCGACAAGTTGTTGATAGGCTTTATCAACTGTATTACGACCAATCGATAATTCGGTAGCTAGCTTTCTGGTGGCAGGAAGTTTATCGCCAAATTTTAAAGAACCAGAAAATATTTCTTGCTTCAAAGAGATATAAATTTGCTCATAAATCGATATTTGCGTGTGTTTATCAATATATATCAAGATAGTGAACCTCCTTTTAAAGATGAATTAGAATTGGATCCTGAAAAATATCAATATTAGAACTTATATGAAAGCCAATTGTATTGTATCATTATAATAATCAATCAATCAATCAGGATAACATGTGGAGGTATATTGGCAGGGTTAAGTCCAGCTATTGTATAAGGTAGGGTACTTTTAATCTAAATAGTTTCATTTATAGCTAAAAGGGAAATCCGTACTTGCTTTGATAGCAGGTACGGATTTTTTGTCACACTCCCGATTGAGGCAATCGCTCAATATTGTAGTAGGTATCAATTATATGCTGGAATTGATACAATTTTCTCTTTGGCGTTGGATTATTAACTGAATATTATTAAATAATTATAAAATTTTCAATAATACATATTTACATTTAAATTAAAATGTGTAATAATGTGATTGAGACAACGTAGGATGTAGTATGTACTACGTACTATGAAAGAGGAGGATTTTGTATGAAAGTAGCATTGGTTTATACGAGTACTACACCAGAATTGATTGAGTTGGTAGAAAAAGAGGTACGACAATTACTTCCCCAAGGTACAGAGATCATTAGTTATCAGGATCCGTCGATTTTAGCGGAAGTCAGAGAGGCTGGATATGTTACAGCTCCTCCAGCAGCCAGACTGATTGGCATGTATATGAAAGCGGTATGCGATGGTGCAGATGCGATTCTTAATATTTGTTCATCAGTAGGGGAAGTTGCGGATTCTGCACAAGATGTTGCCAGATATACTGGTATTCCAATCGTGCGCGTCGACGAAGACATGTGCCGAGATGCGGTACGACAAGGTAAACGTATCGGTGTGATGGCTACATTACCAACGACTCTGGCTCCAACCAAAAACACCATAATGCGCGTAGCGCGGGAAATGAATCAACATGTAGAATTAGTGGATGTGTTGGTTGATGGTGGCTTTGGACTTGATCAAGAGCAATTCAAAGAACTGATGTCCAAATATGCTGGAGAAATTTGTGATAACGTCGATGTTATTTTGTTTGCCCAAGGTTCTATGGCTTACTGTGAAGAATATATACAACAAAAATATGGAAAACCTGTTTTGTCTAGTCCAAGATTTGGTGCCTTAGCATTGAAAGACGCTTTGGTGAAACAAGGATTATTATAATAATTTATATTTTCTTTACGTAATCAGAAAGTAGAACATTTTCTTGATTACAAGTAAGAACGACTAAGATTTCTGCTTGCGTCTGAGGAATTGGCACAAGTCAAGTCTTTTCTTATCGCTGGTCAGTTTAGACTGTTCATGGTAGAAGTGGTATAAAAACAAAAGGGGCGAAGAAAATGTTGGAAAAATTAGGTGCAATCGTAAAATTTATTACGAAATATTTTTCTTTGTGGATTATTTTAGGTGTTGTTGCTGCATATTTTAATCCTGAATCATTTAAGCCATTAGCGCAATATGTTCCCTATTGTATTATGGCTGTTATGTTAAGTATGGGTCTTACTGTATCAGTGGATGACTTTAAACTAATTCTTACGCGACCTAAAGATGTATTCTGGGGTATTGTTTTACGTTATATGATTATGCCGTTTATTGCGTTTGGTTTAACAAAAGTACTTGATTTACCACCAGTTTTAGCTGCAGGGCTGATACTTGTAGGATGTTGCCCGAGTGGAGTGGCCAGCAATGTAATGACATTTTTAGCTAAAGGGGACACTGCACTCTCGATAACAGTTTCTACAATCAATACAATTATAGCGCCCTTTATTACGCCGTTTATGTTCGTTTTTTTAGTTGGCACCATAGTCCCAGTTGACGCTAATAAGATTCTAATCGATATATTAAAGATTGTTTTGATACCCGTATTTTTAGGAGCCGTAATTCGGGCGTATGCTTCTGATTTTGTTGATAAGATTATGCCAATTGTTCCAATCGTATCTGTAATCGCTATTTTTATTACGACTAGCTCGGGGTTTGCTCTCAGCGCTGGTTCATTGGCTCAAGTTGCTTTGATTGCTTTTGTGGCTGTAGCGATACACAATATACTTGGCCTTACAACAGGGTATTGGGCGGCTCGTGCTGTAGGAATGCCTCATTTTAAAGGCAAGGCTATTTGTTTTGAAATAGGTATGGAAAATGGTGGGTTAGCCATGGCGTTAGCATTAGCGCATCTTGCCCCATTAGCATTCATACCAGCTGCCATATTTAATTTGATACACAATCTTACTGGTCCGCTATTGGCAAACTATTGGCGAGAAAAAGAAGAAAAAAGAGAACTTGCCTTAGAAGATGGGAAAAGCGCTGTACAATCATGAAAATAGATCAAAGTCTAGCATCCTTACCATTGATATACAGGATGTAAGATAAGAAAGGGCTGATTTGATTGGAAAATATGACATTGACATTGGCAAAAAAAATAGCACATGATGCTGAAACGATCGTTAGAGAAGAATATGGGATGAAGCCATTTAGTGTAGCGATTTGTGATAAGGATGGATTTTTAGTTTTATTCAACAAACAGGATGGGGCTAAATTATTGACGATAAACCTTACGCCGAATAAGGCTTATACCGCTGCAAGAATGGGAGTAAGTACAGCTGATTTCCTGAAACGCTTGCAGCAAGAACAGCTAAATATTGCTTATTTTGCCGATGAAAAATTTGTGGGGATGCCAGGTGGTATGCCGATATATAATGATCGGCAACAGATTATTGGCGCAGTCGGTATCGGCGGCCTGAAAGAAGATGGAGAAATAGCTGCCAAAGTATCTGCGGCGACTCATCTATAACAAAGTATTTGCTATCCATTGATTGCTTTTAAGAAAGTATTTTATCAAATCATGTCATATGATTGTCTTGAACCTACGTATGATGTATACTGAAAAAGCAAAAATATCATCAGGAGGTTCAGTATGGCAAATGAAACTTTTTTAAAAGAAATAGGTGGCAAATCTGTTGTAGAGCAGATTGTTGATAATATTACAAATGCTATCATTAATGGAGAGTTGAAACCGGGCGATAAGATCCCTACTGAGAATGAACTATGTGCATCGATGGGGGTTGGCAGAAATTCTGTTCGTGAGGCAATTAAGATATTAGGAGCATATGGTGTTATTAATATTAAACGTGCAGAAGGAACTTTTGTAACACAAAATTATGACAGCAAAATGTTATATCCTGTTCTTTATGGAATTATTCTACAAAAAGACTCTGCAAATCAAATTGTTGAACTACGAAAAATAATTGATGTAGGAATACTTCAATTAGCAATTGATAAGCTAGATTCGGAATCTTTACATAAAGCTGAACAAGTTATGAAGGATCTTGAAAAAAAGATAACAGCTACAAATGTAGAAGCAAAAGATATCTTTGAGGCAGATATTGCATTTCATAAGATTCTCGTTGATATTACAGAAAATGCATTATTGGAAGGGATCTGTTTTTATGTAGATCAGATTACCAGTAAATCTAGGATAAAAGCGACAGAAAAAATCTTAAAAGAAGATGCAACGGAACAATTTTTGCGTATGCATAAAGAAATACTACGTGTATTAAAAGAAAAAAATCGAGCAAAGATCAATCAAGTAGTCGAAAATCACTATCAATATTGGGAGAAAATAAAGGATTAATCACACAGTAAGGGGGTATCCACGATGTTGGTAAATTTTAAAGATATCCTCAATGAAGCTTATGTCAATCATTATGCTATAGGTTCATTTAATGGATATAATTATGAAACATTTAAAGGAATCATCGAGGCGGGATCTGAGACAAAAACACCAGTGATTCTGGCATTTGGTGCTAAGTACCTAAAAAATATGTCCTTGGAAACGGCATATGCCATTTCTAAAAGTCTAGGCGAGACGAGTGAAACACCGATTTGTTTGCATCTGGATCATTGTAGTGATCTGGATACGGTGTTTCGCGCCATTCGCGCCGGTTTTGGTTCAGTGATGTATGATGGGTCGGCGCTGCCCTTTGAGGAAAATGTAAAAAATACAAAACTGGTCTGTGATATGGCCCATGCTTGTGGTGTATCTGTGGAAGCTGAACTGGGATCTTTGGCAGCGGGAGAAGGTTCCCACGAAGGAATGGCATCAGATGTAGAAGTGTATACCCAGCCTATGCTTGCAAAAGAGTTTGCTGATGTGACACATGTTGATGCATTAGCTGTTTCAATCGGAACGGTGCATGGACTTTATAAAGCCAAACCCAATATACGCTTTGATATATTAGAAACCATTAACAATCTACTGTCGATACCGTTGGTATTACATGGAGGATCAGGAGTTCCTGAGAAGGATATTTTACTCTCCACTGCCAAAGGGATTGCCAAGATCAATGTCAATACAGAGATATCTGTTTATGCTGTCGATAAGACCACAGAGCTTTTAAGGAGTAAACAACCACATTTTTCGGAGGTGTCTTTGCATCAGGTCAATTATGTCAAAGAAATTGTTAAAAAATACATATCGTTTTTTGGCCAACGGTAATATAGGGGACAGGGATGTGTAAGCTCTGTTATAGGAGGATAAAAATGGATAAAGTAATGATTTCAGTTGCTCCCGTAGCGAGTACAGACAAAAACATAGTTCCAGATAAAATTGCTGAAGATGTTTTGAATTGCTGGAAGGCAGGAGCCGCTATGGTGCATTTGCATGTGCGGGATGCTCTGGGAAATCTGACTACAGATATGAGTCTATTGGAAGAAACCTTACGTCTGATTCGAAAAGATTCTGATATCATAATTGAAGTGTCAACGGGTGGTGTTTCCAATCTTTCAATAAAGGAACGTTGTGTTCCCTTGTATTCGGATCTTGTTGAAGCATGTTCCTTAAATGTTGGTTCCACCAATTTGGGAAAGGCCGTATATTGCAATCCAATTGATGACGTAGAATATTGTATTCGTGAATTATTAAAGATGAAAAAAACACCGGAAGTGGAAGTATTTGAAATTGGTCATATTTTTGCCATGAAAGAGTTGATGGAACAATATGATCTTATCAATCCAGTACTTTTTAGTATTGTTTTGGGGCATAAAGGTGAAGCTCCTGCCACACCACAAGCATTGGCTGCTATGATTCAAATGATTCCAACTGAGGCCCTTTGGGGTATCACTCAAGCAAATCGGCGAGATTTTTCCATTATTGCAGCGGCTCTTGGAATGGGAGCTAGTACTGTTCGAATTGGTTTTGAAGATAGTAACTATTTGGATAGGAATACCGTGGTCGATACCAATGTTCCTTTGGTAGAAAAAACTACACGATTACTTAGAGCTATGGATAAGGAACCCATGAGTCCAACTGATGCAAGAAAAATGTTTGGAATATTCAGTAAATAGGAAGTTGAAAATATGAAACCATTATCAAAGCTGAGTGCTGATGTTTTACAATCCTATCCGACGATCGATGAAAAATATGTACAAACCCTTTTAAAGCAAGCTGTTGACAGTGACCCTCATAAAATAATTGTACTAGATGATGATCCGACAGGTATTCAGACTGTTCATAATGTCTCCGTATATACAGATTGGTCTTACGAAAGCATTCGCTGCGGCTTTAAAGAAAAGAATAAAGTTTTTTATATTTTGACAAATTCCCGCGGTTTTACAGAAGAGAAGACCATAAAAGCCCATAAGGAAATCGGTCAAATGATTGCTCAAGTTGCGAAGGAAGAACAACAGAAGTATTTGATTGTTAGTCGTGGCGATTCGACTCTCAGGGGCCATTATCCTTTAGAAACCATAATTTTAAAAGAACAATTGGAGCATTCTACAGGTCAAAAAGTTGATGGTGAAATTATTTGTCCGTATTTTAGAGAAGGTGGCCGTTTTACGATCGATAATATTCATTATGTGCAGTATAGTGATTTTCTTATCCCAGCCGGCGAAACTGAATTTGCGCAAGATAAAACATTTGGTTATCAGTCATCAGATTTGACTGAATACATTGAAGAAAAATCAAAAGGCTTCTATAAGAAAGAACATGTTTTAACGATTTCCCTGCAAGAGTTACGCGCACTAAAAATTGATGAGATTACTGAAAAACTCATTAATATAAAAGATTTTGGGAAAATAGTAGTCAATGCGATTGATGCCTATGATGTAAAAATATTCTGCATCGCACTTTATCGTGCCATTGCGCAAGGAAAAAATTTCCTGTTTCGCACCGCTGCTGGATTTGTAAAAGAATTAGGCGCTATTGGGGATAAGCCACTTTTAAGAAGACAAGATATGATCACAAGCAGCATTGGTACTGGTGGGATCATTGTTGTTGGCTCCCATACACAAAAAACGACCAGCCAGGTTGAGCAATTAAAAACTCTTGAGGGAATAAGATTTATCGAATTTAATTCGGATTTGGTTCTTGAAGAAAATCTTTTCCTAGAAGAAATTGCCTCGGTCATAAAGATGGAAGAAGATCTGTTAAACCAAGGTGTTACAGTTGTTATTTATACTAAAAGAAAATTATTGACCTTGGAAAATGATTCGAAGGAAGATGCTCTAGAGCGTTCTGTCAAAATATCAGAGGCAGTACAATCCTTAGTTGGCAGACTGCAGGTAACTCCGGCTTTTGTTGTTGCAAAAGGTGGTATCACTTCTAGCGATGTTGGTACTAAAGCGTTACAAGTAAAGCGGGCAAAGGTATTGGGACAAATAAAACCAGGTATACCTGTATGGCAAACAGGAGAAGAAAGTAAATTTCCTCATATCCCTTATGTTATTTTCCCTGGTAATGTTGGAGAGGAGAATACGCTTAAAGAAGTCGTGGAAATATTACTAGCAAAATAATATAAGATTGTGTTGTAAACCTCCAATGTTAGGTGAAATAAAACTAATATTGGAGGTATTTTATTTTATAGAGATCATATACCATCAATGGGGAAGTGAATTTTAAAAAGCTGATGAAAAATAGATCAATAGCAAGAAGTAAGGGGTAATCTAATATAGAAAAGGGGCTGCTTTGCACAAGGTTAAAAAACCTATTGTTAAAAGCAGCTCCTTTATTATGATGAATGATAGTTCTGTTTAATCTGCAATTTGTTTCATGAATTGATGAAGAATCGGTAAGAGTTGTAAAGCATTTTCCACATCAATATTAGAGGAACATATTAAATTTTGTGGAATGTGGGTAACTTTTGATTTTAATTCATATCCTTTGGGAGTGAGCTTTACATATACATTTCGTTCATCGGAAACACTGCGGGTTCTTTCTAGATAACCAAGGCTTTCTAATTTTTTTAGTAAAGGTGTTAGAGTACCCGAATCCAAGTATAGCCTTTTACCTAGAGTTTTAACGGTCACGTCGTCTTTCTCCCAAAGAGCCATTAATGTAATATAACCAGTGTAGGTAAGTCCGAGAGGATCGAGAAGTGGCTTATATTTTCTTATGACCTCTTTCGAAGAGACATATAGTGCGAAACAGAGTTGATTATCAAGTTTTAACAATTCATCTGTAGAAAAATTGATTGTTTTATCAGTGGCTAACTCGTTACATATTTTTTGTTTCATAGTATAAAATCCCTTCTATTGCAAAGCTCATGTGATGCAATTAAATTGTAATCAATAAACTTTTAAAAGTCAATAATTGATCTTGACAAAAGAATAAAAATTTCAGGATTTAATGCTGAACATAAGTTGCTGAAATTTAGTGTGAAAATATAATAAAAAGGCTTCACAGCAGAAATGCGTGAAGCCTTTATAATTTATGTGGCGGAAACGTGTAGGAATCGAACCCACCTAGGACAAGTTAATGCCCCACAAACGGTTTTGAAGACCGCAGAAGCCACCAGACTCCATCCGTTCCCAGTTTAAGATAATGATTAATTATATCATTAGAGTTTATAATTGTACATAATTTTGGAAGATCATTTTCCATGAAATACTCTCAAATATGTATTTTTTTACAAAAAAGAAGGGAATAAACTTACTAGATAGAAATGATTAAAAGTAGATCTTTGTAAACATAAAGAAAGAATTTATTTCGATAAAATTTTTAAATTAATCAATGTTATATATCCTTAACGGCGAAAATAAAATAAGTCTAAACACATCTAGAGAGTGAATTTTTAGCAGGGAGGCACTATGGAAAATAATAGGCTTACAATGCGCGATATACCATCAATAGAATGTCTATTAGGGCTATTGATAAACCAACCTGAATTAGGAAATTTTTCTCATGATATTATCGTTGATAGGCTGCGATTCGTGGTGAATGAAGCCCGGGATAAGTTAAGGGAAAATCAGGTGGCAGACGTTTCATTAAATCATTTAGTGAATAGAGTAAAGAGTGAATTATTAACATTAGGTAGCTGCAGTTTGCGTAAAGTCGTCAATGCTACAGGTGTGGTACTACATACGAACTTAGGCCGCGCGCCTTTGGGGAAAAGTGCGGTACATATGGTAAATGCGATCATGTCAGGGTACAGTACCCTTGAATATAATGTAACAACAGGTGAGAGAGGGAGTCGCTATGCTCATGTCGTTGATAAACTCTGTGCATTAACAGGTGCTGAAGATGCCATTATTGTTAACAATAATGCGGCAGCAGTGATGCTCGTATTGTCAGTATTGGCTAAAGAGCGTGAGGTTATTGTGAGTCGTGGACAGCTAGTAGAAATCGGTGGCTCATTTAGGATACCAGACGTATTAAAACAAAGTGGTGCGCGGTTGGTGGAAGTTGGTACTACAAATAAAACTCACATAGCAGATTTTGAACAAGCCATCACTGATCATACAGCGGCTATTTTAAAAGTGCATACCAGTAATTATCGTATTGTCGGTTTTACAGCTCAGCCTGATGATAAGGCATTAGTCTTACTTGCTCATCGATATGGAGTACCTCTTGTAGAAGACTTAGGCAGTGGTACATTTAGAAATATAGAGGTGAATGGTTGGCATGAGCCGACTGTCAGTGAGTGCTTAGCATCAGGCATTGATGTAGTCACATTTAGTGGTGACAAACTGTTAGGAGCAGGGCAAGCTGGCATTATTGCCGGTAAAAAAGAGTACATCAAGATGATGAAGAGTCATCCACTTTTGCGCGCTATTCGGATTGATAAATTGTCATTGGCGTCTTTGGAAGGTACACTGGTCGATTATTTGACAGGTGATGTATGCAAGGATATTCCTGTGCAGTACATGTTAAGTAGGCAGTCTGACGACTTAAGAGAACAGGCATGCACACTAGCAAATAGGCTGCAGCCCCTTAGGTCATATGGCTGGTCTATTGAGGTTGTACCATTGATTTCTCATGCTGGAGGCGGAACCTTGCCTGAGGTAGAGTTTGGGAGTTTTGGTGTAAGCATTATGGCCACAGATCACAGTGCCGCTATGTTAGAAAAAGCCCTTAGGAGAAATAGTACTCCTATTATTGTGCGTATACAGGCAGAGCGGATATTACTAGATGTACGTTGTTTAGCAGTAGAAGATATGGTAATTATTGAAGCGGCTTGCAATGGTATCGCGAAAGGGGAAATTTTGTGAAATATATCATTATCGGTACTGCAGGTCATGTTGATCATGGTAAATCAGCGTTAATTAAAGCATTAACCGGTACAGATACTGACAGGCTTAAGGAAGAGAAGGCACGAGGAATTTCCATTGATTTGGGATTTGCTACCATGAATTTGAATGACGAGATCATGACAGGCATTGTTGATGTACCTGGGCATGAACGCTTTTTGAAAAATATGTTAGCAGGTACAGGCAGTATTGATTTGGCGATGCTCGTTATTGCTGCTGATGAAGGCGTTATGCCTCAGACCAGAGAACATTTGGCTATGTTACATTTTTATGGAATACAGCATGGCATAGTTGTTATCAATAAAATCGATAAAGTCGATGAAGAATGGCTAGAACTCGTAGAAGAAGAAGTCGGTGCAATGCTTGCAGATACTTTTTTAGCAGGTGCGCCCCTATGTCGTGTTTCAGCTATTACGAGGGCAGGACTTGATGAATTAAAAGAAAAGTTGCTAACCGTAGCAAGAGAAGTAGTGATGCGTGATGGAATGGCTCCTTTTAGGTTGTGGATTGATCGGGTATTTACAATGAAAGGTTATGGAGCTGTTGTCACTGGATCCGTGCTCAGCGGTACTGCTAATATTGGTGATACCTTGACACTCTATCCATCAGGACAACTGGTGAGAGTGCGTGGTACTGAATTTCATGGACAAAAAGTAGAGGCTGTTTATGCTGGACAGAGGGCGGCTCTTAATCTAGTAGGTGTGTCTACAAGTGAAATTTCTCGAGGTATGTCTCTTAGTCATGAAGCCTACGGGCAGATCAGTACGATCTGGGATGTAATGGTTAATCTAGAGCAGCCTATAGAGAGTGGTACAAGAGTAAGATTGCATTTGGGGACAGGTGAATTTTTAGGACGCGTTTATTTATTTAAGGATAGTACTTATCATTATATGCGACTTATAGTAGAAGAACCTTTGGCCGCCAGTGCTGGTGATAGAGGTATTATTAGACTGTATTCACCGCAGATTTTATTAGGTGGTATTATGCTGATTGCACCATGTAAACAGGCTCGTAGAATTAGTGAGAATCGGAGATTGTTGGGACAGGCCTTACTGGAGCAGAGTGTATATCATATTGTATATGGAATTTTGGTTGAAAATGATGGACTTATGTCTGATGGGGAAATTAAGAGACAAGCTGGATATATCAATAAAAATCAAGTGAATCAAAGCTTAGAAATACTCAGAGCCGAAAACAAAATCATAATGTTAGAACAGTTTTTTATAGCGAGAAGTTCCCTATTGGCATTAACTCAAAAATGCATTGAACTATTAGATGCTTTTCATAGGAATCAACCCGAGCGAGCCGGTTTATCAAGAGAAATCTTGAAGCAAAAACTAGGATTGCCAGATAAAATTTTTGATAAAGTGATAGCATACTGGAATAAGGAAGGTACTTTGCTAAGTAATGGTGGCGATATTGCCCTGCAGTCACATGCGATAAAATATAGTGATTGGTGTAATAAGTTGCTTCTTACATGTGATCAAGTCCTATCTGATCCTGATTTTAAGACTATCGATGTTGCTATGCTCGGCGAAAAACTCAATTTATTACCAGAAAAGGCGAATGTAGTTTTTAACATGTTACTCAGTAAAGGTCTATTGATACAAGTGGATACTGTCTGTATCTATCAGAAAACAATGCAAGATACAATTAGAATACTTAAGAACTATTTCCAGACTCATGAAGAAATTACAGTAAGCCAATTACGTACAATGCTTAATACATCCCGCAAAGTCGCATTGCCCCTCCTCGAATATTTTGATATGAATAAGTATACAGTTCGTATAGGAGATGTGCGCCGTCCAGGTATAAAAATAATGGATTCTAGAGAAGGGTGAATCCATTATTTTTATGCATAATTAGAAAGATCCATCAGCCGCATTGGTTGATGGATCTTTGTCATGTCAGAACAAAGGTGAAGGTGGTATTATGACTTTGGTTTTATAAGAATCCTTTACAGTGATATACTAGTATGGTAATATAGTAATGGAAAATACGGAAAATTATAGAAATTTGTAAAAAATTAAAAGATGTATGAGGATTGATTTTCAAAAGGGGAAACATGAAAATGATCAGGCTTAAAAAGTGATTTTGAAAGCGTAGGGTGGGAGCGAAATGAGAATCTCAATTGGGAAACAAATAATCATGACATGTAGTGCAATTATTGTGGGCTTTATTTTAATGGATACTTATATGTATTATAACTTTAAATCGATTGAACATGATTACAAAATAATGGTTCGAGAATCCACACAATTTACGGGAACAGTTAAGGATATACGAGCAGAACTGTGGTTGCGTAATACCAATATAAGAAATTATATTTTAACAGGAGATCCAAAATATCAGCAGATGAGTACAAATTCCCAGCAAGTCATTAATGGGAAGGTGCAAGAACTAGAAACTGCAATGACGTCTCCACAGGCGCAAAAGGAAATTGGTATCCTTAAATTAGCTCTAGCAGAATATAATAAAATACTGTCGATGGGGAGTGACATGCGGGATAAATTAGGAATTGAAGCGACATTGAAATTTCTAACTGCTTCTGGAGAAAGGTCAGCCGCGATCGCAGAAATCATTGACGATTTCGTATTATATGTAGGTCATGAAACAAATAGTAAAATTGCAGATCTCGAAGTGGGACAGCAGCGGATGATCATGATTATAATCGCATTGAATGTCATTTTACTTACATTTACACTGGTAATATCCTTTTGGCTTGCGCGACGCATAGCGCGGCCACTGGCTAGCATGGCACAAGTAACAAGCCGGATTGCTGGCGGAGACTTACGTAAACATGAAATCAGTTACTGTGGAAACGATGAAATCGGAGACATGGCATATGCCGTTGGAAATATGATAGACGGTTTGCGCGATATTATCCACCATGTGGTTGTTACGACTGAACATGTTGCGGCAGCGAGTGAACAATTCAACCGAGTGTCTGAGCAATCAGCACAAGCGGCTGGGCAAATTGCCGAAGCAACAACCAACGTTGCACTCGGAGCATCTGACCAGACTGAGGAAGTTGGACACGTCGTAGAAACTGTGCAGGAAATGGTGACAGCGATTAGCAACGTTGCTGACAATGCGAGCCGAGTCTCAATAAAATCAACAGAAACGGCCCAGATTGCCATGCGAGGCAGTGTAGCAGTTGATGATGCATGTAACCAAATGCAAGTAATTAATCATTCGGTCAGTAAGTCGTCTCAGATGATACAAGAGCTTGGTATAAGTTCACGACAAATTGGCGAAATTGTTCACGTTATAAGCAATATTGCAGGACAAACAAATTTACTAGCTCTTAATGCAGCAATTGAGGCCGCCAGAGCAGGTGAACATGGACGAGGTTTTGCTGTAGTGGCTGAAGAAGTGAAAAAACTAGCAAATCAATCCCAAGAAGCGGCGAAAACCATTAGCGATATTATTCAGGAAATACACTGTAAAATAGATTCTGCAGTAGAGATGATGGAAGATGGTAATAAGGATGTTCATAGAGGGACTGAAGTGATGTCAGACACGGGGGTGCAGTTTGGTAATATTGTAAGATTGATTCAGGAACTTGATGGACAAATCAGGGAGATTAGCGGTGATGTTGAAAGAGTGACATCCTTTAAAGGGAAGGTATTCAATTCAATAGGGCAGGTTAAAGAGCTAGCTAAAAATACTCAGTCAGAAAGTCTTACTATTTCTGCAGCGACGGAAGAACAACTTGCATCTATGGAAGAAGTATCTAGTTCTGCTCGACAACTCGCTGATAAGGCCGATAGTCTAAAGGAAATGGTAAGTAAGTTTCAGTTATAAGTAAAGGATCTAAAGATAGCAATCGTGGATTCGGAGGTGGAAGTATGAGGAAAAGAACATTTTTGGTGTTATTGGTGATATGTCTTATGGTTGTAGCTGGCTGCAGTACTGTAGGAAAAAACGAAATAACTAAAAAGATAAACTTAAAAGAGAGTGAACTTCATCCTAAAGAGTATCCTACAACGCAAGCTGAACTATACTTAAGCAAATTACTAGAAGAAAAAAGTGGTGGCCGTATAAATTTAAAGGTATACCCTGGCGGGCAGTTAGGGCAAGGAAAGGTTATTCAGGATGCTATAAATGCAGGAATTATTGATATGGATCGATCGGGAGTTGAGGCCTACGCAAAAGTGATACCTATGACAGAGACTTTTATCATGCCCTTTCTATTTCGGGATGAATCCCATGTCTGGAAAGTGCTTGATGGTCCAATTGGAGAACGGTTGGCTCAAGAATTTGAAAAACACGATATTATCATATTAGGCTATTATGCGGCAGGAGCACGTAGTTTTTATACTTCAAAACCAGTAACTACCGTAGATGATATTAAGGGAATGAAAATTCGTGTCATTCCCAGTGACTTATTTAAAAATATGATGCAGGCACTGGGAGCTACCGGAGTAGAAATATTATTTAATGATATCTACCCAAAAATTCAAACGGAGGATGTAGACGGAGCTGAAAACAATTTACCGAGTTACTTAACGGGAAAACATTATGAGCTAGCTCCTTATTTAGTTTTAGATGAACATTTATTTATACCGGAATTTTTGTATGTCAGTAAAAAAACGTGGAATTCACTAAGTCCAGAAGATCAAAAACTTTTAAAAGAATGTGCAACAGAAGCAGCGAAACTTCAGCGTAAATTATGGGCGGAGTTTGATCTAAAAGCAATGAAAGAACTAGAAAGTAAAGGCGTAAAAATAATAAAACCCAATAAAGAACCTTTCCGTAAGGCAATGCAATCCTTGTATGATAAATATCCACAACATAAAGAATTGATTAAAGAAATTCAAGCTGTCAATTAATTAAATTTGAAAGTAAAATAAATTTTTAAGTCACGAATTTCGTGGCTTTTTTGTTTTGTAGATTTTGAGAAGAGTGAGTTATTTTCACTAAATAATAAGTGGATTTTTTTATATCACAAGGGATTATTTTAATAATGGAGAAGTTTATTGAATGAAGGTGGAGCAGATTAAGAGAATAAAGGAGTGAGTCATTTGTTTAAGAAACAATTGTTTCGCATAGTTCTATTTAGTTGGTTATTTCTCATCGGTTCTCATACTTGTTTTGCATACGATGTACAGAAGGTTGCTATATTACCTGTGCTTTATAGTCATGACATTTCAATCAATAAGGACGTCGAAAAAATCATTACAAACGCTCTCGTCCGTAAATTTCATATGCCATTATCAAAGATCATAACTTTTTTTGAGATTATCCCCGAAGCAGATGTATTGGCTGCATTGCCTGTTCAATTACAGGAGAAAAAGAAAAGCAAGATTGACAATAATCTGCTTGCCGATGTTGGAGGTAAGTTGAATGCGGATATCGTAATCGCAGTTGAAATAAAAGCTTATCGGTCGGATTTAAGAATGAGTTGGAATGGTGACCGGATAAGAGATACTGACTTAGTCATGAAAATCATAAGTTACCATCGCCCATCAGGGAAATATACAGAAGAGCAAGACCATGAATTTTATTCTGGCGCTGATATACCATGGGGGCAACCTGAGTATATTGCCGACCATATGATCGATAGATTACTCAGCAAAATACCGAATTATCGATGACCGATTACAGAAAACATTCGATCAGATATATAGCTAGAATACCAAAAGATGAGCTTAGCAGGCTCGTCTTTTTTTTACGTAATCCAAAAGTATAACACTTTCTAGGGTTCAAGTAGGGGCAATTAAGACTTTGGTCTGCGCTGAGGCTTTAACAAAGTCAAATTTTATATTATTCTTTTAAACGTGATTATATGATGTGTTGATAAACGGATGTAGTTATAGTCACGATACTATTATGATTTTATTTTAGGCATGCTGGGTACAAAACAACAAAAAAATAGATTGCAATATGTATACATTGACAATGTTGTGTTATAATGGATAAACCATAGTCCTTAAAGAGGAGACATTTATCTGAAACGTGAAAAGGTGTCAACTCATCAAGCAATTTTTTTAATTAATGAAAGGAAGAAAAAAAGAAGTATTCAGGTTCTTTTCAGTAACATACATAGAACCTTTTCAATCTTCTTGGGCTATGGAACAGTTGAGAGTCTATAGAGACTTACATTAACAAAAATCTGAGGAGGTAAATTTATTTATGAAGAAGACTCTCGTGATCCTTTTGGCATTGGTATTCGTACTAGGCATTGCTGGTACAGCATTCGCTGCCAATCCTTTCGATGTCCCACCGAAGCATTGGGCCTATGAAGCAGTTTCCAAACTTGCTCAAGATGGCATTATCGATGGCTATAGTGATGGGGCTTTTCGTGGTGACCAAGGAATTAATCGCTATGAAATGGCTCAAATCGTAGCCAAAGCAATGACGCATGCCAGCAAAGCTGATGCTAGTAACAAAGTCTTAATTGACAAGCTAGCAGTCGAGTTTGAGAGTGAACTGCGGACTCTTGGTGCGCGTGTTTCGAAATTGGAAGATAGAACAACTAAGTTAGAAGCAAAATCCAATTTTAAGATTGAAAGCGAAACCTTGATTCAATATCAATCGGATAGCCCGCCGGCTGGTAAAGCAAAACTTCAAGGTAACGATCAACTTTCGTGGAGAGAGCGATTGTATTTGAGCGCTGCTGTGAATGAAAACACTACTTTTGATGCTCGTCTTCAAACTACGATTGGTAAGTTTGGCAGTAGCGGCGTTCCTGGTACTGGTAATACGATCGAGATGGATCGCGGTTATTTTACTACCAAAAATGTCTTGGGTTTTGATAAAGTGATGTGGGGACGTCAGCCTCTTCTTTTCGGTCAGGGTGGACTTTATTGGAGAACAGGTAACCATGATGGGGTTACACTTTTCAAGAAATTAGATAAGTCCTTAGACTTTCAAGCTGGTGTCTATGTTGCTAACCCTCAATCAGACAGTCCAGTTCAGGGCGAAAGCAACGAATTCCAATATGCAGGTCTTGGTTATCAAGTATCTCCTAACTTGAAAATTAACGGTTCTTATTACAACAACAACCAAAAACTAACACAAGGAAGTTCCCTGTATAATTATGGATATGACCAAAGTAAAGGCTGGGATGTTAGCTTTGCTAATAAGATCGGTGCTTGGACACTGATTGGTGAATATGTCAGCACAACGTTAGATAATCCTGTAGGTGCTGCCTCTAATCCTAAGATGTATGCATTCCAAATTACGAATGGAACAAACTTGCCATCTTATTTCTATCCTGTACAACGATTTATCGTTGATTATAAGAAACCTCATACAGATGCTTTCGCCCTTTCATATCGCAGTGTAGAAAAAGGCGCTGTTCCGAATGGTGACGGTTTTGCATTTGGCAAAGTGGGTACATCACCTCTTTACAAATTCAACGGTAATGCGGTTAATGGTTCAGCAATGGATAATCTAAAAGGCTATTTCTTCACTTATGAAAATGTTATTGCTAAAAACATTGTTCTATCCATTGAATATCAAGATCTGAAAGTCAAAGATAGTGGTGCTTCCTTCGACAAGGCGATCACATCTTCTCTGCAAATGGTGTTCTAGATTTAATAAAATAGTGAATGATTGTAATGAGTAATAGAAAGTGGAAAGGTCTCCGTAAGGGATGACCTTTCCACTTTATTGGTAAATAGAAATAAATTATAATAAGGAAATTATATCCTAAAGTAAAAAAGGATTATCCATTTCTTGCGAGAATAGATTTTATAATTCGACATATTTTTAGAATGTTTTAAATTTTTACATGATCATTAAAGGAAGGGAGGAAAATATGTTTAAATCCATCCGTCATCAATTTATTTTCATGAATAGTGCCTTGATTGTATTTGCTATTGTGGTATCAATGTCCGTTAGTTACTATTTGATTTCCTCGGGGTATGAAAAAAATATTAAACAGACCAATACAGTCATGGCGGAAAGTTTAGCATCTAACATCGGTCAATTCATGCAGAATGCTTACAACCTTAATGCCCAGCTTGCTGTAAATTCCGATATGATTGGTAATGATGGGGAAAAACAAAAAAAGATATTGGAGGATACAGCAAAGCGCTATCCGTTTTTTCAGCTACTTGTAAGTCATAAACTCAATGGTGATCAAACTGCGAGGTCTAGTGGGGCACTCGCCAACCGTGCTGATCGTTGGTGGTTTAAAAAATTTGTGAATGAAAAAAAATCCTATATCACTAAATCTTATTATTCCGTTTCTGGAAATATGGCCGTTACTACCGCTGTAAATGGCATGTATAGCGGCGATAATCTAGTCGGCGTGATGATGGCCGATATAGAAACGACGACTCTTCAACAAATGGTAGAAAAATATAATTTTGGAATGGGTAGTTATGCTTATCTTTTAGATGGGGAAGGAGTTGTAGTTGCTCACCCTGATAAAGGCCAAGTTGCAGAATTATATAATTATAAATCACAAAAGAAAATTATATTAAAAAAAGATACCCAGGGCAACATTATCAGAGATGAAAAAGGCAACGAGCAAACGGAAGAAGTTGATTTTACAGTTCCTGTCACCCTAAAAAATATTATTGATAAAGTCACTAAAGGTGAAATCGGAGTTGGAGAATATACTGACGGCAACGGCGATGAATATATTTGCGCCTATCGCAGTGTTCCTATGCCTGGCGGCTCAGATCCTTGGAGCTTAATTATGGTACAGAAAAAAAATGCTGCATTAGCATTTATTAATAGCGTTGCAATGAAAAATATTTTTATCGGTATCGTTGTGATCTTAATTTCTGCACTATTTTCTTACTGGTTTTCTAATCGGGTCACAAAGCCCCTTATTGAAATTGTCGGTGCCACAGAACGTATTAAGAATGGTGACCTTACAGTACGGGTTGATGTTAGCTCGAATAATGAAATTGGCATTTTGGCTCAAAATTTCAATAAGATGGTAGACGATCTTCAAGATATGATCAAGGACATTGTTAATTTAACGGTGGAATTACAAGGTAGTGCAGGAAATTTGGTCGATATTGCATCCAATGTAGCGGCAAATAGTCAAGAGATGAGTGCCACTGTTAGTATGGTCAGTAGTAATTTAGAACAAATATCCGCCAATATTGAAGAAACCGCTAGTTCTACGGAACATGTTAGTTATAATGTTAAAGCTGTTAGCGAATTGGCTAACGAAATGTCCTTAACTTCAAAGGAGTCAGTCCGAGCATCAGAAGGTGTAGCAAAAGAAGTGAAGCAAGTTAGTGTTGTGATTGAAGAGGTTTATCGTAGCGTCAATAGTGTAGCAATGGTTGCTAATGAAGTGGCAGCTTCTTGTAATCGCTCTATCGACATTACGATGGAAGCAAAAAGTCGGTCTCTTGAAACAACTGACATTATCCAAAAGTTAAGTGTTTCATCGAAACAAATCAATAAAATTGTAGCAATCATTGGTCGTATCGCTGAACAGACCAATATGTTGGCATTAAACGCAACCATCGAAGCGGCTGGTGCTGGTGAAGCTGGCAAAGGATTTGCCGTCGTTGCGGCGGAGGTAAAGGAATTATCGAAAAGAACGGCGGAAGAAGCCAGTTTGATTGCTAATCAAATTGAAGAAATGCAAGACGATATGATAGCGGCCGTAGACGTTGTGAAAAAGATTACGGATGTAATCGCCGAGACAATGGATATCACTCGGACCATTGCTTCAGCTGTTAGTGAACAGTCAAAACAGGTAGGTGATATTTCTAGTGCTATTGCGGTAGGAGCTAATCAAGTAACTTCGATCAGCAAGGCAATCAGTGATGTTGCTGGTAAGGCTGAACTCGTTTCAAAGAGTGCGACAGAAGCGGCAAATGGAGTTGAAGCCATGTTTCATACGACTGCCGATATTTCCTGCAAGGCTGTAGATGTTGCACACAGTACAGATGAAATGACTTCATCCATGGGGAATATTTCTCAAGCTACCCAGGAGATTGCAAAGGGAAGTCTTGATATTTCCCAAAGTATGCAAGAGGTTGAAAAAGCAATTACGGATACAGCAATAAAAGCTTCAAAAACCAGTGAGTGTGCTTGCGATGTAGGGGAAATAACTGATCGCTTGGAAATTCTGGTGAAGAAATTTAAAGTATAGAAAGACAAATTTGAGTGGCGGTAGGTGATCGGTTTGGAGCAGGATAGAGAACTCCTTAATGAATTTGTCATTGAAGCAAAGGCACATATTGCAGAAATAGAAGCTGGTCTCTTATATATGGAAGGCGGCGAAGAAAATGATGAGATTGTCAATGAAATTTTTCGTGCCGCTCACAGTATAAAAGGTACTGCCAGTTTTTTTGAACTCGATCGTATCGTCGAATTATCTCATATCATTGAAAATTTATTTGGTGAGTTTCGTGAGCATCGATTAGAAGTAAGCTCAGAAATGATCGATGCCTTATTATCAGCCACTGATGTCTTGAAAGAACTGATCAATCATCCAACTGATAGTCGAGGCTATGATATTAGCGACCATATGAGCGCCATCAAATATTTTTTAGATTCATCCCAGAATCAGATAAGTCCGTTAACGGAGCGCTCAGGAGCTCTTTCGGCCTGGGAACTGTGGGATCAGATTAGCCTATCTGATGAGCAGGTTAAAGAAACCCCGACTTTAATTCCCGATGAATTAATTGATGAGCCAGTAGAGCAGACTGCTGCTAGAGAGGCCATTGTAGCGCTGCCGATCTTAAAACAGCAAGAGGGTGTTCCTAAGGGGGATAAACTTAGCGGGAACATGACAGAAGATACTGTTCGGGTTAATGTCAGTTTGTTAAACGACTTACTCAATCTGGTCGGTGAAATGGTTCTACGGCGTAATCAATTGCTGCGAATTGCTAAAGACTCTGGTAAAGAAGTAGCTCAGTTGGAAATGGTAGCTCAAGGCATTAACGAACTGACTACTAAATTACAAAAAAAAGTCATGAAAAGCAGGATGCAACCGATTGCCAATGTTTTTAACAAGTTTCCTCGTATTGTGCGGGATATGTCTCGGAAAACAGGCAAGGAAGTTGATTTGGTCATGCAAGGGATGAATTTTGAGCTAGATCGTTCGTTGATTGAAGCATTAGTTGATCCCATTACCCATTTAGTGCGCAATGCCCTTGATCATGGCATTGAACTGCCAGATGTTCGGAAAATGAAAAATAAACCTTTAGTTGGTTCCCTCCTTCTTAGTGCTTATCCAGAAGGAGGGCGCATGGTTGTTGATATTTGTGATGATGGTGGCGGTATTAATTTAGAAAAAGTGAAAGACAAAGCGGTAGAAAAAGGGCTTATTAATAAAAAAGAAATTGCTAACATGTGCGAAGGCGATATTTTCAATTTTATTATGGCGCCAGGCTTTTCCACAGCAGAACGAGTGACGGATATTTCTGGTCGTGGTGTTGGTATGGATGTGGTAAAGACAAATATTGAGAAATTAGGCGGGAAGATCGAAATTCTTTCTGACATAGGAGTCGGGACAAAGTTTCGATTGATATTGCCTTTGACTTTAGCCATTATTTCTGCATTAATCGTGGAGGCGAACGGTCAACTGTTCGCCATACCACAAGATGATTTGAGAGAATTAGTATTAATTTGGTCTCAGGAAACGAGTGGAAATCGAATCGAATTTATCCATAACCGCCCAGTATTACGTCTTCGTGAGGGATTAATACCAATTATACGATTGAGCGAGGTAATGGATGAGAAAATCTGCTGTGGAGTAAAAGAAAAATTTGACGATTTTGTTGATGACGATCAAGTTCTCCGAATTTTAATTGTAAAATCGGGCAGTTCTTCATATGGGTTAATTGTAGATTCTGTTTATGATATGGAAGAAATTTTGGTGAAGCCACTTTCAGTTGTTATCAGTAGCTGCAGTCTTTATTCGGGTATGACTGTCTTAGGGGATGGAAGTATTGCGATGATCCTTGACACTGGTAGTTTGCGGTTTTATGGTGGAATTTGTCTTGCAGAAGATAAGATGGGATTAAGGGATGTTCGAGCAACAAAGACAATTGATGAAGAACAACAGTATTTATTATTGTTCAAATGCTCTGGTGGGGAAATGCTTGGTCTAGATCTCGGGATGGTGTCGAGAGTTGAAGAAGTGGATGTGTCTCGCCTGCAAAAGATCGGTTCAAAATATTATTTTTCCTTCCAGGGACAGACAATCAGAGTGATTAGGCCTGAGCATTATTTACCTATTTCACAAAAAAAGAATAAGCCTTCAAAGGTCTATATTATATTGCCTAAATTGGTAAGCCATGTTATTGGGATTATTGCTGAAGAAATACATGATACGATACAGACAAGGGTTTCAATGGACAAAGATGGAGTTTGTGGCGTTGGTATCTTAGGATCGACACTCATCAACGATACAGTGGTTACTTTATTGAATCTACATGTACTTTTTGCTAAAGCGGCGCCCGAGTATTATGCTCATCATTTTAGTTCTCCAAAAAGTGAAAGGGAATATTATAAGAGTGGAGTCGGAGACGATAAAAGGACTACGATTCTTCTTGTGGAAGATACACCATTTTTTTTGAAGGTGATTAAAAGCTATCTGGAAAGTGACGGTTATGAGGTCATTACTGCTGAGAATGGGCATGAAGCTTTGGAAAGATTGAACCAAACTCGGGTAGATGTGGTAGTCAGTGATATTGAAATGCCGATTATGACTGGCATAGAATTGGTTCGAGCCATTCGGGATAACGAAAAAATAAAAAATCTACCAGTCATTGCTCTTACTTCCTTAACAGGGGATGCAAATAAAGAAAAAGGACTGCGGGCCGGTTTTGATATATATGAGTATAAACTAGATCGGACAAGGTTACTGGATAGTCTGCGTGATGTGTTACGAAAATGAGTTTATGAATGATCTGGAGGTAATTTTAAGATGGCAAGAGTGCTTATTGCGGATGATTCCGCTGTGGCCCGGAGTATTTTACGGAAAATTATAGTGTCATTAGGTCATGAGGTTATTGGTGAAGTAGCAAATGGCTCACAGGCCTTTGTGGAATATACGAAACGAAAACCAGATGTAGTGACGATGGATTTGACGATGCAGGGATTGGGCGGGGCGGAGGCGACGTCTAAAATTATTGCTGCTTACCCTGAGGCTAAGATCATAGTGATCAGCGCCATGGAAGAACGCGGAGTCGTTATTGATGCCTTGGAACGTGGAGCTAGACATTTTATCATCAAACCGATAAGCAAAGAAAAGGTTTCGGTGGTATTGAACAATGTTTTACAGCAAGATTTTGATTTGAAGAAACATATTGAGCGTGTGCGGAGAATGAAAGGGTCAGATGATCCTACAACCGCAGTGGGGAGTGGTGGGAACAAATATTTATCCCCTTATTTTATCAGTGCTCAGAGCGGAAATTTGGTACATGTGATTATTAACCCTACGATCACGCTGACGAGTTGTCAGTCTTTAGCGTTAGAAATAGAAGAATATTTAACAGGTAAGCCACGAGTACTGTTTGACTTTGGGACAATGTTAACACTAAAGCAAACGCTCTTGGTCAAACTGAATGAATTAGTCGAAACCATCGAAAATAATGAAGGTAGCGTAAAGGCGATATCTAATAATAAGAGATTTGTTGAAGCTATTTCTAACATGGAAATGAATAATGCTCCAAATTTAATGGGTGGCATATTACATTATCTTGCAAACTGAAGATAACTAAAAAAACACGAATTGCATGAGATGCAATTCGTGTTTTTTTGGCTGTGATGTTACGTAAGACCATCAAGCAATACTTCGACTATTCTTTGCAACAGTGGTTCTCGTTGTTCATCCTTATGATCTAGAACCATGCGCGGATGGTGAAAAGAAATAGTAGCTTCTAATAAGAGTTGTACTACTTTTTCTGGTGATTCCCCACGGATTTCGCCAGTAGCGATTGCTTTTTGAACGAGGATTAAAAGCTGCTCATTTAAGTGATGCAAATGATTTACAATAAATGGTTTTAGTATTTCCGCCGCCATATTGAAAGATTTGAAAAGCTCAGGGTCTTTTAGAACTTTCTCTTTTTTTAGTTCGTGGTATTTCAGGAACCATTCCGTAATGACTTGGCGCGCCGGTGCTTCTTTTTGTGATAGCTGTTCGAGTGTGTTATCCATTTGAGTCAGCCAGCGTGCTGAAATCCCATCCAGTAGGGCGGCTTTGTCAGGAAAATGATTGTAAAGCGCAGCGTGACTTATTTTAAGTTCCCGAGCGATATCCGTTAAACGGAATTTTTCAAATCCATAATAGCGGATCTTTTCTTCTGTGATTTGCATTACTTTTTCTTTAAGTTCCTCAGAGGTTAATCCGGTTTTAGCCATATTATTTTCACCACTATTTCATTAATTTTGGCAGATCATAGTCAGCCATGATACCACAATTATATCATTCCTCCGTTAATTCGAATTGTTTGTCCTGTTATCCAGCGTGATTCTTCACTGGCTAAAAAGAGCACAACGTTAGCAATGTCATTAGGTTCTCCCAAACGTCCGAAGGCATTGGTTTTGCTGAGGATTTCAATTTGTTCTGGGGTTTTCCCCACGGTGAAAAGTTCCGTATTTACTGGGCCTGGTGCAACCGCATTGATCGTAATTCCTTTGATTCCAAACTCCTTTGCCAATTGACGTGTGAACTGTTCGACAGCTCCCTTGGTACCAGCATAGATGCTATAGCCTGGAAACATCATACCGGCAACGGAAGTGGAAAAATTGATGATTCGTCCGTTTGTCTGCATATAGTTAGCTGCTTCTTGACAAGCAAAGTAGGTACCTTTTACGTTGATCGCCATAATTTTATCAAAATCTTCTTCTGTTACCTTTGTAATTGTTTTTGTGGTCATAATACCAGCATTATTGACAAGAATATCAACTTGTCCATATTGATCCATTGTTTCTTTGAAGAGTCGCTCTACTTCAGCAACACGGCTGATATCTGCTTGAATAGGGAATGCTTCGCCTCCCAGTGCTTTAATATGAGCAACGACTTGGTCTGCTTTTTCCGAGTTAGTAGAATAATTGATGATGACTTTTGCTCCATTTAATGCTAATTCCTCTGCAATTTTTTGCCCAATACCTCTTGATGCACCTGTTACTAAAGCCACTTTTCCTGTCAGTTTTTTCTCTTGAATATGAGTCATTTTCATCATCCTCCTAAAATTAAGATCTCTTAATTTAAACTAACTATCAATGAAAAATTCTAGTAAAGAAATCTTTAATGACAGTTATTTTTCTGCGTTATATATTACAAAAAATATAACATGTAATATAATGAAAGTCAATAAGAGTAAATTAGATGTTAAATAAATTATTTTTAAAGATAAAAAAGGATCAAGGTTATAATTTATTTGATAAGATAAAATGAGTAAATAACTACTTGCGCTATGAAAAAATAATTGTTATGATATTCATTATAGTAACTACTAAAAAATAATTATTTTCTTTTAAACTAAAAAATTAAATATAGTAGAATATCTTCAGGGCAGGGTGAAATTCCCGACCGGTGGTAAGTAAATTATGTTTGCAAGCCCACGAGCCGTAAGGCAGATTTGGTGTAATTCCAAAGCCGACAGTAGAGTCTGGATGACAGAAGAGAAAACAGCACTTTATGTGTTTACATGTCATACCTAAATTCCGAAGATATTTCGGAATTTTTTTATTGGCATTTTAAAAGGAGAGGATCACATGGTTTACAAACGGACGTCTTATTTAACTAAAATTGGCATACTATCAGCGATTGCCGTCATACTCATGTTTTTTGAGGTACCAGTACCGATGATGCCAAGCTTTTTGAAATTGGATGTTAGTGAATTACCGGCGATGATTGGTGCTTTTATGCTAGGACCTATGGCTGGTGTATTGATTGAACTGATTAAGAATGTATTACATTTGGGGAACACTCATACAATGGGAATTGGTGAAATAGCTAATTTTTTAGTGGGAGTCTCTTTTATTGTTCCCGCAGGTTATTTTTATCAGAAAAAGAGTAGCCGAAAAGGGGCCATTTTATCATTGGCAATCGCTACTTTTACGATGATGATCTCTGCATCTGTATTGAATTATTTTATTTTAATTCCCCTTTACCAGACAGTCTTACATTTTCCTTTAGATCAAATGATTGCCTTAGGGACGGTCGCCAATCCTCATATTATTGATTTAGCATCCTTTATTACCTTAGCGATTGCACCTTTTAATCTTATAAAAGGCTTTATTATTTCTATATTCGCAATGATGATTTACAAAAAAGTTGTGCCTATTTTATCCTAGGGATAGAAAAAATAAGGATTAGTCAGTCCAAAGAGAGCTTACTTCTTGTAGTAGGCTCTCTTTGGGTACGTAGAGTGAAATTGAAATTTTGTAGATCATAAGGTAGAATGGTTTGTGCTTAAATGTAGTGGTTGGAGGGTTTATGGATAATTCTAAATTACTTGGTGAAGAGAAGATTGGTAAGTTATTGTGGAAATTTTCAGTACCAGCGATTGTTGGGATGCTCGTTAATGCGTTATATAATGTTGTTGATAGTATTTTTGTTGGAAATGGTGTTGGAGAAATAGCGCTGGCAGCAGTGGCAATTGCTTTTCCAATTATGGTTATTCTAATGGCTTTTGGGGTGCTGATTGGTGTAGGGGCTAGCTCTCTTATCTCAATTCGCTTAGGACAGCAACGGATTGATGAAGCTGAAAAAATATTAGGCAATGCTTATATGTTAGCAAGTATAGTGATGACAGCTCTTAGTATGTTGATGTTGATATTTTTAGATCCCCTATTAATCAGTTTAGGAGCTGGAATTGATTTGTTACCCTATGCGAGAGATTTTATGAGTATTATTTTGTTGGGCAGTGTGTTTATGCATATCGGTTTTGGTATGAATACAATCATTCGTGCTCAAGGTGATCCTAAAACTGCAATGCTAACGATGTTTATTTCAGCAGGGATCAATATAGTGCTGAATCCCTTATTTATTTTTGCTTTTAAAATGGGGATCAGTGGCTCTGCATGGGCTACAGTATTGGCGCAGGCAGTATCTGCCATATGGGTGACGTTGTATTTTATTGGGAAAAAAAGCTTTTTAAAATTGCGGATTGCTAATCTGTATCCTGATCGGTATATTATTTTGCAAATTATGAAAAATGGTTTGTCTCCATTTTTGATGCAATTTGCGAGTAGTATCGTTGCAGTACTTTTTAACTTTAGTTTATTAAAATATGGCGGTGAAGTTGCAATTGCTTCTATGGGGATTATCCAACGCGTAGCCATGCTGCTAGTCATGCCGATGTTCGGTATCAGTCAAGGGCTGCAACCGATCATTGGTTTTAATTATGGAGCTAAGAAATATGATCGTGTAATTAAAGTTTTAAAACTCGGTATTATTTCTGCAACCGTTTTATCAATCATGGGATTCATTGTAATACAAGTTTTTGATACTAAAATTATAAGTGTATTTAATCAAGATCCTGCCTTAATTGCTGTGGGGAAACAAGGAATCAAGATTGTACTTGCCATGTTGCCTATACTGGGTTTTCAATTAATCAGTGCACAGTATTTTCAGGCTGTAGGCAAAGCGAAACATGCAATTTTTTTGAGTATGTCTCGGCAAGTGATATTACTGATTCCGCTCTTACTCATTATGCCCAATCTATTTGGTCTTATGGGAGCATGGATAGCCACGCCCCTTGCTGACTTGGGAGCAGCCGTAGTTACAGCCGTATTCTTACTAAAAGAATTACGTAGAATGAATAGTGCCATCAACAAAAATCCTCTCTGAGAGATTTTGTCTCCCTATATAAGAGTGATGTATATCATATCTATTAAATACTAAAAAATCGTATGAAGCTGCGAATTGCGTAGCTTTTTTATTTTGTATCGGTGAGAGATTATTTTTGTGAAAAATTGATTGATGAAATATAAGAGGATTTATTTATAACCTTGTTTTATAATACAAGTAAGAAAAACATGTGTAAGAAAGATTATTTTCAAAATCTTGAAATTGTACATTATACAGATTTTTGAGTATATCTAATTTTTATCAAAGATTTAAAGAGAAAACAGGCTTAATTCCTAAGGGATATAGAAAAACAGGAGGCGGAAAATCATGAATATTTATTTTTATCATACGGTGATAGGGAAAGTCGGTATTGCTGAAACAGAGGGCAGTATTACAAACGTATATTTTGAAAAGGATACTTTACCTAATAACGTAATCGAAGAAGAAACACCTTTACTGGTAGAAGCCGCAAGGCAACTTACGGAGTATTTGATGGGGAACTTAAAGCAGTTTACACTGCCTCTTGCACCTGTTGGTACACTATTTATGAAAGAAGTTTGGGCACAACTTTGTGATATTCCATATGGACAAACAGCTAGCTATAAAGACGTTGCCGTAAAAGTCGGCAATGAAAAAGCTTCAAGGGCTGTTGGACTTGCTAATAATCGTAATCCTATTCCAATTTTTATTCCATGTCATCGTGTGATTGGATCAAATGGTACTTTAACAGGTTATCGTGGAGGGCTTGGAGTTAAAAAAATATTGTTAGAGATTGAAAGGAAATAAACTCATGACCTTTTTACAATACGGAGAAGTGGAAATTGAGTATTTAAAACGAAAAGATAAAAAACTGGGGATTGCGATCGATAACATTGGTCTTATACAGCGAGAGGTGACGCCAAATGTATTTTCTGCACTGATCCAAAGTGTATTAAGTCAGCAAATATCCACTAAAGCGGCACAAACAGTGTGTCAGCGAATGAATACTCTGCTTCACCATGAGATCACACCACAAAGTATAAGAATGGCAGGCTTAGATGCAATCAAAGCCTGCGGAATGAGTCAACGAAAAGCAGGCTATATAATAGGCATTGCAGAGGCGGCTCTTACTGGAGTTGTTGATTTTGATGCCTTACACACTTTAACTGATGAAGAAATTATAAAAAAATTGACAACCCTTAATGGGGTAGGGATTTGGACAGCCGAAATGTTGTTGATTTTTTCTTTGTGCAGACCCAATATTGTAAGTTATGGCGATTTGGCAATCCGTAGAGGTATAATGAACTTATATGGGTTGAAGGAGTGTCCGAAAGAAATTTTTGAGAAATATAGAAAACGGTATTCCCCATATGGATCGGTCGCATCTCTTTATTTATGGGCATTATCGGCAATCGAATAGGCAAGACTGAATCAAGGGGGAGAGTAGATGACTCCAAAAATGTATCTGGATTTCGGAATAAAGTTGGTTATGGAGGGCGATTTAGAAAATGCAATTACAGCTTTTTGTACAGCAATAACCCTAAATCCCAAATATTCACCAGCCTATAATAATTTAGGGCTAGTTTTGCAAAAAACAGATCGTCCGCATGAAGCTGAGGCCTGTTTTTGTCGAGCGATTGAATTAAGTCCAGATGATTCATGTGCGTATAATAATTTAGGTTTAGTTTTAATGGAACTGGATCACTTTCAAAAAGCTGAAGCATGTTTTCGTAAAGCTATCGAATTAAATCCCAATCATCCAGCACTTTATAATCACTTAGGCACTGTTTTGGAAGAAAATGATCACTTAGTTGAAGCTGAGGCTGCTTATTGCCAAGCGATCGAACTAAATTCAAATTATCCAGAAGCCTACTATAATCTAGGAATCTTTTTAAAAGTCACGAAACGTTTTGAGGAAGCAGAGAGTCGCTTTCAACAAGCACTTAAATTACGACCTGATTATTCTGCAGCAATTTATTCTCTTGGAAATTTACATTTATTAAAAGGCGAGTTTGACAAAGGCTGGGCAAAGTATGAAGAGTCACGTCCTAAAAGATATGGATATAGGACGTTGAAAATCCCTCGCTGGCAAGGGGAAGACTTAACTGGACGTAGCATCTTACTGTGCTGGGAATATGGATTTGGCGATACGATACAATTTATTCGTTACGTAGAAAAAGTAGAAAAATTAGCGAATAAAACGAGTTTATGGATTCAAAAACCACTAGAACGTTTACTAACTGCTGCCCATCCTAATTTGACAATTTATGCAGGAGAGAGTATTGGAGACAATCAATATGATTATGTCTGCTCCTTGCTGAGCCTGCCAACGATATTTAATACCTGCAATGAAAGCATTCCACCTACTGTCCCATACAGACCAGAGAGCCGTAAGGTTTCAGTTAAGTGGCATAAAAATCTTGAAAAAATCGACAAGAATAAGAGATATAGGGTTGGTGTAGTTTGGGCTGGGCATCCTAAACATCTTAATAATGCCAAACGTTCGATCCCTTTTGATGTATTTTGTACTTTATTTGATCATTCGCAAGTGAGTTGGGTTAGTCTGCAAGTTGGAGACAGAGGGGAAGATTTACTGGGAACGCCATATCCTGTCATTGATTTTTCAAAAGATCTTGTTGATTTTATGGAAACTGCAGGATTGATTGAAACTCTTGATTTAGTCATAACCGTTGATTCTGCAGTGGCTCATTTAGCTGGGACTATGGGGAAAAAAACATGGGTACTTTTACCTTTTGATCCTGATTGGCGTTGGCAATTGAATCGCGAAGATAGCCCTTGGTATCCGACAATTAGACTTTTTCGTCAATGTAAGCTTGGAGATTGGCAAGAAGTGATGGAAAGAGTGAAAGACGCTTTGCAGAATGAAGTAATGGAAGGCAATATTACATATTGAATGAAGTTCAGGGAGAGAAAATAGATGAATGTGATGATGTATTTAAATAAAGGAATAGAACTGGCTATAAAGGGAGAATTGGAAGAAGCTGGGGAGCTATTTCGTCAAGCTATTGATTTTGATCCAAATTGTTCAGAAGCTTACAATAATTTGGGATTGGTTTTTAAAGATACGAATCGTCTAGAGGAGGCAGAAGGGTATTTTCGTAAAGCCTTAGCTATAAATCCTAATTGCCCAGAGGTGTATAATAATTTAGGCATTGTACAGACAGAGGCAGATCATTTATATGAGGCCCTTGATTCATTTCACTGTGCAATTGAACTAAATCCTGAGTATCCAGAGGCTTACAATAATTTGGGCATTGCCCAGAGCAAAATGAATCTTTGGGATGAAGCAGCATATTCATTTACCAGGGCCATTCAATCGAATCCAAATCATTCAGAGACTCATTTTCATTTAGGTATTGCACAGTTAAGGCGAAATGATTTAGACGAAGCTATCAATGCTTTTTGCCAAGCGATTGAGTTAAACCCTTATTATGCAGAGGCCTATTTCAATATGGGGGTTATACAGGCCGAGCTCAAGATGATGGATGAGTCTGTAGGAATGTTCTATCAGGCCATTGAGCTAAATCCACATTTTTATGAGGCCTATAACAATGTAGGCGCTGTTTTGCGAATTATGTACCAACTTGAGGCAGCGGAATTTTGCCTTCGCCGTGCCATTGAGCTGAGACCCGATTATTCAAAAGCTTATAATAACCTGGGATTAGTATTAAAAGATCGTTATTGCTTAGCTGAGGCTGAGGTTTGTCTTCGGCATTCCATTGAGCTAGATCCTAATGATCCAGAGACATATAATAACTTAGCTTTAGTATTAAAAGATGTTGATCGCTTAGAAGAAGCAGAACGTTGTTTGTGCCGCGCTATCGAACTTCGCCCTGGTTTTAAGGAAGCAGAATTTGCTCTCGCATTTTTATATTTGCTCCAAGAACAATATAATAAAGGTTGGGGCAAATATAATGAATGGAGGGAGTTTTATGAACCTAAATTGAAAAAAATTGGTTATCCTCATTTGGATTGTCCTCGTTGGCAAGGAGAAGATTTGACTGGGCGGAAGATTTTATTATTTAGTGACCAAGGATTTGGTGATGCGATCCAATTTGTGCGATATGGGAAAATGATAGCAGAATTAGGGGCAAAAACGAGTATATGGGTACAAAAGCCTTTAGAACGATTGATTAAAACCTCTATAAATTCTTGTGAAATCTACAACGATGACGATACTTCATCGGGACAATTTGATTTTTCTTGCTCATTATCAAGGATGCCCTATATGTTTAATACTGATAGGGAGACAATCCCTCAAGTGATTCCTTATATACAAACAAGCTGCGAGTGCGCAACTATCTGGCAAGAGAGGCTTAATCAATTGGATGGAGGGCACAAATATCGGGTTGGTGTCGTTTGGGCTGGGAATCCCAATCATGAAAATGATCGCAATCGCTCGATTGTATTTGACGTATTTAAAGAATTATTTGATATAAATGAAGTAAGCTGGATCAGTTTACAAGTAGGAAAACGAGCGGAGGATTTACTGCAAACACCTTATCCGGTCCTAGATATTTCTGAACATCTGAGTGATTTTTTTGAAACGGCTGGTGCCATTAATAATCTTGATTTAGTCATTACGATTGATTCTGCAGTAGCTCATTTAGCAGGGGCGATGGGGAAAGAAACTTGGCTCCTTGTACCTTATAATCCTGATTGGCGTTGGCAATTAAAACGAGAAGATAGTCCTTGGTATTCAACGATGAAGCTTTTCCGCCAACATGAACCTGGTAATTGGCAAGAGGTTCTGACGAGAGTGAAGGACGCTCTAAAGAAAGTTCATTTATAAAGTGAAACCAGCCTTCCCGTGGGAAGGCTGGTTTTGCTTTATCATCGATTTAGAATTTATAAATAAACTGCAGTTTCCAAAAATCATAGTCGTTGGTAGAAGCTGTTTTATCTTTTATAGTGGCATATTGAAGTTTTCCTGTCATATTTTTACTAAAGGCATAACGGTAGGCAAAATCAAGGGTTTTATTGGCATTGCTATTTCCTTCATCGACAGTATCAATTGCGGTATATGCTGTGTAGATACTGTTTTTCTGAAGAACGAAATACTGAGTAGTAAAGTTTTGGTCACCTTTATCTTTTAGAGATTGGGCACCATAGACAACTTTCGCCATGCCAAATGCACCATCTGAAGTCGCCTCATTGTTTTTACCATATTCACCGCTAATTGAGAGCTTATTGTTGAATTTCCAGCCTAAATTACCATATGTATAATTTAATAGTTTTTTATCATTTTTCCAATTTCTAAAGGTGGCAGCACCGACGGCCCAGTTCAGTTTACCGCTTTTAGCAGAAGCTGAAATGGCTTGAACATCAACGTTAGAAAAATCTGCAGCATAAGTTCCAGCAGCACCGCCTGCTTTATTATCAAAAGCATATCCGCGTACGCCACGTGCAAAGCGGCCGTGCTTGACATCAAAATTCACACCATTTGATTCCCAGGCAAGTTTTGCACCATCAAAACTAAAGAATGCACTATCAACAATCATATCCTCGTTATCAAGGTCGAGTGCTTGACGTCCTAGCGTTGCTTTTACTGCACCGATCTTGGTGGTAGCGAAGAAACGATCAATTTGTGCACCATAGGTATTACTAGATGAGTTGCCTTGCGTACCACCAAGTATAGAATTTGCCGCTCTAAAGTTATCTTGGGTAGGGGCAACATTGACTATACGCATTCCAATGGTTGTATTATCATCAACTTTGGCAGTTCCATTCATTCTAAACCAAGAAGATTCTGTATGGGAGCCTATTGATGTTGGAGCATTTTTCATGCCTTTTATCTTTTCTTGTACCAATAAGGCTCCAGAAAATTTAATTGTAGACTGATTTTTCTCCACTTTAGTTAGGCGAGTATCTAGGTTTTCAATTTTATTCATTTCTAGAGCATATTCGTTAGCTAATTTGTCGATGAGGGCTTTTTGTGCGATATTGGCTTTGTTTTCATTAATCATCGCCTTGTAAACGATCTGTGCCATTTCACCGCGACTCATGGTTTTGTCAGTGACAAATTTACCGTCTTCGTAACCATCAATAATGCCAGCCTTCGCAAGATAAGTCAATGCCTCATAAGACCAGTGATTAGTAGGAACATCTGTAAATATTGGGGTGGACGTCGCGGCCCATACTGGACTTGCGATATTCAGGGTGAGTGCCAAAGCGGAACCCACAATTAAATTTTTTTTCATTAAATGATTACCCCCTACGTTATTAAAATAATTGCGGAATGATTTGTGAATCATGATGAATTTGAAAAAAATAATAGAAATAAGTTCAGGCATGTAACAGGGTCAAATGATCAATAAATACTTTTTTGGTTGGTATGTGAGCCTCCTTTTTATATAATGCTAATATTTTATAATATAAAATCACTGACGAATTTAATAATAATTCACAATCTTTCAAATAAATAGTATTTTGGACTTATTGTTCATTTTGGTTATTATGTTCATTTAAATTTCCGTTGAAAATTGATTTCTAAATCAAATATTATGATGAAAAAGTTTTCAGAAAAATGAGTGGAAGGAATATACAAATGATAGCAGAATAGAAAGAAATGAATATATGGTTAATAGATAGTATGAAAGAGGTTAAATCATGGATATAAAGTTAAAACTGGCGTATATTTTTATGGATCTTTTGTTACCCCTTATGCTTGGCTACTTTTTTCGTCGCAGAAACTATTTGAGTGAAAAAAATTGTGATCGATTAATTGTATTTAATATTTTAGTTATATCGACAGCTTTATCAATTCTTAGTTTTTGGACTTTGCCTTTAAAGTTAGAGTTAATGTGGCTGCCACTCTTTGGGATTTTGCTTAGTATTATTCCTGGTACGACGGCATTTTTAATATCAGGCAGTAAGTATGATAGTGGCTTAGAAAAAGGAAGTTATTTAGTATCTGCCATTTTGTCGAATATCGGTACTTTAGGTGGACTTTGTGCTTATATCATATTTGGAGAAGCTGCATTTGCTTATACGCAGATTGTAGGGTTGTTCCAAGGGTTAGTATTATTCTTATTTTGCTTTCCCATGGCACAATATTATAAAATGAAAAGTAAACCTTCTGAAGAGAAAGAAAAAATCACCTTTTCCTCTATGTTTTTGAATCGCAATCAGTTACCAGTCGTGGGTTTGGTTATTGGAATGTTACTCTGTATCAGTGGCGTTCCGCGTCCAGATTTTTTCGGTATAGTATTTGATCCCTTAGTCCATCTTTGTGCGTGGACGGCTCTGATTCCAGCAGGTTACTCCATTGAATTTTCAGGGATGAAACCATATTATGGCACAACTCTCGATCTTCTTCCGATTAAATTTATTGTTACGCCAATACTGGGTTATTTGCTGGCACGGGAACTTTTTACCGATCCTGCATTACTGGGTACTATTTTGATCATATCCAGTGTACCTACGGGGATCAATGCAATTGTCACTGCTCGGCTATATGGTCTAAATCTACACGTTTCCGGTGCAGCTTTTGTGGTAACAACGGCCGTTTTTTTAGTCCTTGTATATCCAATTATCTTTTTTTGGATTACTACGAATGGTTTGGGGCATTTACATTTTTAGTTGCTTGTCTCATAGGGGAAATTACTGAACATAGATAAAGGGAGCTATCAATTAGATTGTATCTAATTGATAGCTCCCTTTATCTATGTTCAGCATAATAGAAATATGTAAATAAAGTTTTGGGAAAATGTACAAATTTTTCAGAAAATGGTAAAATATTTTTCAAAGCTATAAAAATTGCATAAAAATGGAAATGTAAAATTTGTTTTTTGTATGGCATAACACTTGCATAGTATATAAGCAGAAGAGGGGTTTGGTAATGGATTTAAAAGAAAAAATGTTAGGTATTATAAGAACTGAAAACATAAAAGATCCTTTTACAGATGCAAGACTAGCAAAAATGTTATCAATCACAAGAGAAAATATTACTGTTTTGCGTAAGGAATTAAATGTTGGCAATTCCAGAGAGCGCCGCAAACCTCACTTAAAAAAGGCTATTGAAAATATCGTAAAACAGAATAGTAAGCTCAATATTACGGAGATCACTAAAAAATTAATGGAATCAGGGTTTGATGTATCACGGCATGTAGTCGAAGAATTCTTTAATGATGTTGACATGGAGAGTCCACAAAAGGAAGAAAAAGTTTCAGTGTTACAAGATCCTTTTTCAACGTTAGTGGGATATAGCGGTAGTCTAGAAAAAAGTGTTATACAATCCAAATCTGCAATTTTATATCCACCATTTGGTTTATCGACGTTGATTATTGGGGAAAGTGGTGTTGGAAAAACACAATTTGCTGAATGTATGTATAATTTTGCAAAACAGAAACAAATTATCGCAGACCATGTGCCGTTTATCGTTTTTAACTGTGCTGATTATAGCGATAATCCACAACTGCTATTATCACTGTTATATGGTTATAAAAAAGGTGCTTTTACTGGCGCTGACAGTGATACAGAAGGACTCGTTGAACATGCCAATCATGGGATTCTCTTTTTAGATGAAATTCATCGGTTACCACCTAAGGGGCAAGAAATTCTGTTTTCAATATTAGATCGGGGGCAGTTTCGTCGATTAGGTGAAACAAAAGATGAACGCAAAGTAAAAATTATGTTTATCGGTGCTACGACCGAAAATATTGAATCTAGTTTGTTGCTCAGTTTTAGAAGACGTATACCCATGATTATTTCGATTCCATCCTTACATGAAAGAGCTTTTGTTGAAAAAGTTGAAATCATTTATGACTTTTTTCAACAAGAGTGTAATCGAATTAATGTGAAAATTTTTGTAGAGTCGAAGGTCATTGAAATTTTGACACTGAAACGATTTAACGGTAATATCGGTCAATTAAAAAGTACAATACAAGTTGTTTGTGCGCGGGCATTTATGAAGAATATTGGTAAGGATCATGAAATGATCAGTATAGGGTATGAGGATATATTAGAAACAAATAGTATCCAACATGATTTTATTTTGGAAGATGTTAATATCGTCGAAGTTAGAAACTACATACAAGATATGTTATTTATACCCTTTGTTAACAATAATACTCACGTTGCTAAGAAAAACCAAGATATGGAGTGTTATTTACCAGAGGATTTTTATCGGCAGATTGAAAAAAAGTATCATGAATTAACTAAATTACATATTGATTTTTCTGAAGTCAAAGAAATATTATGGACGTTTATTATGAACGAATTTAGTAATCTTGAAGCCGGTCTGAATGGCAAATACAAATATTTTTCCTTAACTGAATTAGTTAATATCGTAGATAAAGAAATTATTAATTTAGTGAAAAAAGTAAGAATGCTATTAGTTACGGAGCATATGTACAACGATATTAATGAAAAAATTTTTATTTATTTGGCCATTCATTTAAATGAAACGATTAAAAGAATACGCTTAAAACAACAAATTATTAATATCAATTTATCAAAAATAAAAAAGGATTTTACGAAAGAATATCACTTAGCCAGTCAAGTTGGTACTTGGCTACAGGAAATAAAAAATGTAGAAATACCTGATGATGAAATTGGCTTTATTGCTATGTATATTAAGGCAGCGATCCAAAATAAATTACCGAAAAATCGGGTCGGTGTGATTGTTGTATCTCATGGGCGAATTGCTACAGAAATTATCAACGTGGTGAGAGCTTTACTCAATGTAAATTTTCCTATTGCTATTGATATGCCTTTGGATGAAAGTCCATCTATTATCTATGAAAAAATTATTGGGATTTCTAAAATGATAGATGAAGGTAGGGGCATCTTATTTTTAGTTGATATGGGTTCTTTGATTAATGCTGGTAAAATTGTGACGGACAAATTAGGCATACCAACTCAAACTCTTGATCGAGTAGATTTGTTGACCGTAATTGAAGCCGTACGTAAAGCATCGATTCCTGAGAATAGTTTAAGTGAAATATATTCTAGTTTAGTAAAAACTCGTTATAACTATCCTTTGTTGAGCATTGAAGAAACGAGTAAACCCATCGCAATTGTTGCATTATGTTTGACTGGTGAGGGAACGGCTTATCATATTCGTCAAACGATTGAACGAAAGTATGCAAATGTAACCGTTTTCCAAGTCGGTATCATGGACGAACAATTACGAAATAAAATTAAAGAAATCCAAGAAAAATTTAAAATCTTGGCGATCATCGGTACCATTAACCCAGAAATTGAAGGCATTAATTTTGTTGTCTATGAGCCTTATTTACTTGAAAGTGGTATTAGAGAGTTTGATGCAATTTTAAATATTGAAAAAGGTAAAGACTTGGCAGATTTTTCAGAAGACGATTTATTGGTTTTTGAATCAGAGATTCGTTCACAAAAAGAATTAATTGAAGTGATGTGTTTACTACTCATTAATAAAGGTTATGTGAAAAAAGAGTTTTTACAATCAGTTTTACATCGTGAAGAGATGGCACCGACTTTCTTAAAAGGAGAAATTGCCATTCCTCATGGGGACTCTCACATTGTTAATAAATCAGGGATTGTAGTTGCTAAATTAAAATCTCCCATCCCTTGGGGAAGTGGTCATGTAAATGTTGTATGTTTACCAGCATTTAAAATTAATGACAAAAATGTTGTTAAGCGTCTTTTAAAGCCTTTCTTACATCTAGAGTTCATTGAAAAGTGGCGCACGATAACCGATATGAACACTTTTAAAGAAATGCTATATGAGAAGATGAAAGAGTAATTTAAAAAATGAAGGAGTGGTTGTAGATTATGTTGGATTTGGATTTAGTTGTATTAAAAATGAAAGCAGAAACTTCAAGTGAAATTATTCGAAATCTAGGTGGATTGATGTTGTCGAAAGGCTATGTAAAGGATAGTTACATTGAAGCGGTGTTAGAAAGAGAAAAAAATCTTCCAACAGGACTCCCCATTGATGATTTTTGTGTCGCTATTCCTCACACTGATTCAGAGCATGTGAATCAATCAAATATCGGGATTGCAACCTTAGAGAAGCCAGCCATATTTCACTCCATGGTTAGTCCAGAAGAAATATTATATGTAGAATTAGTTTTTTTATTAGCAGTGAAAGATCCTATCTTGCAGCTTGAATTATTAAAGAATCTCATGTCAGTTTTTCAAAATAAGGAATTATTGATCGCATTGAGGAATGCCACTTCCAAAGAGGAGGTTAGGGAGTTATTAAGTTGTCTTGGCTAAAAACAAGACAATATAATAAATAAAATATAGAAAGGTGGAACAAAAATGAGAAGGTTTAATGTGCTGTCAGTGTGTGGTTCGGGTACAGTTACTTCATCAATGATTGCGGAAAAATTAAAAGAAGCAATGGAGGAGCGTGGTATCAAAATTACGGCGACGGAAGCTAAACCAACAGAGGCTTTGAATTTGGCAGAAGGTGGTCGATTTGATTTTATTACGCACACCAGTCCCCTGCCAGCCGCAAACTATGGAATTCCTACAATTAATGCAGTCGGTTTTTTGACAGGTTTTGGTGAAGAAGAATTTTTGGTAGAAGTTATGAGTGTGATCGAAGAGCTAGGCGGAAATAGCGGCAAATAAAATAGTGAAAAATGAGGGGGAATCAATGTGTTTCTTCAACTATTAAAAGATGTATTTCAGACTTTTGGCTCACCAGTTTTTGTTCCAGTTATCATCTTTATTATTGCTAAAATATTAAAAGTAACGAACAAAAAGGCCTTCTTTTCTGCATTATATGCAGGAGTAGGGCTCGAAGGGTTTACTCTTTTACTAAATGCTTTTACACCCATTATTACACCTGTAGTCAAAAGCATGGTCGAGAATACTGGAATTCAGCTTCCTGTATTTGATGTGGGCTGGCAAGCGACTGCACTTGTTGCTTACTCCACAGAAGCTGGCATGGTTTTTTTAGGCGTTGGTTTATTAGTGCAAACAATACTATTTTTGACGCGATGGACTTCTATTTTCCAACCTGGTGATTTATGGAACAATTATTCTTATATGGTATGGGGCTCTATGGTTTATATGGCAACAAAAAATATGTGGTTGTCTCTAGGATGTATGATTTTATTAAATATGTATAGTTTGCTTATTGCAGAGTTATTGGCTAAGAGATGGTCAACCTATTATAAATATCCTAATTGTACAATTATTGCCATGCATAATATTGAGGCCGCTATTTTTACTGTTGTTTTTGATCCATTACTCAATGCTTTTGGTTTAAATAAAGTTAAATTGAGCCCTGAAGAACTGCAAAAAAAATTAGGATTCTTTGGTGAACCTGTTTCCTTAGGACTGTTATTAGGTATTTTTATTGGTATCATGGGAAATTTCAAAAGTTTAGGAACATTGGCTGCATGGGGTCAAATTACGACAATGGGGATTGCTACTAGTGCTATTATGGCTCTTTTTCCTCGCGTAGCCGGTATATTTGCCCAATCTTTTCTCCCAATCACTGAGGCTGCTCGGAAATCTGTTAAGAATGATAGTAAATCACGTCAATGGTTCCTGGGGGTAAATGATGCGACTGGATATGGAGAACCTGCCACTTTAATCTCTGGTATCATTCTCATTCCCATTATGGTTTTTATGGCTCTTGTATTACCAGGAAATGAAGTATTACCCGTTGTTGACTTGTTAGCATTACCTTTCATGGTACAAGGTATTGTGCCACTGGTAAATGGTAATATCTTTAAAGTCCTTATTACAGGTGCAATTTGGTTTAGTGCAGGTCTGTATATGTGTACGTATACGGCACCCATGTTCACAGATATTTGTTCATCAGTGGGTGTTCATTTACCAGTCGGTGCCTTACTAATTACTAGTTTTAATATTTTAGGAAAACCTTTAATGGGATTAGTATTTTTAGCCTTCTTAAGTCAGTCCCCACTATTAATTGGTATCGCAGTAGCAGTATATTTCATTTTATATCTATTATTCAGAAAGAACAAAGAAGCTGTATATGATTACTTAGATCAAAATGCCATGAAAAATACAGTGGAAGATCGGACAAATGAAATAACTGCATAACTTGAGTCTATGTACAAGAATGCCAGTAAGTTGAGAAAGGAGATAGATGGTGAATAATTTGCATTTATTAAAACCGATAAAATGTTTTATTCTTGATTTGGATGGAACAGTCTATTTAGGAAAGAAAGTACTAGATGGTTCAATCGAATTTTTAGAAACCTTAGGAAATAATAATATACAGTTCAAATTTTTTACCAATAATTCTTCTAAAAATGCAAAATTTTATGTAAAAAAGATAAAGAGTATGGGGTATGATGCAAAGGAAGAGATGATGCTTATTTCCAATCAAGTCATCATCCGTCATATACAAGAAAAAATGCAAGATAAGAAAGTTTTTGTTTTAGGTAATGAATATTTAAAAAGTGATTTTATTTATTCTGATATCAATGTGGTAGAGGACGATCCTGATGTTGTTGTGGTTGGTTTTGATACATCTTTAGCCTATGAAAATATTTCAAAAGCTTGTAAGTTTATCAGAAATGGTGCGACTTTTTTAGGTGTACATCCAGATTTTAATTGTCCAGTTGAGAATGGATTTATTCCAGATTGCGGGTCAATTTGTGCGATGATTACTGCTTCTACGGGCGTACATCCAGAGTATTTTGGAAAACCATCCATTCATACCTTACAATATATTCTAAATAAAACTGGGTTAAAAGCCGAAGAAATTGCCTTTGTCGGAGATCGACTGTACACGGACATTGCCATTGGTCAAGGAAACGATGCAGTGACGATTCTTGTATTATCTGGCGAAACCAAATTACAGGATTTACAGGAATCAACAGTAAAGCCAACTTTAATATTTAATTCTCTGAAAGAGGTAAAAGATGCTTTACAGGAAATATACCCATTATAGAGAAAAGTATAATTGAGATTTAAAGCTAATGTTAATAAAAGAGAGGCTGCAAGAAATTCAGAGAGTTTCTTGCAGTAAACTTTTATGCATATCCTATTGATAGAGTGATATACCTATAGAAAAATAAAGAAGAATATGAGGTGCTAATAGTATGAATGAATTATTAACTAAAACTCCAGAAGAAATGGCAGGTTTAAATTTTCCATGTTCCTGCGGAAAAACTCATAGTATTGATATTAAGGATGTTCGTATTGGGACGCATATTCTGACTGATCTTATAGATTCTTTGCAACCTTTTCGAAAGGGTACCTTGTTATTGATTGCAGATTGTAATACCTATGAAGCGGCAGGAAGGCAAGTTGAGTCCATTCTGAGTAAAGATTTTCAGCTTAAAAAAGTAATTTTCTCCAACCCGCATCTTCATCCTGATGAAATTCCATTAGAACAATTACGCGCTGAAATGAATTCGGACATTACAGCCATTGTCGTTGTTGGTTCTGGAACACTCAATGATCTGGCTCGCTATCTGAGTTATGAAACAAAAATTCCTTATGTCGTGGTAGGTACAGCCCCTTCCATGGATGGATATGCTTCTATGGTGTCACCACTCATTACGAAAGGGGTAAAAGTGACTTATAATGCAGTGTATCCATACTGCATCATTGCAGATCTTTCCATTATGAAGGAAGCACCATTCCATATGATTCATGCTGGTCTTGGCGATATTGTCGGGAAATACAGTGCCCTTGCCGATTGGAAATTAGCTAATATTCTTCATGAAGAATATTATTGTACGGCTACAGCAGAACTCGTAGAAAAAGCGATTGAACAGTGTGTTTCCAGTGCTTCTGGTATTCTGACAAGATCGCCAGAGTCTATTTGCAGTATCATTGAAGGTCTGATTTTGTCAGGTATGTGCATTGGTATGACAGGAAGTTCAAGGCCAGCTTCAGGAGAGGAGCATCTCTTATCTCATGCGTGGGAGATGTTAGGCCTTATTCGCGGCCAGGAAACTCATTTGCATGGTAACCAAGTTGGGATTGGGACTGAAATTATTCTCCATGTTTATCAATATTTATTACATATGGATATTCATAAAATTTATAATGAAGGAAAGTTTAGGTCTTTTAACCGAGAAAAATGGGAAAATAATATTACACAATTATTTGGTCATGTTGCACCTGAGATGATTCAGAAAAAAGCACCTTATCTAAACTTTACTGAATCTGCCCGCGAAAAAGCTGCACAACATATTGTAGAAAAGTGGGAACATATGAAAGAAAGTGTATTTATAACAATGCCTACTCCAACTGCTTATCGCCAAATGATGGATCGTGCAGGTTCACATCTTGGTCCTCTTGATCTTAAACTTGACCGAGAATCATTTCGTTTAAGCTTACTAACGGCGAAAGAAGTTCGCCAACGATTTGGCGTGATGCAAATGCTAGAAGATTTAGGGCTTTTAGAAGAAGTGGTCGACATGATTACAGATATTTATTATTCATAATACTCGAGAAAGATATCTTTAAAATGGCACTTTATACTTGTACTCTCAATCGAAAAATTAAGGCAATTGATCAAGTATTGCTTGATAAACATTTTTTGAGAAAGCATGGAATAAATGCCTATTACGGGCAAGATAAGGTATAATATTCTTGAGTCCATGCATGTTGTTAAAGATCATGCGAGAGGATGTATATAAGCCAAGGAGGATTTAATGAATGATGAAAAATGATGAAGTTGATCAGCTCGCGGTAAATACGATTCGTACTTTATCAATCGACGGGATTGAAAAAGCTAACTCAGGTCATCCTGGAATGCCAATGGGTGCAGCACCTATGGCATTTACGCTATGGACAAAACATCTTAATCATAATCCGAGTAATCCTAAATGGTTCAATCGAGATCGCTTTGTTTTATCTGCGGGCCATGGTTCCATGTTACTTTATAGTTTATTACATTTATCTGGCTATGATCTTTCTATTGATGATTTAAAGAGTTTTCGCCAGTGGATGAGTAAAACACCTGGTCATCCTGAATATGGTCATACACCAGGCGTTGATGCAACAACAGGTCCTTTAGGACAAGGGATTGCTATGGCTGTGGGCATGGCTATGGGTGAACGTCATTTGGCTGCTACCTATAACAAAGAACAGTATGAAGTGATCAATCATTTTACCTATAGCATGTGCGGTGATGGAGATCTAATGGAGGGAGTATCAGCAGAAGCTGCATCCCTCGCAGGGCATCTTAAACTTGGAAAGTTGATTGTTTTATACGATTCAAATAATATTTCCTTAGATGGAAAACTTGGACAGTCTTTTTCAGAAGATGTGAAAAAACGTTTCGAGGCTTATGGTTGGCAAGTGATTTTAGTTGAGGATGGTAATGATCTTAAGTCAATTGACGAAGCCTTAACCATTGCAAAAGCAGATATGAGTAGACCCACCTTGATTGAAGTAAAAACCGTAATTGGTTTTGGTGCGCCCAATAAGGCCGGTTCATCTTCGGTCCATGGATCACCCCTCGGGAAAGCAGAAGTCAAATTAACCAAAGACTATTATCAATGGTCCTATGAAGAGGATTTTTATGTTCCTGAGGCGATATACGCACTTTTTGACAAAACTGTTAAACAACGCGGTGGAGAGTTAGAAAAGAATTGGAATGCCTCTTTCGCAAAGTATCATAAGGAATATCCAGAACTGGCAGCAAAATTAGAACAAGGGATTGCTGGGACACTTCCCATGGATTGGGACAAACAGTTACCTGTTTATGCTGAAGGGAGTCAGATCGCATCTCGTTCTTCTTCTGGTGAAGTGATGAATGCCCTGTCTTTGAGTATTCCAGCCTTTTTTGGTGGATCAGCGGATTTGGCTAGTTCCAATAAAACAATGATAAAAAATGGTGGGGATTTCCTACCTGAAAACTATAGCGGGCGTAATATTTGGTTTGGTGTTCGTGAGTTTGCGATGGGAGCGGCATTAAATGGCATGGCGCTGCACGGTGGACTCAAAGTATACGGAGGAACATTCTTTATTTTCTCTGATTATTTGCGCCCAGCCATTCGCCTGGCTGCTTTGATGAAGCTTCCTGTAACCTATGTCTTTACCCATGATAGCATTGCTGTTGGCGAAGATGGTCCTACCCATGAACCGGTTGAACAATTGGCTTCTCTTCGGGCCTTGCCAAATCTGAATGTGATTCGTCCAGCAGATGGTAATGAAACTGTAGCTGCCTGGAAGGTGGCGCTGGAATCAACAGAGACTCCAACAGTGTTGGCTTTATCTCGGCAGAATTTGATGACAATCCCTGGAACTCATGAGACTGCAGATATGGGTGTTAGACAAGGAGCATATGTCATTTCCAAAGGTGCTGCTGATATTCCTCAAGCATTACTTTTGGCAACGGGTTCAGAAGTACAGCTAGCTATACTTGCTCAGCGACAACTAGCGACTGAAAATATCTCTGTATCGGTTATTAGTTTCCCATCATGGGATTTATTCGAAAAACAGTCTGTTGAATATCGCAAAACTATACTGTTGCCTCATGTAAAGGTTCGTCTCGCAATTGAAATGGGATCATCCTTAGGGTGGGAACGTTATGTTGGAGATTCTGGAGGGGTACTCGCCATTGATCGTTTTGGTGCTTCAGGAACTGAAGAAAGATTGCTCAGAGAATATGGTTTTACCGTTGAAAATGTAGTGAAAAAAGTGAAAGAATTATTGAAAAACTAAGATAGGTAACATAATAACTTACTAAACATATACTAAATAACAAGCTTATCTTTTACTTCTGTGATAAACATTACTATGGGAGGTATAAGTATGAAGTGGGTAGATTTGGTGCTGGATCATTCTACCATCACAATTATTTGTTTAGTATTATGTTTACTGTTTCTCAATTTTGGCACCATAGTATGGGTGGTGATCATGGGGATTCTACTCTTTGCTTTATCAAAAATGATATGAATTGTTGATTTCCCATGGGGATAAAGAAGACTTAGCGTGAGCTAAGTCTTCTTTATGTTAAAAAAATATTGGGAAAATTATGACATTTAGAGGGATTTAATATTATTATGTCGAAATCGATTAGTGAAGTAAATAACGATATAGATTAATCTTTCAGAAGGTAGGGATTCAAAACCGTGGAAGATCGTAATTTAATGATTATCAGCTTGTATTTTGTACGTTTACATGAGGATACCTGGTAGTTTTTTTGTTATACAAGAAGAGGCAAAGAGTGAATTGATGAACATATAAAAAGGAGTGAAATCAATGAAATTTTTTGATGATCTGAAAGTAAGCCTTAAAATTGGTGTATTGATCATGGTTGCATTACTAGCGATTGGCGTTATTGGTTACACGGGACGTTATTACCTAGAAATTTCTGAAAAAGATATGGATGTAATGTATGAAGAGCAGTTGATCCCAATTAAACTTTTAAATGAATGCAGCACACTTGTAGCCAAGGGGAATGCATTCACCTTGGCACTGATGCTCACTGAGGATGATAGACAAAATGACCAATTGAAAAAAAATATTGAAGATGGATCTAAGCAAATCACTGCTTCTTATAAAGAAATTGAAAGAATTAATTTTGACAATAAAGGAAAAGAACTGCTGGCTAAAATACAGATATCTAGAGAAAAATATCGAGTCGTGAGAAATCAAGTCGTTGAGTTGGCATTACAAAATAAAAACTCTGAAGCTTATGCTATATACATAACGCAGGTCGATCCTCTTGCTTTGCAATATATGAAAGAGTTACGAGAACTGAGTGATTACTATTCTGAACTGTCAAAAAAAATTGATATTGCTAACCATGAAGCATCAGAAAAAGTCATGCAACTGATGACAACGATATTGACAGTTTCTTTTATCATATTGATCATCATTGGGTGGTATATAGCTAGGAACATTACCAAACCACTAAATATCATGGTAGAAATTTGTGGAGAATTTGCAGCGGGAGATTTTCGCGACCGACCACGCCAGGTCATTCGGAAAGATGAAATTGGTCAATTAGCTGATACCTTAGCATCTACACGCACCAGTCTTCGTGCATTGATGAAGCAAGTCAATCAGTCTTCTGAACGATTGCTTGCCTCTTCAGAGGAGTTGACTGCTAGCGCTGGTCAGTCTGCTGAAGCTGCCGACCAAGTGGCCCAATCCATTGTTGATGTAGCAAATGCAGCAGATGAAGAATTAAGAATCGCTACTCATACATCGGCGATTGTACAAGGAATAGCTACAGGTATCAAACGGGTTGCAACGAATGCCAATGAAGTGGCTGATCAATCCATGCAGGCTGCTAATAAGGCTGAGCAAGGTAATCAATCTGTAGATAAAGCCATCACTCAGATGAGTAAAATTGAACAGACGGTGAGTACTTCAGCTCAAGTTGTTGTCAAATTGGGAGAACGTTCGAAAGAAATTGGCCAAATTATCGATACCATCTCGGGAATTGCTGGGCAGACCAATTTATTGGCTTTAAATGCTGCGATTGAAGCGGCTCGTGCAGGAGAGCAAGGTCGGGGGTTTGCCGTAGTCGCAGAAGAAGTCCGTAAACTTGCAGAACAATCTCAAGCTGCAGCCAAGCAAATTGCCACGCTCATTGGTGAGATTCAAGATGATACAGGCAAAGCCGTAGTTGCGATGAGTAATGGTACGCGAGAAGTCAAGACCGGAGCAGAAGTTGTTAATGCTTCTGGTCTTGTATTCCAGGAAATTGTCGTCATGGTAACTCAAGTATCCGTTCGAACCCAAGAAATCTCTGAAGCCATAAAAGAAATGGCTAGTAATAGTCAGCAAATTGTCGGATCTGTGCAACAAATCGATGAACTTAGCAAAAAAACGTCAGCAGAGACTCAGATCGTTTCTGCTGCCACACAAGAACAATTGGCATCCATGGAAGAGGTCGCTTCATCCAGCCAAGAGTTATCTAATTTAGCAATGGAACTGCGCGAAGCTGTCGCCAAGTTTGAACTTTAGTCTCAAAGATTAAAATGTATACCTGACAAGAAGTCTTATCAGGGATGATGAGCCTTCTTTTATAGAAGATATTTTATTGATAAAAGTCAACGTAACTGAGAGCGTAGATTGAAAAATTAACCAAATATTAATGTATAAATAATAGCTAAGCTTATTTTTTATGTTATTGTAGAATAACAGATATCAATCATTTATCCTAATTGGCAAATAAAAAATACTGTCAATTATCCACATAAGGGACGTTTTTTTAGAAAGGGGAGGATGTTTTGTATAAGTCACTGAAGATTTTGATTAGCGATGATTCCTTATTACTGCGAAAAAAATTAAGAGAAGAGCTGGAAAAACTAGGTTGCCAAGTGTTTGAGGCTAAAGATGGAGAAGAAGTGGTTGAAGCCTATTGTCAATGTCGCCCAGATGGAGTCTTTATGGATATTGTTATGCCCAAGGTGGGCGGTCTAGAGGCTTTAAAAGAAATTAAAGAAATCGATGATAAGGCAAAGGTCGTTATGCTTTCTTCTCTGGGAACAGCTGCTGCCTTGTTAAAAGCGCTCAAATTGGGTGCAATTGACTTTATTCAAAAACCATATAATAGCAGTCAAATAGAGAATGCTGTCAATAATATCAGTCGGAAGGAGAATTAAATGTCAAGTCGATTTTTTGCCCAATATATACTAAATCAAGGGGTGCTGACTCCAGAACAAGTACAGGAAGCTCTTGAAGATGGACGCTCAGTTCAAGTGAAATTAGGAGTACTCGCTATTAATGAGAAGTTTTTGACTGCTGTACAAGTTGAAGAAATTCACAGATTACAACATATGGTTGACAAACGATTTGGTGAGATCGCCATCGATGAAGGCTATTTGTCAGAAGAGCAATTGATGATTCTCTTAGCTGCACAAAAAAATAGCCATCTTAATTTTGGACAAACATTAGTTGATAAAGGATTCATGAATTTAGAACAATTAGAACGTGTTTTGGATGAGTATAAAAGAGAAAGTAATTTAGATCAAGAGTCGGATTTAGCTATCCTTAAAGAAGGTATTCGTACCCAATTAAATCTTTCACAAGAAGATGAAGAGGTAGAATTATATTATGATTATATATTACTTTTTCTTAGAGCAATCGTTCGTTTCTTGGATGCCAGTCCTTTAGTCATTCCAACTGTCCATGAGCAGAAACAGGATCAGTGGTCTGCTTTGCAAAGTATGACTGGAGATGTCACTCTGCAGAGCAGTTTTACTGCTGATGATAAAGTTTTGCTAGAATTGGCACGTCGTTATAGTGGTGAAGAGATTCATGAAATAGATGAACTTGCCCTTGATAGCATAGGAGAGTTTTTAAATGTTACGAATGGACTTTTTTGCATTAATCTTTCGAATGCGGGGTTAGAACTTGATTTACATCCGCAAAGCGTTACAAAAAATGCGGATTTTTTAATGAAAAAGAACCATACAGTAACGATCGATACTGGTTTTGGTAGAATCAATTTAGTAATGGCTAGGATGTAAATAAGAATATTGTAGGAGATTTTTCATGGTTTATTTATAGTGAGAAAAGCAGGCGGATCGCCTGCTTTTTATTTTAGTGTGGCAGTTATTAAAAGCCCTTACATACATTTTTTGTTACTATTCAGGAATTCGATAAGTTTAATCTATAAACAATATTCGTTCCTTTTTTGAAGGAAATGCCAATAATTTGTCGAAGTTTTAGTTATTGTACAATTTATAAAAAAATCGTAATTTGCACATTGTACGAGAATGAAAATTAGGGAAAAGATGACGGAAAAGCAAGACAAGAGTAGTGGGTAAAAATACAGAAAAATCTGAAATTTTAACAATAATATGTGAAGTTTATTAAAATGCCGTTGGAGGAAACAAAGGATTTTGGGATATAATCCAGCAGGTAGCTACTACGAGTGAGGAACAAGCCACTGGTAGGTAGGAGGCATAGGGGCGTGAGATATGGATTTCCCATACAAGAACTAGGGAAAATTAAAATATTTTCAGTAGAAGCAATAGACTCTTTAGCAAAAATAGCAGGCGAGATATTGGAGTTGAGAATAACTCTTACTATTGCCCAGTCTCGGTTAATCATTGACGGCATCATGAACCAGTTACATATTCTCAAGAAACAAGCTGCATTTTTTGGCTTAATGGAAATGTTGATGTTAATTCGCCAAACCCAGTATATGCTAGAGGCTATGCGCTCTGGAAATTTGCAAGGGGACCCTGGGGCAGTGGAGATATTGCTAGATGCCAAAAATGTATTAGAAGAAATGATACGTGAATTTGGCGAGGCAAGTATAAAGCACCAGGGAGCTAAAGGCTTAGAGATCGAACTAGCTTGCGCCCAGGATACAGAATGGCTTATCACTTTCATTGAGCAACTATTATTGAAGAAAAATAATGCTGCTCTTATTCTAGTTCCTCAAGCATTAGTGAGCAAATTACCTGCGATTATTTATACCCCATTGATAAAACTAGAGATTCTTGAAAATAGTACAGAAAACCATCAAGAGGATAAGGAAACAGAATCTCTAAGTATAGTCAATGATGATTCAATAGAAATATTCAATAGCAAATCGACTACGGTAAGTGATGAAAAAATAGAAAAACTACTCACGATCATTAGAGAATTAGGAAATAAAGATCATGCTTTTCATCAGATGTCTCGCAAACTGACAATAGAATATAATTTGCCTAATTTATCCCGCGAAACGAAGGCTATAGGACAATTTATCAATCGCATTGCAGCTGAGTTAGAAGAGGCGGTCATGTCCATGCGCAGGGTTGAATTAGGACTGATTTTTCTACAATTCCCTCAGATGATTCGTGATATTGAATTGCAGACCGGAAAGAATATTGGTTTGACCATGGAGGGCGAACATGTCACAGTGGATAAAACCATTGTCAAAGAGTTATATAATCTGCTACTCAAGATCATATGCAACATGGCTAACTTTAACATTGAGGTTCCAGCAGAGCGAAAGGCAGCGGGTAAGGAAATTCAGGGACATATCTGCCTTACGGCCTATTCTTCAGGTAACCGAATTGTAATTGAGGTTGAAAATGATGGTCGCAGTATGAGAGGAGGTGAGGCAGACGCTGAAGTGCTAGAAATTTCTGATTTAATGCTTAGTATAAATGAAGTGTATTACCAAATGGATGCTTTGCCGGCTAATCTAGAAATGATCAACCTGCCAGATAAAGGTAGTAAAATAAGGATTACTTTACCACCTTTCAGCATGAGATGTAATGGGTTATTAGTAGAAACATCTGGTGAATTATTGGCTGTGCCTTTAGATAATGTGGTTGAGATTATAAGAGTGACTTGTAAGCAATTGATAACTAGACGTGGGCGTCAGCTCCTATATCACCGGGGTGAAGTGCTCGGGATCATATCTCTGGCTACGATCTTAGGGAAGATTGAACAGCAAGATAATGGAAGTGTGACAGTATTGATCGTCGCAAATGGACAGAATAAAATTGGTCTCATCGTCCATAAACTGCACAATGAACAAGAGATTGTGTGTAAATCCTTACCAGACTACTTGAATCATAGTGAGTACATAGGAGGCGCTGCTGTAACTTGCGATGGTAAGGTAGCGCTATTGCTTAATATTTCGGCAATGATCAAAAAAATGAATTCTCAATTGTTATCATAAAATAAGAAATTAAAGGGGATTTTTATTTATGGAAAAAAAATTAGCAAAGCCCAATACAGCTGCAGGTCATTCAATCACTAGTAAAACTGGTGCAAATATTGATTCTGCTGAACAAATGAGTCTTAAACGGGACTTGGCGAAACGTAGAGCCATGGATAAAGTGCGGTCAAGAACGGTAGCAAAGCAACAACAGTTGGCTGAGCGTATTGCGACTGCTACAGAACAAATGGCAGCGGGCATTGAGCAATCCAGCAACGCTGCTGCAGAACTAGCTGGTACTATGACTCAGATTGCGACTGGTGCGGAAGAAGCGTCATCAGCTGCTGAAGAATGTCGAGCAGCCGTCAATCAGATCGAAAAAGCAGCGATTGCGGCTGATGAACTTGTTAGAATTTCCTTGGAGAAGGTTAATGTAGCTCAGACGTTGGTGAAAACAACAAGTACTGATGTAGAGCAATTGATTAATGGTGTCAAAAATGCTGCTGATACCAACATGCAGTCTGGTCGATTGGTAGCCCAGCTTGAAAACCAATCCGTAGAAGTAGGCAACATTGTGGAAGCAGTGGTGCGCATTGCTGATCAAACTAATCTACTGGCTCTAAATGCGGCGATTGAAGCAGCGAGAGCTGGTGAACATGGTCGTGGTTTTGCCGTCGTTGCTGATGAAGTGCGCAATCTAGCGGAAATTTCCGAGAAATCGGCTCGTGATATTCGTGCGCTGGTCGGCGAGATTCAAGATAATGTGAAGGTCGTTGTAAAAGATGTAGAAGATGCTGGTAATGCGGCCAATGAGGAAGTGGAAAAAGCTAAAAAGATCACTTCAGATCTTGCTAAAATTGAAAAAGATATGAATGGTGTGCAAAAAGGTGTTACTGAGGTTGCACAAAATTCTAGAATCGTTACTGAGGGCACTAAGGAGTTTTTGGCAATTACCCAGCAAGTGGCTGCTGCCAGTGAAGAGCAGGGTGCCGCGACAGAAGAAATTAGTTCGACAATTAATGAACAGAATAAAGCCTTTAATGAAATGAGTACTGCTGCTAACGAATTATCTGAACTAGCAGAACAACTCAAAATATCCACTGATGCTCAAAAATCCTCGGAAGAATTGGCATCAGCTTCTGAACAATTGTCAGCCAATGTAGAAGAAGCAAGTACGGCTGCTGGGCAAATCATGAAGACGATGGAACAGTTAGGCGAAGGGGCTAAGATGCAAGCTGAGCTGACAACAAAAGGAGCTACTATCTCTGAGCGCCTAGCGTCTGCTGCTACACAAATGAAAGTTCGCGCGCAAGAGTCAGAAGGGAAAGTCAATGAACTACAGTCCATCTTAGTGATTAATAAAGAGGAAGTCGATAATATTATTAGTGGTGTTTCTGGTGCTGCTGAGGCTAGCTTTAAATCAGCGCAAAATATTAAACGACTAGAAGATACCACAAGACGCATTGATAAAATTGTGGATGCGATTGTCAATGTGACCATTCAAACCAATATGCTCGCTGTTAATGGCTCGATTGAAGCGGCGCGGGCTGGTGAATATGGACGTGGATTTTCAGTTGTCGCTGGTGATATTCGTACTTTGGCTAACGAATCAGCCGATAATGCAGATAAAATCAAGGATCTAGTGCGCAATATTCAAAATCAAATTCAACAGGTAACGAGCGATATTGAGCTTTCAGCACGAACAGCGACCCAAGAAGTAGAAAATGCAAAGAAATCCACTCATAACTTGAATGTTATTGAAGAAGCTATGGGGGAAATTTTGAGTAGTGTTAAAGAAATTTTTAATGGTGCTGAAGAGTCGTTGACAGCGTTGGAACAGGCGAAAATCGGTATTGAACAAATTTCAGCTGCTGCCCAGGAAGCGGACAAAGCCAATATGGAGGCTATTTTAGCTGCCCAAGAACAGGCTAAAGGCATGCAAGAATTAGCAGAAGCCATTGAAGAAATTTCTGGACTGGCTGACGAACTACAAAATATGTAAACAAGCCAGATGGAAAGAAAGGAGGATAAAGAATGGCTGAAACAATTGAAATAAAGCAGGATGAGCTGTCAGAACGACAATTAGTCACGTTTCATCTCAATAATGGCGAGTTCGGTGTAGATATTATGCATGTGCGAGAAATTATTCGTCTCACAGAAGTAACCAACATACCCCAGGCTCCTAGCTATGTAGAAGGGGTATGCAACTTACGTGGCAATATTCTACCAATTATTGACGGACGGGATCGTCTGGGGATGCCTCGTCGTCAGCGAGATGAAAGTACTCGTGTACTGGTGTTGGATGTCGGTGGTAAGGTAACAGGTATTGTAGTCGATCGCGTATCAGAAGTCTTGAGAGTCAATCATGCTGATATTGAAGCGCCACCAGCGGTAATCCAGGATATGGATGTGGATTTTCTCAATGGTATCGTCAAACTCAATGGTGGAAAACGGATTATTATGGCATTGAATCTGAGTAGTATTATTACTATCAAGCAAATTGAAGACATTAAGCAAGAGGCATTAACAGTGGCTGCGACAAGAACTGATGGTGTTCTTCGAACGGAAATTAAGGAAGATCAACTGGTAACTTTTTTGTTGGGACAAGAAGAATATGCCTTTGATATTATGCATGTCAAGGAAATTATCCGAGTACAACAGATTACGGCAGTGCCGAATGTGGCTCCTTACATTGAAGGGGTGCTGGCGATTAGAGATCATTTGCTACCGATTATTAATATGCGAATGTTTTTCGGCCTTGAGAATATATCGATTAATGACCAGGCGCGCATTATTATTGTAGATTTAGGACGAATGTCTGTCGGTTTTCGCGTGGATAAAGTTTCTGAAGTTGTATCCATATCTCATCATATCATAGAGCCACCGCCTCTTATCTTTAATGATGAGGAGGCAGGACAAATTCGAGGTGTAGCCAAACTCAATGATGGAAAACGCTTGCTCATGTGTCTCAATGCTACTAAACTGCTACCTGCAGAAGTCGTACAGCATTTCACAGGAGAAATGACTGCTGAAGAAAATGTGGTTGTTAAACAAAATAACAATGTTATCGACGAAGAACAATTAGTAACCTTTAAGCTTGGAAATGAAGAATTTGCCATAAAAATTACGGATGTGCAGGAAATAAACCGTATGACCGAAGTGACTCATATGCCAAATGCACCCGCTTATATTGACGGTTTGGTGAATCTTCGTGGTAATATTATTCCAGCACTAAACCTTAGACGCCGCTTTGGATTAGCCGAGAAACAACGTGATGATGCTACGCGCATTATTATTGTGGACGTAGGTAATCGTAAGACTGGTGTGGTTGTGGATGCGGTTTCCGAGGTATTGCGCTTTGAAAGCAGTTTGGTAGAAGCGACTCCAGAGATTGTATCAGATAATTTAGATGCCAAATATATTAGCGGGGTTGGTAAATTAAACGGTGGTAAGCGTATGGTTATGATCATCGACCTTGCCCAAGTTTTGCGGATTGGTGCTTAATAGGTACGAGAGTATCATTAATATTGTGAGTCTGTCAGGAATAGAGTTGATATCCTATTCCTGACGATTGCCTTTAAAAATATGTAGTAGGCTATATACAGAAGGTGAATTATGAAAACAATCAAAGTGTTGATCGTAGACGATTCTGCAATGATGCGCAAGGCCATTCGGCGTATCCTAGAAACGGACTCTGCTATTGAAGTAGTAGGGATGGCCAGAGATGGCGAAGATGCTATAAAAAAAGATACTGAACTTTGCCCTGATGTTGTGACCATGGATATCAATATGCCAGTGATGGATGGTATTACTTGTATGATGCATTTATTTGAGCAACATCCAGAGGTTCGAGTCATTATGCTTAGCTCTTTAACTCAGGAAGGGGCACTGACTACGTTTGAAGCTTTGGAACTGGGAGCTTTTGATTATGTAGGTAAACCTTCAGGGACAGTATCTAATAACTTGCATATTATTGGTAAAGAGTTACTGGCTAAGATTAAGGCATCGATGCTTCAGAAAAAGCGTCGCCGTTCAATAATGAGCAAGGCTAAAAGTGTTAAAAAAGATCCAGTAAAGCTAGCGCCTGTAGTGAAGAAGCAGGGGACTGAAAAGATCGTTGTGATTGGTGTATCGACAGGCGGACCAGGAACTTTGATGGATATCTTACCTCATATTCCTTCTGATTTGGACGCGGCTATTGTAGTGGTTCAGCATATGCCACCTACATTTACTGCTTCTTTTGCTAAAAGATTGCATGAACATTGTAAAATACCTTTTAAAGAAGCTGAACATGGAGATGCTCTATGCAAAGGACAAGGGATGGTGGCGCCAGGTGGTTTGCATCTAGTTGTACGGAAGAATATAAACCGTAGTGAATACATGGTAAGGCTCACAACGTCGCCAGAGGGGACACTCTTTACGCCGTCCGTCGATGTAACCATGCACTCCATATTGGAGAGTTTTGGTAGTCGTACTGTTGGTGTACTGCTGACTGGAATGGGTTCTGATGGCGCAGAGGGTATGGTGGCAATTCGTAAGGCTGGTGGCGTTACCATCGCTGAGTCTGAGTCTACGGCTGTAGTATTTGGCATGCCGCGAGAGGCCATCGAACGGGGTGGAGCCGAGATTATCGCACCATCTTATAATATTGCCAAAGAGATCGTAAAAGCGGTCAATCGAATATAAGGGAGAGAATATAAATGTCCGAATACAAACAAGAATTGCAGCAAGAAAATAGTGCAGGACAAGCAGTTTTTGCTAAATGGTTGCCTGAACTTCAAAAAACAGTATGGTGTACCAGAAATATTCTGAGTAATAGTGAAAATGAAATCATAGGCAGGCAGCTTATTGGCGCTTTGCAAAATTCTCTGGTAGGCGGAGAGGTCAATGATCGATTAAAGGGGGTACTTGAGCGTATTTCTCAAGCTGGTGTACATGGTGGATTGACACCAACGGAAACAGCCATGTACATTTTTTCTCTACGCCCCTATCTATCATCTATTTATGATAATCAGACAGAAATGGACATGCAGGTTTTGCTGGATAAGGCAGGCCTCTATACTTTTGAAGTATATTCGAAAAGCAGGGATTCAATCGTTCATCAGCAGCGGCAGGATTTGTTGGAACTATCCACACCCGTCATTAAATTAATGGATGGTATTTTGGTAGTACCATTGATTGGCACAATTGATAGCAAACGGACACAACAGGTCATGGAAAAACTGCTAAATACGATTGTCATGAATGGGGCTAAAGTGGCTATTTTGGATATTACTGGTGTTCCAACAGTGGATACACTTGTTGCTAATCATATTATTAAGACTGCAACGGCAGTACGTCTTTTAGGTGCTGACCTCATTATCACTGGCATCAGCCCGATCATCGCCCAGACTATTGTGCATATTGGTGTGGATTTAAGTGGTGTTATTACTAAGGCAATCATGGCTGACGGGGTAGCGTTGGCACTCGAAATATTAAATAAGAAAATTGTATCATGTTAAATAATGCTGCTGTTTTAAAAATACAGGATGCCTTGGTGATTGTCATGCATGGCAATATGAATGATCATTCCGTGAAACAGATGCAGCATACGGTACTCGCACAGATTGAGCAGACTCCCGTTTCTGGACTAATTATCGATATCTCACAACTTGATATTGTCGATTCCTATATGGTGCGACTATTTTCAGATACTGCTCAGATGGCTAAGCTATTAGGGGTAGAGGTGTTTTTGGTCGGCATGCAGCCATATGTGGCATTGTCCATGGTAGAAATGGGGCTCGATATACGAGGAATCAAGACGGCCCTTACTGTCGATCATGTCTTTGAAATACTGCATAACGGTGTGCCCTATGCAGTAAGGCGTGGGGCACCACAATGAAAGTGGAGATCGTGAAAGAGGAAGATGTGGTAGCTGCCCGGCAAGCTGCACGGCAAGCTGTCGTGGCATATAAGTTTTCCCTTGTTGATCAGACTCGGATCATTACGGCGGTTAGCGAATTGGCTCGTAATATTTTACTATATGCTGTATGTGGCTGGATGGAATACCATGAGGTAAGTGGTCCTAGAGGTAAAAAAGGTTTGGAGTTTGTCTTTCAAGATTATGGCCCAGGTATTATAGATATCGATTTGGCCATGACTCCTGGATATTCTACTGGTAATGGGTTGGGATTAGGTCTTAGTGGTGCTCGGCGATTGATGGATGATTTCGCCATTACTTCTCACCAAGGTGAAGGCACGATTGTGCGCATAACGAAGTGGCTAAATTGAAAGGAGAACTGTTATGCTTAGAATAAGGGTACAAGGTGATTACGATGTAGGTACAGCTAGGCGTCAAATCACAGAGTTTTCCCTACCCGTGTCTTTTTCAGATCTAGAATTGGCACAATTAGCCATTATTATTACAGAAATGGCTACCAATCTAGTTCGGCATACCATTCATGGCGGGGTCATCCAGTGTGAGATGATGCCAGATCATCAAGGGCTGGTACTGGAGGCCATTGATGATGGTCCAGGTATTGCGTCAGATATTTCTGCACTATCTGATGGAGTATCGACTCAGGGTGGGAGTATGGGCGGTGGCTTGGGAGCTATTCAGCGTTTATCAGACAGTTTTAATTTGACAACTAATGATATAGGGACAAAAGTTCGGATTACAAAGTTGGCTCAGGAAAAGGAAAATCCTAGATTGACCGTCGGAGTATGTTCAAGGCCATATCCTGGCTTTGATGTAAATGGTGATGGTTTTTATGTTTGCTCAGGTGGCGTGCGTTCTGTCATTGCTGTTTATGATGCTTTAGGGCATGGTAAAGAAGCCTATGATACGGCCACTTTAATGTATAAATGTTTGCAAGAACTCCATGGCTTGGAATTATCAGACATCGTGAATATTGCCCATAAGCGGCTTTTATATAGTCGAGGAGTCGCATTATGGTTAGGCGCTGTGTATCACAATGATAACCGTTTATCATACATCAGCTTAGGTAATGTTGAAGCTAGGCTCATCACTAATAATCATTCGCAAACCTTACTGAATCAAAATGGTACAGTAGGAGGGCATATGCCAAAACATAAGATCAATGAAATTTCCTGGATGCCAGGATCAGTGTTATCCTTAGCTACTGATGGTATTTCTAGCCGTTGGCAAGTTGAAGATTATCCGGAAATAGTAGGAAATAATTCTAATAGAGTTTGTCAGCGTTTGCTAAAAGAATGGGGCAGGAATACTGATGATGCGACGATTATGATTGTACGAGATATACGATGAGTAAAGTAATTAGAAAGAAACTAGCTAACATGACTAGCTCTGTCCAAATTTTACCTGTGCTTGCTGAGATGACAGCGCGGATTGGCGGTAGTCCAGAAAACTTTTGTCAGATGTCATTGTTGGCTTTATGGCAATTAGATAGTGTGATTCATCATGAGGGGAGTGGTCCTGTATTATGGCATGGACAAGTTGAACCACGCCATGATGGTTTGCTTTTCTGTAGCCAACTTATGTTGCCAGTTGGTATGAGTGTGCCACAACTGGATAAAATGATTGATTTTTTTGGTACAGGTATTATTACTAATTCAGTATATAAAGGACGTTTATGGAAAATTGGCTGTAATTTGCCATGTGAGGCAATCAAGAGCACACGATCTAAAGGGAGCGGGAAATCAGTTAGCGATGGATTATACGGAATATTAACCCTGATTCGAGATTTAAAGCGAGATATGGCTGGAATGACCCAAGAAATGTTTATGACCAATCAGGGGGTCATGGCGATGGTTGAAGAAATGGGGTTATGGCTTGAAGCTGATGGTAGCAGACATGAAATTTCTGACTTACTAGCAGAACGCCTGGAATCCAACAGGCAGTTAATTGAACGACTTCGCGAAAAAGAACAGGCATTGCAACAAGCTGATCGGCTGGCTACGATTGGACGTCTGGTAGCTGGTGTAGCTCATGAAATTAATAATCCACTGACCTTTATCAAAATGAATGCAGAATTGCTATCGCTGATGCTTGATCGTTACTTTGCGGAACACTCTGTGCCTAGTATGACTGAAGCTCAGTATAAGCGTCCCGTTGAAGCTGTTATCCGTGGAGTTGAGCGTATTGCAGACATTGTCAGTGGTCTGAAATTTTTCTCTCGTCAGGCACCGAAAGAAAAAACAGGTGTTCAATTGACTAAATGCCTAGACGAAGCGTGGGGTTTGATTAAGAGTAATAAAGAATTGTCTAAAGCCGTAGAATTGAGAGTTTCGATAGAACCGGGCGTAATGATTTATGGTAATGCCCAACAATTAGAGCAAATATTGATCAATTTGCTCCATAATGCACTCAAAGCAGTCGATAAAGGGAGACCATCCCAAGGTATCATAAGCGTCAGCACTTGCCGAGAAACTTGTGAAATAGAGTGGGTAGTGATTATGATAACTGATAATGGCTGTGGCATTAGCCAGAGTGCAATATCCAAGATATTTGAGCCTTTTTATACCAGTGATGATGAGAATGGCACTGGACTTGGATTGTCAATTGTACAAGGCATTGTACACGAACATGGTGGTAATATTGGAGTGATGAGCAGAGTTGGAGAAGGTACTACCTTTACGATTCGGCTGCCTGCGTGGCGGTTACAAGAGGAGGATAACTAGTGGATGAAGCAGAGTTAGAACGTCATCTAGCAGAGATTTTTTTTATTGAGTCAGGAGAAATGCTTAGTGAAGCTTCATTAGCCTTGCTTAAGGCTGAAGAAGTAGGTAATCCTCAAGAAGTGATTCAGCAGGTTTTTCGAACGATTCATAGTATAAAAGGTGGAGCCCAGTCCTTAGGTTTTGAAAGATTATCGGAAGTAGCTCACCATGTAGAAGATTTTTTGGTTCCGCTGCGAAATGGAGACTGTAACATAGATGGGCAAACGGTCAGTCTGATACTTGAGTCTATGGATGTCATTGAAATGCAATTGAGTAATTATCAAACTAAAGGAGAATCACCAGTTGATTGTACCTTATTACTTGCCAAGCTGGCTGAGACCGTCGCATTAACAGAAAATAGGAAGACGATTATTCCGAGTCAAAGTCCTACAAGTAACCAAGAAAAAACAGCGTCTATAAATGGATCACGCTTACTGTATCTGTCGTTTATCGTTGATCCATCAGCAGCTATGCCGGGTATGACAGCATTTCTATTATTAGAACAATTACGTCAAGAAGGAAAATTATTATATAGTAAACCTGATATTGATCAGCTAGGTACAGTGGCAACAGGAGAATACCTCAGACAGGTAGCCATTATTCAGACTAACATGTGTAATGCTGATGTGAAGCAAATTGCTTACAGTGTCGGAGATATACGTGAACTTAAAGTAGCGGAAATTGACAATGGTATTTTTTCAAATTCAGATAAACCTGCAAAAGAAGAAATTACTTATTTTAACTCTTTAGTAGGTAAAATGCAAAAAATGCTTTTTGATAAAGATAAAGATGCAGTTTATTTTAGAAAGATTGTTAAACATATTATCGACTGGGGAGAAGATAGCCGCGGCGTAGCAGGTTGGTTTCCTGGTGGATTACCTCGCTGGAAAAGCATGACTTCCTTACTGTCTGATACAGTAGCATTAATGGACGAAGATTTATCTAATTATGAAAAAAAATCAGTTGTGGATAGAATATTACAAATTTTGTGGGGGGCGGTCTATAACGCTTTATGTAATCATACTTATTTTTATAATGTGCCTGTTCATGATGTTTTAGATGGAAATGGAAAAAATGTTATTGAAGAACTTCAAAGCAATGCAGTTGACGTTCAAGTGGTGGTTATTGATTTAAGTTTGCTGACGGCCTTAGAGGCGGAGCATCTTCGAAAGTTAGCTGATTTTAGAGATCTATCAGCCAGAAATGGTTGGGTATTATGGCTGATTTCTGAAGGGCAATATACACGGCGTCATCTTAATGTACTGGAAGTTTCGGAGGGGCTTGTTGGTGCCTTAGAGTTTTATCCCAGTATTTGCAGTGCAGTACTCGTTTCGAAAAAATTTATAACATTAGAGGAGGATGGGTATGTATCCGAAATTTAAAATATTAATTGTTGATGATGAGCAAGATGTGGCAGTCGTTTTAGAAGATTTTTTGCGAATGGAAGGATATGAAGTATCTTCGACAACATCGCCGATTGAAGCACTAGAAATGATTAAACAGCAAAAATATCACATTGTTTTATCTGATATTGTGATGCCGAAAATGGATGGTATTGATTTTTTGACGCAAGTGAAACAGTATGATGCATTGACGCAAGTGATCATGATGACAGGGTATTCTACAATGGATAAAACAATGAGATGCTTAGAAGCGGGAGCCAATGATTATATCTTAAAGCCTTTTAAAAATTTAGCACAATTAGCCGAAATTGTTAAAATATCTGAAGATAAGTTAAAACGTTGGTGGGACAATATGCGTGGAAATTTTGCGTGAGGCTGTGACGAAAGGGTCAGTAAATGTAATAAAGGTGGTGCCGTATGTATAAAGAAGCACAACAATTATTGAATAGCGAAAGCGAAGATGACCGCTGCGCAGGTATTGAGATGATCGTTGCAGTTGGGCGGAGCAACGGTATTGAATTATTGGCCACCCAATTAGAAAGAGAACAGTCTACCTTTGTCCGCCGCCGCTTGATTGCAACACTCGGAGCATGGTATTTGCCATATACTGCTTTGGTTGTAGGTCGCTTGTTAGCATCATCAGATGCTTATGTACGCAATGCAGCATTGGCAATCATGCAAACATTAGGTGAGATATCCTTACCAGTGTTGACTGAATTGATCAATCATCCAAATTGCGATTTGCGCAAGCTAGCTGCTGATGCCCTTAATAAAATTGCTGGAGATGCCGCATGTTCCCTATTACTAGGGGGACTTAAGGATAGCGATCCCAATGTTGTAAGTACTTGTGCCGAAGCTTTAGGGAATAGGCGGGATTTTCGGATTATACCTGCCTTAATCGCCTCCTTGGCAGGGACGCAAAATGTGTGGGTAGCTTTCTCTATGATGGAATCACTTGCTAAAATTGGCGATCACACGATATTGGATGTCATTGAGCAGTATGTAAATAAGAAGACTTGGAATCGAGAAGAACGTATCACTCTAGCAGGAATATGGGTTGTTGCAACAAGTCAGCTAGGTGATGAACGCCAATTGCCTGCCGCTTGGGAGATGTACCATAATAAGATATTGACGATGGGACAAATGCTTACATTACTGGATCAGCTGCAGGTACGAGGGGTTACTTTAGACTTGGAGCAGGTCGCTATCGAGAGTATGCTAGAAGTTTTTTTTGCAGACACGCTAAAAAATAGCGCTGTTCATGAAGTGACAGCAGCCATTCACATTACCAGACGAAATTGTCCGGCTTTGCTATATCAGAATCTATCGGTCATGATTGATAGATTCTATACCACAGAAACAGTCATGGAAGAGTTAGGAATTGCCGTAAAATTGACTTATCTAGTTGTAGAGGCTAGCCAAAGAGATCCAAGTATCTATAAGTTATTATCCTACATGTATGAACATGATCCTTACCTTGAACATCGTTCTTTTATCTTAGATTGCCCAGAAATTTTTCATAGTGACCACTACACCGCGACATGGAATTGGCTGGTGGATAGTTTAGATCAATCTGATCGACTATTAAAAATAGCAGCCGTCCGTGGTATGTGTCGCATGGGTGAGGCGGGGCGGCATTATCTCAAAGAATTATTGGAGTTGGCTCTAGACGAGGATCGGCAAATGACCGAACTTATCCGGCAAGAGATAGATCTTGAATGGAGGCCGGATCGATGACACTGACACCTGATCTATATCAACGTTTTATTGATTTAATTTATAAAAGAACAGGTATTTGGTTTGAAACCAATAAACGTTATTTTGTTGATAAACGCTTAGATGAACGTATTGCAGAATTGGGACTGGAAAATTATCGGGAGTATTATCAACATTTAAAGTTTTCCACTGATCAGACGGAGATGCAACAGTTGATTAACCGCCTGACGATTAATGAAACTTATTTCTTTCGTGATTTCCCACAGTTACAGGGCTTTGCAGAAGAAGTATTACTGCAAGTCGTTAAGGATAAGGTAGCGGCAGGTAATCGCAAAATAAAGTTGTGGAGTGCTGGATGTTCTACGGGCGAAGAACCTTACACCTTAGCGATTATTTTGCTGGAAATGTTGCCTGAACCTGAAACGTGGACAATCGAAATATTGGCTAGTGATATTAATACTAGAGTACTAGATGTAGCTCGCAAAGGGTATTACAACAGCCGTTCTGTAAAAGATGTACCAACGGAGTATTTGGAACGGTATTTTGCGAGATACAGGGAGATGTACATTTTAAATAATAAGGTACGAAATATGGTTAATTTTAAAGTGATTAACCTGATGGAACAACATGAAATGAAGCTTCAGGTTGATTATGATTTTATTTTTTGTCGTAATGTGCTGATCTATTTTACTCCTGAATCTAGGCTGAATGTGCTAGAAAGTTATTACCGATCATTAAAACGTGGCGGTTATATTTATCTTGGTCATTCAGAATCTGTTGCTCGAATTACTGATGCCTTTAAAATGAGACGCATTGGCAGTAGTATTGTGTACTATAAACCGTGAAAGCGAGAGAAAGACAGTGGACTTTGCATACGGAAAAGGGGGGCGTAATATGGGGCAGATACTGATCGTAGATGATTCTACGATGGTTAGAAAATTTTATACTTACATATTAACTTCTTTTGGATACCAGATCCGTGAAGCTGAAGATGGCTATTTAGCGCTTGAAATGTTACTCACTGATGGTGCTGAAAATTTTGATTTAGTGATTACTGATATTAATATGCCACGTATGGATGGCTTTGAGTTTATTGCAGAAATGCGCAATACGCCTGGGTATGAGACAACACCCATTTTGATTATGACAACCCAAGATCATGAATGTGATGTTCAAAGAGGATTGAGTTTAGGGGCTAATCTGTATTTTATCAAACCTGCTGCTCCTGAAAAACTAGTGCACTGTGTGCGAGAATTACTGGAAGGAACTGCTGGGAAGGGGTTGTAAGTTATGTTATGCCAATTTACGGCAGAGGATATAGAAATGCTCCAAGCTTTTATTGAAGAAAGTACGGAGAGTTTACAAAAAATAGAAGATGAGATATTGTGCCTAGAGAATGTCGCTGATTCTGCTAAATCCCTAGGTGATATTTTTCGTCAAGTGCATACGATCAAGGGGTTATCATCTTTTTTCAGTCTATCAGACATTACTAGACTAAGTCACCAGGTTGAATATATGTTAGATGCTATGCGTAAAGGTGGTATTGAATCCAACACCCAAGTCGTTGGTTTATTATTGAATGCTAAAGATGCACTGAGTGAGATGATATCACAATTAAGCGTGGCCTGCGAAAGTGTTCAACAGGGTGAAGGGCTTGATGTGGAAGTAAGCTGTACTCATGATGTGGATGCACTCATTCATGACATACGATGTTTTTTAGAAGAGAATAAAGAGGCGAATATACCAACATCAGTAGAGCAGACATTGCCACTTCAGCACTACCATGAAGTGGAACATAAGATCCAGCAACCATTGATTGCAAGTAGCAAGAGTGAGGAATCAGATCAAGAGTCCATGACTCTTTTACTTGATGGTGTAGCGGCAGGTATGTTAGAAGATTTCTTGCTAGAGGCGGATGAACATAGTGCGATCATTACGAATAATTTGTTGATGATACTCGATAGTAATCCCGAAGATATTGGGACTTTAGGTGATTTATTTCGCCGAGTGCATACGCTTAAAGGCAATACAGGTTTATTACTCAGTGTACCGATTGATGATAATTTGCGGATGATTTTAAAAGATTTATTAGAACTTTTTCAAAATATGGAGAGTCTTTTATCCCAGGTGCGTGATACGAAGATACCTATATGCAGCGCAATTATCAATTTGTGTTTTGAGGCCATTGACGCACTGGTGAATATTACTATTATGCTGCGCAAAGGTGTTATTATTACTGATGACAGTAAGCTTAAAAGATTGGTAGCTGACATGTTAGCTGTACGTGAAGGTGGAGCACAACTGGCATGTCAGATCATAACTACATCAGAACCAATTATTACCATACCGGCGGTTGTAAAGCCAACGTATGGTAGAAGGAGTACTGATGTAGCAGGTGGGTCTACCGCTCATTCGATTCGGGTGAGTGGTGATAAACTTGATCGGCTGATGAATGTAATTGGAGAACTCTCGATTACTAAGAATGTGTTTAGTCAGATTGCTCGTAAGTTAACTATGGAGCATAATTTACCTCATTTATCGAGAGAGGTCAAGGATGCCGGACAATTTGTTAACCGCATTTCGGCAGAACTCGAAGATGCTATTATGGCTATGCGTATGACTGAAGTGCGGATGGCATTTCAGAAATATCCTCGGATTATCCGAGATGTAGCATTGCAGACAGGTAAAAGTATAACACTCATTATGGAGGGTGAAGATACTGAGCTTGATAAAAATATTATTGAAAAAATTGGTGATCCATTGCTCCATTTAGTGCGCAACTCTGGCGATCATGGAATTGAAACGGTAGAAGAACGGCAGGCCGCAGGTAAAGACCCTCAAGGAAGTGTTTGGCTGCGAGCGTATAACCGCGGCAAACATGTTATCATTGAAGTGGAAGATGATGGACGGGGGATGAATCCTGAAGAGTTAAAACGTAAAGCGATAACAAAGGGCTTTATTACTGAACAAGATGCAAGTGAGATGTCGGATGAGCAAGCTTTTCAACTTATTTTTTTACCAGGTTTTAGTACGGCGAAAAATATTACAGAGATTTCCGGACGGGGCGTGGGAATGGATGTCGTACGCAGTAATATTACAGCCCTCCAGGGGACGATAAAAATTACCAGTCAGTTTGGTAAAGGCAGTAAAATAACGATGCAGCTACCTCTAACATTGATGGTTTCAAGAGGGCTAGTGGTTGAGGTGAAGAACCAATTATTAGTGATATCCCTTGAAAATGTAGTGGAGATTGTGAAAGTACCTGCCGATAAGCTGGTCAAGCGTCGTGGACAACGGATGCTCTACCATCGGGGTGAAGTGTTAGGGGTCGTATCACTTGCAGAGATACTCAAAATGGCTACCCAAGAAATACTTGATTATACGCCAATTGTGATCGTGACTGATGGGCAGTCTAAAGTAGCAATAATTGTTGATAAGTTACTGAATGAGCAGGATATTTTGGTTAAACCTTTGCCAGAGTACCTCTCTGCGATTCGTGGTATGGGAGGGGCGACTATCATGGGGGACGGTAAGGTAGCATTGGTCTTGAATCCAGTAGAGTTAGTCCAATTAGCGACTAGGTAATAAGAGTATCGCAATTGAGTTGGAGGTTATCATTATGATTTGTAGTTTGTTTATTGTACTTTGGGAAGAAAATCAAGATGAGATTTCGTCACAAGTATGTAGAAGTTTTGAGGATGCGGAAATATTTAAGCAAGACTTAATTGATTCTTATAAAATTTCTAGTGATGATATTAAAATCCACGAAATAAAATCCTCAGTTAAACTTAGTTTGCTAGTGGATTAAATTTTAAGAAAAAATATAACTAATATAGTGAGGGAGGGATAACGTTATGAGTAAAATTAAAATTTTAGTTGTAGATGATTCACCGTTTATTCATAAAGCAATTACAAGAGCGCTAAATACTACAGAGAATTATGAGATCTGTGGTATTGCTAAAAATGGCAAGGAGGGTGTTGAACTATATATGACTCTCAACCCTGATTTGGTGACCATGGATATTACTATGCCGATTATGGATGGGTTAGAGGCTTCTAAAAGTATCATAGGTCAAGATCCAGCAGCAAAAATTGTCATGCTCAGTGCGCTGGGAGATGAAGAATTGATAAATAGCGCGCAACTGATTGGGATTAAAAGTTTTATCCAAAAACCTTTTAAAAATGATGAATTTATTGCTATAATAGAATCTGCATATAGGGGATGAAGAATATGAGTGAGGGGAATTATATTGAACTTTGGATTCACGCACTACTCAAAAACATTCAAACCATGGCTGAAATAGAAGGAAAGCCTAGGCAAACGGTGGCTCAACCAACTGTATTCGTTTCACGAGGGCTTGCAGTCATTATTGGAATAACGGGCCTTAGGCCAGGGCGGATTATTCTAGATAGCGATATGGAGACAGCCCGTCAGTTGAGTGAAATATTCAATGGCGAAACATACCTTGAAGAAGATGACATTATCGATTCAATAGCTGAATTTGCTAATATAGTTTCGGGACATGGTATTACACAGATCAATAATCTAGAAAAAAATTTGGCTTTACTATTAACGCCACCAAGTGTTTTTTTAGGAAAAAAAATTAATATTACCAGTCCTAAGATCAATGCTGAAGTGATTGAGATTGATACCTCAGTCGGCTCTATTAAAATTAGCGTCGGTTTTGAAGGAGGTTATTAAAGTGGATAGCAAGATAGTAAAACCTTTTATTGATGCCGTTATATCAATATTACCTATGCTTGGGCTTGTCGATATTAAACGCGGAAATATGATGGTAAAAGATAAATTGATAACTACTAATGATGTTACGATACTCATTGGTTTATCCCAAGAAATTCGTGGGAATTTGGCATATGGTTTATCTGATGAGTGTGCTAGGAATATTGCATCAACGATGATGGGGGGGATTCCAATACCCCAATTTGATGAGATGGCGCAAAGCGCAATTAGTGAATTAGTGAATATGGTTACCGCTAATGCAGCAATAAATTTAGAAAATTTGGGAAAAAAAATAAATATTTCTCCTCCGACAGTGGTGACTGGAGAAAATATCACAGTCAGGATTAGCCAAGTACAAACCTTGGCCATCGAATTTCTAACTTCTGCTGGAAGGATTGAACTAAATGTGGGTCTAGAGTGTTAGATCATACTAGAGATAACTTATTAAAATTGAGAAGCGATCAAGGCGAAGGAGTAGTAGCAACATATGTCCAAACGTATTTTAATTGTAGATGATACCCTATTTATGAGAGTGAAAATCAAAGGATTACTAGAAAAGTGGGGCTATCAGGTCGTAGGCGAAGGCGCTAATGGGCGGGAGGCAGTCGATAAATTTAAGGAACTGCAGCCTGATATTATTTTAATGGATATTACAATGCCAGAGATGGATGGAATAGCGGCTCTTAAAGAAATTAAGAATTTAGATGCTAAGGCTATCGTAATCATGATATCGGCCTTGGGACAGGAAAGTTTCGTTATGGAAGCCATTCGTTCTGGAGCGCGTAATTATTTGGTAAAACCTTTGCAGGAAAATAAATTCCAGGAAGTATTGGCAAGCTTATCATAGCAAATAAGCAGTTCTCACTTTCTCGTGAATTATGTAAATACCCCGAAGCCTACTTTTTGAGGATTCGGGGTATTTTCTCTAATTTTTTATGGAATTGCATAATTCTAAAAAAGCATTAATAATTGGAGATAGCCATTTTTCTCGATGCCACATGACTTGTGTTTTTACGTCAAAACTAGGCCCTTTCCAATCTAATTCCATGAGTTTTCCTTGCTCTAATTCACTTTTGGCGGCTATTTTTGGTAATATGGTGACTCCTAATCCACAAATTGCACATTCCTTCCGTGCTCCCACACTTGAAAGTTCCATAATTCCACTTAATTTAAGATCATATTTTTCTAGAACTGCAAGAATAATGGGGCGATAGCCACATCCCTCAGGGCTCAGAATTAAGCACTCGTTGGATAAATCTTTGGGTTCTAGTTGCTTTTTTTGTGCAAGTGGATGGAATGGACTGACGACAACAATCATTTTTTCATTAAAGAGTGCCTTTCCATCTAGATCTGGTGGATCAATTTGATTGCTTAATGCTAAAGCGATATCGATACTGTTATTTCGAATAAGGTCAGAAAGTGGTTTGTAACTTTCTGTTTGTACCCGAATTTCAACGAAAGGATAACGTTTACGATACTCAAGTAATAATTTGGGAAGGCGATAAACACAAAGGGCTTCAGCAGCTCCGATAGTTAAGGTACCTCTGAAAGACTCTGGGGATAATTCATCTTTTGCTCGCTCGCACAGTTGTAAGATATTTTCAGCCTGTTTTAAGAATTTTTTTCCTTCGCTTGTTAACTCAAGTCTTCGGCCAAAACGATCAAATAATTTAACCTTTAATTCTTCTTCTAATTGCCGAATTTGGCTTGTTATATTGGATTGTACATACCCTAATTTGAGGGCTGCTTTTGTAAAATTGAGGGTTTCAGCAGCCGTGCAAAATGTCTGTAATTGCCTTAATTCCATCAGATAACCTCTTTCATATGGATTAATTTTATTGATCGTAATGATTGATATCATTCGTTTTTATTATAGAAATATCAATGTTATACTGAAATCAAAGAAAATTTGCAATATAACATTCATTATACATGATATTGCTACAATTTTTTCAAATAAAATAAGAGGTAAGAGCTATGGATATTATCGTAAATAATACATTTATTATTATTCTGTTTTCATCAGTGATACAATCAATTACTGGATTTGGTTTTGCCGTTGTGGGTACGCCACTGCTGTTATTTTTCATGAAACCGCAGCAAGCTGTGAGTTTAGTGACGTTTGGAGCTTTGCTACTCAATATGATGGTGATTTATAAGACAAGAGGGATGTCAAATCCTAAAGTGATATGGCCATTGTTCGTTGCCAGTTTGTTTGGGATTTTACCTGGAGTATATATACTGAAGGTAATCGACCCTTCAATTCTTAAACTGTGTATTGGAATTTTGATTCTATTGGTATCATTTCTTATGGCTTCTAATTATGTTATGGTCATTAAACGTGAAAAATTAGCGACAGTTTTAGTTGGCGTCGTAAGCGGCTTTATGGGAGGAGCAACTAGCTTGAGTGGACCGCCAGTAGCCTTATTTTTGATGAATCAGCAACAAGATAAAGAAACTTTTCGTGCAAATCTTGTCCGTTTTTTTTGCTTTGGCAATATTGCAACTCTAATCATCATGTATTATATGGATACGGTGGACAGAGGTGTATTTGAGCAACTTGGATATGCAGTTCCTGCAGTTTTAATTGGTGTATGGCTTGGAGAGAAAGCTTTTGTAAAAGTAAGTCCTAAATTTTTCAGGTGGTTGACCTTGGGAACTGTATTTTTTTGCGGTATAATGAGTGTTGTTAGCGTAGTAGTGAAATAATTAAAAAATAGTATTCAAAGATGACTAGATAGAAAAATCCCTCGAAGAAAATCTTCGGGGGATCTTTTTATCTAGACAATAAGAACTTCTAGAAATTATGCATGAAGAGAAGTTGGGTAATAGTTGATGGCCAGGTAGCCTGTATCTGGATTTTCATGAATGTCACATTCAATTTCATAGACATCACGGACTAACTCTGGAGTGAGTATTTGATTGGGTATGCCGCTGGTAATGACATGGCCATCTTTTAGTACATATAGTTTGGTACAGTACATCGCTGCTAAACTTAGATCATGTAGTGCTGCTAATACCCCGATACCAAGTGATTTTACAATGGAGAGAATTTGTAGTTGGTATTTAATGTCCAAATGATTGGTTGGCTCATCTAAAATTAATAATTGAGGCTGTTGAGCTAAAGCACGGGCTAATATAATTCTTTGTTTTTCACCACCTGATAAGGTAGAGAAACTACGATGAGTATTCTTTTCCATACCTACTTTTCTGATTGACTCCATAGCAATTTCATAATCATCAGGTTGATCTGATCCAAGTAAGCTTTTATGAGGTGTACGTCCCATCATAACCATATCAAAGACGGTAAAATCAAAGTTGATGGTATTAAACTGTCCAACTACCCCCATTTTTTTCGCAGATTCAGATAATTTAACGTGTTTTATATTCTGCCCATCTAATAAAATTGTACCACTCGTCGGTTTAATAATCCGATAAATAGTACGTAGCAATGTTGATTTTCCGCTACCATTCGGACCAATGATGCCAACAAATTCTCCTTTGGCAACAGCCAAGGAAATATCTTGGATAATATTTTTATCACCAAGTTTTACATTAATATTTTTTAAGATGAGATCCATTTTAATCCTCCTTAGTTATTTCCAAAGTCAAATCCGCTATACAAAAAATGCTCTATGAGGCCTGATAATAACAGGGGACCCCCTTAGAGTGGATGTTGATGAATCAATGTCCACTCTAAGGGGGGAGCTCAATTAAAAAAACTATGCTTCATAAACATTATCTTAATCGAAAAGATATGGGGATTGTAGTATAACAATCGATGGCTTGGCCGCTCGTTCGATCTTTAGCTGGAACGAAACGCCACTGTTCTACGGTAGCCATAGCTGCTTCATCAAGTATTTCATGCCCGGAGGAGCGAGATACTGAGATATTTCCTGAACGACCATTGGTAAGGATTTGGATTTTTAGTAAAACTGTTCCTTCCATACTTGCTTGTCGTGCTCCTTGCGGATAGGGAGGTTCCACTTTACTTAATATACTAGGTGGAACAAACCCACTGCTCTTAACCGCACCACTATTTCCAGCACTAGAGGCATTACCTGTATTACTAGTTGAATTAGGAGTGACAGGCGCTTCAGAAGATGAAGAACTACTTGCAGTCGATGATGATTCATTACTGCTAATATCAGTAACGGTTAAGGGTTCGGCGACATCCACAGAACTTACTACTTTAGGTGTAGTTTGTATTTCTTGGGGAGTAACTGGAATAGAGGTTGATGGAAGGACTCGTTCGGGCGGTGAAGGAGGAGTGGGAGCATTAGGTGATGCACTCACTTCTCGATTCTCTGCCTGGAGTTCATTCACTAATTCCAATTCTACAATCTGCTCTTCAGGTACAATGGGAATCAATAAGTTAGCTGATAAGTAGCCAGCACTTATAAAAAAGAAAATATGGCATAAAACCGAGACCATTGCCGCCCTACGCCAGCGTAGATGATATGCCATTGAATTACCTTCCTTTCATTTCAGTAGCTACTGATACGCGACGGGCACCTGCTAGTTTTAATTCATCTAAGACAGTCACTACTTTACCGTAGTCTACCTGTTTATCTGCACGGAGTACAAATACATTATCCGGTTGTTTGGTGATTTCCATACTGACACGTTTTGCGAGCAATTGTAATGGAATTTGTTCTTGATCAAAGAGGACTTGCCCATCTTGCATGACCGTAATATTAACGCTGCGAGGAATATCTTGTTGAGCAGCGGTTGCTTGAGGCAAACTAACGGGGATGGTATGTTGTTCGACCATGGATAAGGTGCTGATCATAAAGAAAACTAATAAAAAGAAAATAATATCAATCATGGGGATAATCATTAACTCAGGTTGATTTTCAATTCGTAAACTACGCAATTTCATGAGCTTCTCTCCGCCCTGATTTTTTACTTATGATGTAATTAAGTATGACTCCGCATACTTGCTCCATATCTGTAGCCAACTGATCCAAACGATGGGAAAAATAGGTGTGTGAAAGTAAGGCCATTACAGCGACCGTTAGGCCTGTTGCTGTGGCAATGAGTGCTTCACCAACACCACCAGTAATAGCCATCGGTTGCCCCGATTGTACATTGAACACGCTAAAAGAATTGATCATACCAATGACTGTTCCGAGTAGGCCAAAAAGAGGGGATAGAGTCACAATAGCACTAAGAAAATTTAAGGATTCACGTAAACGGGCGGCAGATAACTGTGCAGCACTTTCTAATGCATTTTCAATATTGCTGCCGCGTTGATAAGCATGTAATCCTTCTAATGCGACTTGATTGACTGCATTTGCTCCTTGTTCACATAGTTGTAGAGCTTCACTAAATTTCTGTCGTTCTAATAGAGGTTGTAGTTTTCCCAAAAATGCCTGAGTGTTTGAAGACATACTGCGATAATACAAAAATCGTTCTGTAGCAATGGCAATTACAGCCAGTGAGCATAAGACCAGGAGGTACATGACTGGACCACCTTTATGAAATAGATTGAGACATTGAGATAAAAAGTCCATTTTTAATTCCTCCAATTGTTAATAATTTTCATTCTCAATCGTTGTGTATTGTTCACCACTTATCGGGAACAATACGTAGTGATTGAGGATGAAGTCTTTACGGTTCGAGCTTTTCATCATACAAGATGACACGTAGAATTATGTACCAACGAAGAAACTCATAGGATCATCCGCTACTTGGATGATGTGCGAGGTTCTTTGACTTGTTAAGTGTGCCTTGTAAATGATCAAGCAGCCTAGAATTTTTATACAAATAAGGCTACAACTTAAAATGACTATGATTATCATTATCATAGTCATTTTAGATTATAGTACTCTAAAAGATGTTAGTCAATACTTTTAAGGATTATTTCTGTGATTTTATAGTGGGTAGCATCAGGATTGCACTTACAGATTTGATTCAGCTATGTCTAATCCGTGAGATTTTAAAGATAATGTTACACAGTCTATTTGAGTTTGCGCATGAGGCGCATTCCATTTAAAGTGACAAGTATCGAAGAACCCATATCAGCAAATACTGCAAGCCATAAATTTACATAGCCAGCAAAAGTAAGAATTACGAAAACAATTTTTATTAAGATGGCAAAGGCGATGTTTTGTTTAATGATCCCTACAGTTTTACGGCTAAGTTTGATAAGATATGCAAGTTTCCCCAGATCATCAGACATAAGGGCAATATCAGCTGTCTCAAGGGCCGTATCCGAACCAGCTACCCCCATAGCAATTCCTATCGTAGCAGCAGCTAATGCGGGAGCATCATTGACTCCGTCACCAACCATGGCTACATTTCCGTACTCTGTAATTAATTTTTTTACTGCATTGACCTTATCTTCTGGCAATAGCTCACTATAAACAGTGTCAAGTTTTAATTCCTCAGCTATGGAGCTTGCAACACGATTGTTATCCCCGGTTAACATCGCGACGTGTTTCATACCGGCTTTTCGTAAGGTAATAATCGCATCCACACTGTTAGCACGAAGAGTATCTGCTACAGCGATAATTCCTGAAATACTTTCTTTTGTTCCCATGAGCATGACTGTTTTACCTTCTTGCTCAAGTGTTGTTATAGCTTGCTCATACTGAGATAGTTCAAATCCTAGTTCGTTAAATAAACGAATATTTCCGATGTAGACTGTTTTGCCATTTACATCGGCCTGAGCACCACGTCCAACTAATGCACTGAATTTTGATATTGGTTTTAAAGGCAGATCTTTAGCTTTTTCTACGATTGCAACTGCCAAAGGATGTTCAGAGCGTTTTTCAACAGAGGCAGCCGTAGTTAAGAAGTCTTGTTCTGTAGAACCGTCTAAGGGAATGATGTTAGTGACAATCGGGCGACCATAGGTTAATGTACCAGTCTTGTCAAAAGCGATGGACTGGATTGTTCCCATCTGCTCAAGATAAGCACCGCCTTTAATTAAGACTCCATTTCTAGATGAATTTCCGATTGCGGACACGATGGAAACAGGTGTGGAAATTACCAAGGCACAAGGACAAGAGATGACTAGAAGAACAAGACCTTTATAAAACCATACGGCAAAAGGCTCGCCAAGGAATATCCATGGAATGACCATGACGCCGACAGCGGCAAGCAGAACGATCGGAGTATAGTATTTTGAGAAAACGTCAATAAATTGTTGGGAAGGGGCCTTCTGTGCCTGTGCTTCTTCAACTAAATGCATGATTTTGGATAAAGTCGAGTCGGAAGCGAGCTTAGAGACTTGAATTTCTAAAGCCCCATGTTCATTTACAGTACCCGCATACACCATGTCTCCAGTCGTTTTCTCAACGGGGATGGATTCACCAGTGATGGTTGCTTGGTTTACTGCTGAGGTTCCTTCTTTTACAACGCCATCCATTGGGATTCGTTCACCAGGTTTTACAATGATGATATCGCCGATGACAATCTCTTCAATTGCTAGTTTTAACTCTTGATCCTCTCGGCGAACCAGAGCTTCAGGTGGAGCGAGCTCCATTAAGGCTTGAATGGACTGTCGAGTTTTGTCCATTGTATAAGTTTGAAGAGTATTACCAAAGGAGAAAAGAAAAGCTACCGTAGCACCTTCACCCCATTCACCAATAGCTGAAGCACCGATGATTGCTACCGTCATCAGAAAATTCATATCAAAACTCAAAGAACGCAGACTGTAAAAACCACTTTTAGCCGTATAATAACCACCAACGAGTTCTATTGTGATATATAAGGGAATCACTATATCATTAGTGACGCCAAACCATTCCATAATTGTCACCAGAACAAGGAGTATACCAGATACAATCGTTGTCTGTGTTCGCCGATTGAGCCACCAAGCAGGTTTATTTTTGATGGAGTGATGGCCCTTGATTTCACGTTCAGCGTTATAGCCTGCCTGCTCCACAGCCTTTATAATCTCTATTTCTTCTATTGTATGTTTTATGATCAATTTTCCTGTAGCGAAATTTACTTGTGCAGAGTCGACGCCCGCCATGGAAAGAAGCCTTTTTTCTAGCTTTGCAGCACAGTCTGCACAATCAAGGCCAGAAATTTTAAATACAGTTTTGTCGCTACCTTCAGCAATTACTATCTCTGTTTGTGGTGAACTCTTAGCATCAGTACAGCAGCCACAGGTTGGAGATGTAACTGGTTTCATGGTTTCATCAGAGCAACAGCCACTTTGGCAACAACTTTGTTTCTTTGTTCCTTTGTGGAAAGAATATCTTTTTGCCATCTCATAACCTCCTATCGATGTTTAATATGTTCTACACATTGAGAGAGTAATAACCCAATATGCTCATCATCAAGAGAATACCAAGCCATCTTACCTTCCTTGCGATACTTTACCAGACGGGCACTTCGTAATAAACGTAGTTGGTGAGAAACTGCAGACTGTCCCATGGAAACAACCGCTGCTAAGTCGCAGACACAAAGTTCTCTTTTGGATAGTGCATGCAGCATTTTTACTCTAGTTGTGTCTCCCAATAACTTAAAGATATCCGCAACTTGCTGAGCATCTGAATCTGGAATCGCTTCATTTTTTGCAACACAGATGACTTGAGGATGTTCACAGAGTTGCTCACAAATATCAATTGTACAATCAGAATTTGACATTAACTTATACCTCCAACATATGAATATGTGTTCATATGTTATTATATGATATATTGTCGAAAAAGTACATAGAAATGTTATTAAAAAACTAAGAGGATCATTCAAATTGTTATTTTTCTACTATGAATTTACTTACTGAATTTTGTAGTTATCTCTCTAAGTTTCAGAGAGAAAAAAAGGTCATCATTTTAGGATAGTGATCTTATTTTTATAATTTCCCAATGGGAAGTTTTGTGATATTATTGAGGTGATAAGAGAAAAATGCGGGGTGTAATTAATATGGAAGATAGAGAAATTGTTGTTTTGAGCAAAGGAGTACCTGGAGAACCTTGTCCGATAGCCAAAACATTAGAGATCATTGGGACAAAGTGGACGTTTTTGATTCTTAGAGATTTGATGCTTGAGGGTGTTATGAGATTTAGCGATTTACAAAAATCCATGTCAGGAATTAGTCCCAAGACACTTTCCCTGCGCTTACGCGGTCTAGAGGAGCACAATATACTTACGAGGAAGGTATACCCGGAAGTACCGCCAAGAGTCGAATATTCTTTAACCGAAAAAGGAAAAAAACTGCAAGGAATTTTAGTCGAGATGAAACGTTTTGGCCTGACTTTGTAAGTTTAACAATAAAATAAACTCATGATCCAAGTAGCTGCAGCATATACTGCAGCTATTTTTTGCGGAATTAGAGAGTATAAGACTTTCTTGATTCCAAGTAAGAACGACTAAGACTTCTACCTGCATCTGAGGACTTGGCACAAGCCAAGTCTTTTTTTAAATCCATAGCTTTACAAGGAGTCAATTCATTGATAGTAGAATGGGATATATCGATTCTATCAATTTTTAATGGGCTGAAATTCCTTTAAAAACAAATAACTTCCTTTGAGGAAACTATATGAATAATAATACACTACTTTACAAAATGAAGTTATAGAATTAGAATGATCTCAACAACCCGTAAGGGAAATAGAGGAGGATTTAAAATGTTGAAAAATAAACGTGTGGTCATCATTGGTGGGAGTTCTGGGATTGGATTGGCAGCAGCTGAACTTATTTTAGATCAAAAAGCAGAAGTCGTTATAGCGAGTCGTTCCTCGGAAAAACTTGAAAAGGCTAAAATTGAACTTGGAGGCAACGTAAAATCATATATACTGGACATTACTGATGAAGAACAAGTAAAAAACTTTTTTACAGCTGTCGGTACCATTGATCATTTAGTAATTACAGCTGCTGAAACATCCGGTGGATCTTTTCTTTTATCCGATACCGCAATGGATCAGAAGATGTTTGAAAATAAATTTTGGGGACAGTATTATGCGGCAAAATATGGTGCTGCAGCGATTGTGCCTAGCGGATCGATCACATTATTTTCCGGTGTTGTGGCTTATAAAGCGATGGTTGGATCGGCGACTCTCAGTGCAATTAATGCAGCGGTAAGCGCTCTTGGAAGGACACTTGCCTTAGAATTGGCCCCCATTAGAGTCAATGTAATTTCACCAGGCATTATTGACACTCCTTCCCGAAGTAAAATGCCAGAAGAAAAGCGCAATAGTTTTTATATGGATATAGCAGGTAAGCTCCCGGTAAAAAGAGTCGGTAAGGCCGATGATGTTGCAAAAGGGATTGTTTATTTATTGAGTAACGATTTTGTGAGTGGTACTGTATTACATGTGGATGGTGGTCATACACTGATCTAAGAAATAGTAAGTAAGTCGTAAAAAAAGAGGATTGTCACTGACTCTTGGAATGATATGTCTGCCTAAGAGTTAGTGATCATTCTCTTATTTTTGTATGTCTTCCTAAGGTGGTTTTAAGAATGCTGTACTGTTCTTAGAAAAGTTCATATGGGCTCTAAAGTAATGAGTGATAGATGTTAAGTTATGGTAAAATAAATGAAATAATAGAGGTATTTGCCTTATTATGTCGAATAGTATAAATTAGATTAATAAGTTCTATGAGCAAACCTTTCGAAAGTTGGGGACGCAAAGCCATGGGTCTAACAATTTTAATTTTTTAATTGATGACTGCCAGGTTGCATTTTGTAATTTTACATGATGAGGCCTAGCAGCTTTTTTTCATTAAAGAGGAGGTAATACTGTAGAATCTCTAATGTTGTCACTCACTATGGGGGAGACAAAATAAGACCGTATTATGGACTTGAAGGAAAGTCTGCGGATCGAAGAATGAATTTTTTAGACATTAATTATTTTAAAGTAGGAGTGTGGGAATATGAATAATAAAAAAAGACTACCTATTATGTTGCAATTAACAAGTATGTTTGCAATAGCTGTCATGCTATTGCTGTCAGTTTTAGGTTATACCATTTACAACTATCTTTCATTAAGTAATGAATCAAATACATTAATTACTCATACTGCAACGAGAACTATATCGATTAAAGAGGCTCATACGGACTATGTTAGATCTCTTCTTAATTTACGTGGTTTTTTACTTTATGCTGACGGATTAGTCTATGAAGAAGGGTATCGAGAAGATATGAAGAAAAGCATAGACGCAGTGAAAAAGTTTAATGAGAAAACCAAAGATCAGGAAATCATTATCGAAGGAGCTAAACTTGGCAAATTACTAAACGATTATCAAAACATTTGTGAAAAAATGATAACTGCGAAAAAAAATAATGATCCAAACTTAACTAACTTGACTACGGAAGGTCGCCAACATACTAAAGAGATTGAAGACCAGTTTGAGAAGTTATCCGAATTACAAAAAAAATCGCTGACCGAAAAAAGCACTATAATGATCAATCATGCGGAAAGCAGCAGTAAAAATATAATTATTCTCAGTATCTTTATTTTTATATTAGTAGGCATATTAGTTATTTGGTATAGCCGCAATCTTGCCATGCGTTTCAACCATTTGAGTAAATCAATCAGGACGATCGGACAGCTTGATCTTACAGAGCAAGATATCAAGATTCGCCGCAATGATGAAATTGGTGATATGGGTCGAATCTTAAATTCAATGCGCCAATCTCTTAAAGAGATTGTTGCCCAACTTCATCTCAATTCTCAAACCTTGGCGGCATCTAGTGAAGAGCTCAGTATAACCGTAGAAGGACATTTGCAGACAGTGGAGGTCGTTGCGAGAAGCGCAGAAGAAATTTCTGCTGGAGCTTTAAAAAATACTGATAGCATTGCTACTATTTCTGCAACTGTTGAAGAAATATCGGCAGGTACAGAAGAAATTAATGCCCATGCAAATGAAGTAAACAATACGACACAAAATGCAGTAGCCAATGTAGAAGAAGGGATGTCTATGTTGCGAGCTGTTGTAGAGCAAAATGAGAACGTGACAGATTCTATGACTGAAATTACAACTGTGACAGAAAAACTTTCTAAGGGGTCTCAAGAGATTAAGGGGATTGTTGATGTCATTAGTAATCTTGCAGGGCAAACGAATCTTTTAGCCCTAAATGCGGCCATTGAAGCTGCGCGTGCTGGAGAATCAGGTCGCGGATTTGCTGTTGTAGCTGAGGAAGTTCGAAAACTTGCTGAACAAAGTGCAAAATCTAGCCAAGAAATTACGGAAATTATTAATTATATGGGAAATGAAATTGCAGTATCAGTGAGTGCTGTAGAAAAAGCCAATACTGAGGTTGCAAAATGTACAACATCAGCTCTGAATACACAACAAGGTTTTGAAGTGATTGCAAAACGTTTAACTACTGTAAAAGATGGTATTGAACAAATGACTGTTGCGATTGGCGAAACAGCAACAGGTACCCAATCTGTGGTGGCTAGTGTTGAAACCATTAGAACTGTAGCAGATACGACTTCAGCTGGTATTCAAACTGTAGCGGCCTCCTCACAAGAACAATCGGCTAGTATGCATGAAATAAGTGATAATGCAGAATCTCTAGCTGAACTCGCAACACAGCTTAATGCTGTCGTACAAAGATTTAAAGTCTAATCAAAAATTGAATTTTTTTAATCAATTAAGACTGGGATATAGAACTCTATATCCCAGTCTTAATTGTATTGAAATATAGGAGTAAAATATTTTTATAGTCGGAATTTTACAAAAAAAATGACTAAAAATAGAGGTATTTGTTGTAGTAATTGAGAATATGTAGAAAAAAGATAGATTAAGTAAGGATAGGATCATCAAAATGATAGAATCAACAAACCACTCATTTTGAAGGGGGACAATTTTTATGAATATTATTCAAAATCTTGGTGTTGGTAAAAAAATTCAAGCAATCACTGTATTTTTACTTATGGCGATCATTGTTAACGGTTTTATCAATTTTTCCTTTAATCAGGCGACGAAAGGGGATATTGATCAAGTTTTTGAGCATCTTTATATGATTGAATGGGTTAATGAATTGCGTCAGCATAACCGAGCAGCTGAAGGTGATATGTTTAAAGCCATTAATTCTTCTGATGAAGCGAGTCGAAAAACTTTTTTAGATAGCCTAGCAAAAAGAGATCAAACTTTTAAGGATTTATTAAACAAAATTCAATCTCTTGGAGATCTAACAAAAGATGAAGAGGGATGGGTTAAACAAGTACAAGAAAATCTTAAAATAGTACAAGACAAAAGAGCAATGGTTATCGCTCTTGCTCAGCAGGGGAAACGGGATGAAGCGTTAGCACAGATGGGACAATTGCAACCAGTTTATGAGAAAATTGCCGCTGGTCTTCGCCAGTTAGCTGATGAATCTTCCAAGCAAGCGGGGACACTAAAGAGCAGTGTAGGTGAAAGATATAGTCGCTCGCTGAAGATACAGTTGATCATTATCGTATTGTCATTGATTCTGGGTTTATGGGTCAGCTGGATCATAGCCAGGATGATAACTAAATTATTGCGATCTATGGTCGCGAAAGCTCAAAGTATAGCGGGAGGTGACTTGACTGGCTGTAAGGATTGCACAGTCGTTTATGCTCATGATGAGCTTGGTCAATTAGAAAAAAGCTTTAACGAGATGTGTGTAAATCTTCGTTTATTAATCGGTCAAATTATTGACTCGGCTGTGCATATGGCAGCATCGGCCCAACAACTTAGTGCGAGTGCTGATCAGTCAGCTCAAGCATCGCAACTGGTGGCACATTCCATTCAGCAAGTAGCAGACGGAGCTGAAGGGCAAACGAGTGTAGTCAATCGAGGCAGTGGTGCTGTTGAAACAATTGTTAGCCAACTGAGTGAGACTGCAGAAAATGTGGGGCGGGCTATGGCGATCAGTCATAATATGACGGAAGCGACTCATCGAGGTGTAAGAGGGGTTGAACGCGTCAGCGGGCAAATGCAAAGCATTGGTGAAGGAACTAAGCAGGTTAAGTCTGCTATCGATAATCTTGCTCAAAGTGGACGCAGTATTGGTGAAACTGTAGGGATTATTAGTCAAATTGCAGGACAGACCAACTTGCTGGCTCTTAATGCGGCTATTGAAGCTGCTAGAGCGGGTGAACAAGGGAAAGGATTTGCTGTTGTAGCAGAAGAAGTTCGTAAACTTGCAGAGCAATCAGGAGCAGCTGCAAAGCAGATTTCCTTGATGATTAAAGAAAATCAAATTCAAATTGATTCTGCAGTTCAAGTGATGGAGAATGGAAGTAAAGAAGTTGTAAATGGAATTGCTGTAGTGAACGAGGCAGGGGTAGTTTTTCAACAGATTGCTGATTTTGTCGGAGAAGCATCCAATGAAACCAGGAATATTTCAAAGATTGTGGAGCGTATGGTAGCTGATAGTCATAATGTTAATGCAGCGATGATGGAGATTTCAGGCATTAGCAAAGTGACTGCAAGTGAAAGTCAAACAGTATCTGCCGCAACACAAGAGCAAACGGCAGCGATGATTGAAATTGCTGATGCAAGTAAGAAAATGGCTCATATTGCTCAAGAACTTCAGGCGACGAGTACACGTTTCCAATTATAAGTGTGAAGATTGCGATTTGCCTAAAGAGAGGATAATTCCATTAAATTGGAAAGATCCTCTCTTTTATTGTGATACTTTCTAAATGAGAGGATATAAACCGATCATTATACAGTGCTAGTGGCTCTTATTTTCAAATACTTTTATATACAGGCGGACGTTTTTGGTTGACAGATAGTTAATTATTTGTAATACTAGTAAAGAAAATGATAATGATAACTATTATCATTTAAAAAGCGGAATAATAAGGGAGCATAAGAATGACAATTAAGAAGCGCTTATCAGTGATTTGCCTAATTTTTGGTACGATACCGTTAATGATTGTTTTTTGGCTTGGTGTAAAGTCAGGTTTGGCAAAACATGATGAATTTCAGAATGGAATAGCCTTAGCATTGATGGCGACGATATTTCTGGGACTATTTAGCTCAGGATTGGTTAGATATTGGTTTTTAGGTAAGCAATTAGAAAAAATAAGAACTTTTTGTCTTGCTGTAAAAGATGGGTGTTATGATGTGTTTTTGCCTGTTCCTAATGAGTCAAGTGATCGTGAAGATGAAAATGAAATGGTTGAGTTAATGCGTAATATGAATTGGATGGCTCATCATATAAAGTTAAATGAAATACAATTGCAGAGTATGGTTGCAAATTTGCAACAATCACAAGAAAAAATTCAATCTCAGAATGCAGAATTAGAGACGGCCTATGCACAACAAATGATTGTACAAAATGAATTGGAAAATCAGACAAATCAATTAACTGAAATGATAGCTAAAATACGTAATTTACTGGATCATGCAGGGCAGGGATTTGTATCATTTGGTAAAAATTTAATTGTGGCTGATGAGTATAGTGCAGAGTGTGTCATGATCTTCAATAGAGAGATTGCTGGAGAGAATATTTCAGAGTTATTATATCCTCACGATAAAAAACAACAAGCTTTTGTATCAAGTTTATTGACGAAAATTCTTTCAGTTGAGGATGATTTTTTGCGAGACACTTATATTTCCTTATTACCCCAAGAAATAATAGTCGATGAGGCTTACATACAGATTAATTATAAATTTATAAATAATCCAATTAAGGAAAATCCTCGCGAGATCATGTTGATTCTAACTGATATCACGAAAGAAAAAGTCATGGAAGAACAGATTCAAGATGAAAAAGAAACTTTATCAATGATTGTAAAGGTTGTGACTCAATATAATGATTTCTCAGATGCAGTAGAGGGATATACTGCTTTTTGTCATAAAGAAGTAGCAAAAATTTTAGAATGGGAATGCTCTGCTTTAAAAAAAATCAGCACATTGTTTACGATGGTTCATACGTGGAAAGGCACTTTTGGTCAATTGGGTATGCAGTATATTGTTAAAGAATTGCATGAACTAGAAGACGTATTAGCACGCTTACGTGATGAAGAAAAAACTCAAGTCAGTGAATTATTGGAGTGTTTTGCCTTCTATCCAGGAGAAAAATTATATAGTTGGCTTAGCCATGAATTAGAAATTTTACAAGAAATATTAGGTCATGATTTTTTTCTGCAAAAAGATAGGATGAGTATTGAAACAGTACGGATGAGCAGGATTAAAGAAAAGGTTCAAGCATTGCCTGATTCTCTTGAAAAACACGATGTAGTATTAGAATTAGCAACCTTACATTATAAGCCTCTTCGTGATTTATTGCAGGCCTATCCTGAGTATGTGGCAGAGCTAGGGAAGCGCTATAATAAAGAAATTGAAAAGTTTGCAATTATAGGCGGAGATCGTTTAGTAAATCCAGAGATCTACCATAAGTTTGCTCAAACTTTAGTTCATGTTTTTCGTAATGCAGTGGTCCATGGTTTGGAAACGGCCGATGAGCGTTTGGACGTTGGTAAAGAGGAGGCAGGTAGTATTCGCTGTGAAATTATTGAAAGTAGCGAAGATATTACTGTTCGTGTAATCGATGATGGTCGTGGAATCGACGTTGAAAAAATCAAAAAGTTGGCAGTAGAAAAAAATATAATTGATCAGCAAGCTGCTTTAGTATTATCTGATGAAGAAGCCCGTACCCTTATTTTTGTCGATGGTTTTTCCAGTGCCACATGTGTAGATGATATATCAGGGCGTGGAGTTGGCCTTTATGCGATTCGTAAAGAAGTGGAAAAGATCGGGGGAGAAATACGAGTAACAAGTCAAGTCGGTATGGGAACAGAGTTTTCTTTTGTATTACCCTTACGGACTGCTGCATAAAATATTTGGTAGAGAGGAAGGATAAAAATGGCACGTGTATTAATTGTAGATGATGCTTTAATCATGAGGAAAATGATCGCTAAGATTGTTGAAAAAGCGGGGCATATTGTAGTCGATGAAGCTATCAATGGTGAACAGGCAATTGAAATGTACCAAAGATATAGACCTGATGTCGTGACAATGGATATTACTATGCCTGGGACAGATGGAATTGAAGCCCTAGCGCGAATTAAGGATTATGATGAAAATGCAAAGGTTATTATGGTCAGTGCACTGGGGCAACAATATAAGGTGATGGAAGCATTAGATCATGGTGCAAAAGGTTATATTTTAAAACCGATTACAGAAGAAAAAATTCTTGCCGTGCTAAAGCAGGTCATTGGTGTAGAGAGTTGTCCTATCTTATCGGCTAAGTCTGTATTTGAATGTGGGGAAAAGCGAAATCAGGAGAGTTGTGACTTAATTGTAGGGAAAGAAGATAATGTAAATGATTTACCCTTTATGTTTGAAAATAAAGATGGTTGTTTTTCTTTTACGGTCAGAGGTGAATTTGCGTGTGCAGATTTTAGTGAACTAATGGCAGTGGTACAAAAGATGTTATTGGTAAACCCTTTGGAAATTGTTTTTAATTTTATTCATAGTGATGTATTGAATGGTAAAGTTGTGAATAGTTTTATCGATATTATAAGTACAATTATTAATGAAGGTAAAAGACTGAAAGTGATTTGTTACAATCAAGATTATATGAGTTTCTTCCGTAATGTCCCAACGTTGAAAAAAGTAGATTTTGTGTTAGTGAAAAAAGTATAGAGGCTTTATTCGTAACTAGTAGACGTATATGTATAACATTAACGAGTAAAATATTCTTGCTAAGCAATAGGAAGTCGTGAGAAACTATAGTGACGAAAGAATTCGAGAGGATGATCACGATGGCAGAAAGACAAGGTTTGATTCTTGTGAATACAGGAAATGGAAAAGGAAAAACAACAGCAGCATTAGGTATGGGCATGAGGGCTTGGGGGCAAGGTTTTAAAGTATTAGTTCTGCAATTTATAAAAGGCAATTGGAAATATGGAGAATTACAAGCTGCAGAACGTATGGGACCTGATTTTGTTATCCGCCAGATGGGGGAAGGTTTTGTAAAAAATTGTAGTGAAGATGAAAAAATCCAGCATCAAAATGCAGCTGCGGAAGCTCTGCAAGCCGCAGGTTGCGAAATGACATCAGGTAATTGGGATATGATTATTTTGGATGAAATTAATTATGCAATAAAATTTGGGATCGTATCCTTGGATGCCGTTTTGGAATTAATCAAGATAAAACCTTCCTCTCTACATCTTGTGCTGACTGGACGAGATGTAAGACCTGAAATTATTGAGATCGCTGATTTGGTGACTGAAATGAAAGAAATAAAACATCCTTATAAAAAAGGCATAAAAGCGCAAAAAGGAATTGAATTTTAAGAAAAAACTGCTATATTTTTATCTACCCAAGAATGGGATAGTGAAAACACTTATAAATTTGGGAGATACGATATGAAAAATGATCATTTTAAAGACAAAGTAGCCCTCGTGATTGGTGGTACATCAGGTATTGGCCTAGAGACGGGAAAGCAATTGTTAGCTCAGGGCGCTAAAGTTGTTTTAGTCGGCAGTCAGATAAAAAAAGGGCAAGGGGTTTTAGAAGAATTAGGGAACTATGGTGATAACGTATGTTTCATACAAGGGGATATCAGGTCGGTTAATCAATGCCAAGAAGTAGTTGAACAGGCCGTCAGTCGATTTGGTCATTTAAATATTGTGGTCAATTCTGCGGGCATTTATATAGAAAAATCAATTGGTGAAGTCACGGAAGAAGAATTTGATCAGGTCATGAATATTAATATAAAGGGGACTTATTTTATTTGTAAATATGCCTTACCTTATCTACGGCAAGCTGGTGGCGGGGCGATTGTAAATATTTCTTCTGATGCGGGTATTAATGGAAATTCCTTGGCTACAACCTATTGTGCTTCTAAAGGGGCAGTCACAATTTTCACTAAAGCCTTGGCTCTGGAAAGTATTCATGATGGTATTCGTGCCAACTGTGTATGCCCTGGTGACGTGTATACACCTATGGTAGAGAAACAACTGCTGGATGTGGTGGATAAAGAACAATATCTCAGAGAAATGGCATCCATATACCCAATTGGACGTATTGCCAGACCAGAAGAAATTGCAAAAGTGATTTGTTTTTTAGCTTCTGATGAGGCCTCCTTTGTAAATGGTGCTGTCTGGACAGTTGATGGAGGATTGACAGCATGTTAGGGTGAAACCTCCAACTTTTATCTTGGTGGGGGAGAGTCCCCACCAAGAGCAACTCTTGACAAGATTAAGGTTTATTGTTACTATAAAGATGGTAAGTGTATATGCACCTATAAGTATGTATTTTCATATATGAAAAAAGGTTGTGGCTAAACATGGAACACATTACAGAATACGTTCTCAAACCTTCTAGCCCGTGTAACTGTCTAAATATTCGGAGAGCCTCGCGGGCGACAACTCAGTTTTATGATAAAATGTTAGAACCAAGTGGTCTTAAAATTACTCAACTATCTCTATTACGACATGTAAAACGGCTTGAACCGATTGGAATTAGCGAACTAGCAAAAGCCATGCGAATTGATCGTACGACTTTAAATCGGAATTTGAAGCCATTAGTCGATGTAGGTTTAATAACCATTAATCCAGGAAAAGACCCACGGGTTAAAGAAGTCATGTTATCTGAAGGAGGGAAAGTAGCGATAGAGAAAGCCTTAGTATTTTGGGAGGAAGCACAGGTTGCAATGAAAGAGTACCTTGGTGAAGAAGATCTGACTGTATTGGTTAAGCTACTGGCGAAATTGGAAGCCTTAGAACAATAAAGTTTGCAGAGGCTATGCCTATAAGCAGTGAGTCAAGGTGCCGCTTTGGCTCACTTAATGATCATAGAATCAGCAGTGATGTTCTTTTATAAAGAATGAATCAAAAATTTTTAGGCATATAAGTGTATATGCACTTATATGCCTGCTTAATAAGGAGAAATGAAATATGTCACTTACATCACAAATTAAAGAATTTGCCTTAGATATTGGGTATAGTAAAGTTGGAATTATTCCAGCTGATAGTTTTCCTGAGTATATCGATGAGTTAACGAACCGAAATGAAATGTATGCTTTTTATATCAATTCACCCAATCGTCCCTTAGTATCTGCAGAACCTCGCTCAGTAATGCCTTCAGCGAAATCAATCATTACTATGGTTTATGATTATTCACAAAAGAGTTTTCCCAAGAAATTTACAGATGTCATGGGACGAGTTTACCAGGCAAGAGCTTATAATGCGCCACCTGAACATACTAATGGTGCACGTAAGCAATTAATGCGAGAATTCTTGAGTAAAATTGGCTGTAAAGTGGGGGAAAATATTATTTTGCCTGAAAGGCTGGTTGCAGCAAAAGCCGGTATTGTCAATTATGGTAGAAATAATTTTGTTTATGCTGATGGCATTGGGTCTTTTATTTTTTTAACATCCTTCATAGTCGATCAAGAACTTGAATATGATCAACCTACTGTTGAGGTGGGATGCCCAGACGGATGTTCAGCCTGTATGAAAGCTTGTCCTACTGGGGCTATCTATGAGCCACATAAAATAAATCCAACTCGTTGTATCACCTTTAATACTAATTTTACGCAAGATGGTATGGCCGGTAGTTATATCCAACCTGAAATGCGTGAAAAAATGGGTACTAAGGTATATGGTTGTGATATTTGTCAAGAGGTATGCCCTCGTAATCAGGCAAGGGTAAAAGGGAAACTGCCAGATGATGAGTATTTACTAAATGCGGAGAAAGAGTTTAGTCTTGCTAAAATGCTGAATATGACGGATGATTTTTATCAGAGAAGAATATATCCTTTGATGTACAACTATATAAAAGACAGAAAATACCTGCAACGTAATGCTGCCATTGCACTTGGTAATTTAGGCGATCCAGAGTTCATCCCTGATTTGACAGTTGCCATGAAAAATCAAGAAGGGTTAGTACGTGGTTATGCTGCGTGGGCTTTGGGGAGGATTGGAAGTCAACAAGCTTATCAAGTTTTGCAGGAATGCCTTACCCAAGAAACTTCTGTATTTGTGAGAAAAGAACTTGAAGAAGCTTTAGTGGCAATTCAATCAATAAGTGGTATTGATTAAAATAAAGACTGAATTAGAATTCAGCAATAAGCCAGCTTGGCAAGTCTCTAAAATTCTTTAAAAGAAGTGAAAATAGTAGCGTTTGAATTTGTCTTGATTTTATAAAGAGTTTGGGAAATAATAATACTATGAAAAAGCTGATATGAAAGAATTTTCATATCAGTTTTTTCAAGTAATCAGAAAGTATAATACTTTCTAGGGTTCCAAGTCTTCAGACTAAGACTTCTCCCTTCGTCTGAGGACTTGCCACACGCCAAGTCTTTTCTTATAGTATTAACCTATATAAGGAGTAGGAATATGTTAAATCTTACAGAATATTATCAGTGGTTCCATCATTACTATAGCAATTTTTACTCTTCTGATCCTGACATTATGAGGATGGTCGAGTTAAAAGAAAATCATAGTATTAGAGTTGCCAAAAACGCACGGGACTTAGCTGAGCATATCGGTTTACCATTGAAAAAAATTAATGTGGCAGAGTTAATTGGACTTTTTCACGATATTGCCCGAAGTGAGCAAGCTCATTTAAAGACTTTTAATGATTCACTTTCCTTTGATCACGGTGATCGAGGTGTAGTAAGACTAGAAGAAACAGGCATACTTGATACACTGGATATCAAATCACGGGAAAATATTTTATTTTCTATCAAGTATCACAACAAAATGACAACTCCTAGTACGAGCCCTGATAAAATGTTGTTTACAGGCATCATTAAAGATGCTGACAAACTAGATATCTTTAGAATTTTACCGCCCATCGTGGCAGAGCACGATTACTCTCCTATTTTAATAGAATTGCTCAAAGAAGGTAGAGTCCTTCCGTACTCTGAGATAAAGACAATGGCGGATAAAAGACTTATACGTCTAGGATGGATTTATGATATTAATTATCAATGGACACTGGCTCAACTAGTTAATGAAGGATATGTTGATGGACTAATAAAAGCGTTACCAGATACGCCTCAATTCAACGAAATCAAAGATCATATTAAAGATTATATAGCAGCTAAAATGTCTGAAAGTATGTAAAATTACTTTAATATGATGTTACCAATCTCCTTATTGCTGGTTTTAATCAAAGCAAATCAGGTATAGTCAATCAGTATAAAAATAGAATATGAATTTGTTCGATCATAATGGGAGATAATCAATTATGGTAAGAAATCCTGCAATGTAGTCATACTTTGCAGGATTTCTTTATTTAATGGACAATAGAGTGTTAATAAGAATAGCATTTAAAATGCAGCTGAGATCAGTTACAGATTAAATTACGATCGTCCCGTTACTTTTTTTAATTTATAGCGTTATGAATAATGTCAGATGTTTTTCTGATAGAAGGTGGTGCCAGTGACGGTGACTGATGAACATATACTGATTACAAAAGCAAAGGATGGAGATCGGGAAGCACTCAATACTTTGGTTTCATGTTATTGGCAACCGATTTACAGATTTATTTATAGCAAAGTTGGTCATGAAGATGATGCAAAGGAACTAACCCAAGAAACTTTTTTGAAGGCATTTCGCTCATTACCCCAATATGAAGTGCGGGATGTTTCATTTAAAAGTTATTTAGGACGCATTGCAATTAATTTAGTGACGGATTTTTGGCGTAAAAAAGGGCGCACACTCCAGACTAGCAATATTGCTGAATATCAGGAATCTATTTTTGATAAAGGGGAAAATCCAGAAGAATATATCCTTCGTATTGAAGGGCAAGAACAAATGGCTAATTTAGTTGAAAATTTACCTGAAGAACAACGTCAAGCAGTAAAGTTAAGGGTTATTTTAGGTTTATCAATTCGAGATGTTGCCATGCAGATGAACAAGACGGAGTCTGCCATTAAAATGCTTCAACAGCGGGCTTTGAAAAATCTACATAAGATGTGTCTGGATATAGGCATTGTGAGATGAGGAGGTGCAGCAGATGATAAAAAATGAAAATTTTAATAAATCAGAAGAACTCTCTCAATGCTTAGATCATTTGAATGCTGGTCAATATCCTATTGTTGACGATGAGGAAATAAAAGCATTAATTGACGTAGCAGCTTTAGCTAAGCAGTCTTATGGACAAGAAGAGTTGCCAAAAGCTTTGATTGATGAAGTGGTTGACAAACTAGCAAATGAATTTCAAACGAAGAAACAAAGAAAGAAACAAACAAAATGGAAGCGTTGGTTATATGATGGTCTTGCAGGAGCTGCAGCAGTGGTACTTATTGTTGGGGCAACTCAATTTTTATTGCCCAAATCAGGGGATCAGCAGATCGCTGAAAACGTTGATGAACATGTAGATACACAAAAAATGGTAGCTGTCGTTGATCAACCCAATAATCTTATGAGTACCGAACCAAAGAAAATAACCCTTCCCCAACAGGTGCAAGAGGTTCATGAGGCGGATCGTACAAAAGTAACGATGCCTATAATGAATGAAAAAAATTCTGGTACTACGGCTTCTAAAGTTCTTGCAGAAATTATAAATGTGCCTGAATCACCCAAAATAGAGGAAAAGCAAGTTGCCATGCTCCAAGAAGAAAGGCCTAAGGAACTGGTTATGAGAAAAAGTGTGTCCATGGCGAAAACATCAATTAATTCTTTACAAGAAGAAAAAAACGTTGAACCAGAAAGTAAAATGATGATGATGGTTCTACCTCATCAAGTTGCACAGTCGATTACAAGAGATCATACGAGTGGAGATATAAAGCAAATCTATTATCTAGGTAATCATGATGATCATGATGAAATTCTTATTACACAAAGAGTATCTGATGAGAGTAAGGTAAAGAGTGGAGTTCTTACGCGTAAAACAAAGGATGGTATAAATAGCGTAACGATACAAGTGAATAAATATGATATCACTGTTGAAGGGAAGAAAACATCAGAAGAATTAAAAAAAATTGCAGAATCTCTAATTGAAATCGAAAAAACAATAAATAGTAAAAAATAATTGCATGACCCGTTACCTTTTCCCTTGCATGACGTTTAGTATAATGAATGACCAATCAAAAATGTTAATTCAAAAATAAATTACTTGGAGGTAAATGAAAATGTTTAAAAAAATTATTCTAGTATTGGCAATGAGTTTATTATTAGTCGTTCCGGCCTTCGCCAATGAGGCTCCTAAAACAGTGGTACAGGTGAGTGGAAATAGTCAAAAAGAAGTGACTCCTGATGTGGCCCGTATTAATATTTCCATGACCTCAGTGAACGCTAATTTAGAAAAAGCGAAGAATGAAAATACTCAAATCGTAAATCGTGTTTTTGCAAGCTTGAATGATCAAGGAATTACAAATGAACAAATAAAAACCAATACATATCAAGTTGATCCCATTTACAATTATGAAAAAGATCGTTTACCTAAGTTGGAAGGGTATCGTGTAACCAATGGCCTAGAAATTCGTACTTCCATTGATAAAGTCGGAATTCTAGTGAATGAAGTGACAAATGCAGGTGCGAATGAGATCAACTCTATTCGTTTTGAGACTGCAAATGAAACAGAGAGTAAGAATGAAGCACTAAAAGATGCTATTGCTGATGCTTTAAAAAAGGCAGAAATCATTGCCGCTACCCTTAATAAAAGAGTTGCTAGGGTCACACTTGTAAATGAATCTGGCGTATCGTATCATCCAGTTATGATGGAAAGCCGATTATTCAAAGCAGCTAGTATGGACGGGGGTGTACCGAATATACAAGCTGGAAAAGTAACCGTAGGAGCCAACGTTCAAGTCACCGTTGAACTGGAATAATATGTGACAAACCAGTAGGAATATGATATAGTAATCAATAAGTGTGAAAAGCAATGGAGCTCAAGGACTAACTATCCTTGGGCTCTTTTTTATTATATGAAAAGAACTCATAGAAAGTGTCATAGTAAGGAGTTGAAAGCAGATGTCAAAATACTGGACTTGGTTTTTATTAGTGATTTGTAATCTATTTTGGGCAGGCAATTATGTTTTTGGAAAGTATGTGATTGTAGAAGTAACGCCTCTGTGGATTACTTTTTCGCGGTGGACATTAGCCTTGTTTTTCTTATTTCCTATTGCTCACTATATTGAAAAACCCATATGGAAGGAAGCAAAAAAAGATTGGTTTTTACTGTTCTGTATGGGAGTATTAGGGGTTGTTGGGTATAATATTTTTCTTTATTCGGCTTTAGGATACACAACACCAACGAATGCTGCTTTGGTGAGCGCACTCAATCCTGGCGTCCTCGTTATTTCCTCTATTATTTTGTACCGTGAACGTATTTCCATCTTGCAGACCATGGGATTGCTGGTTTCTCTCATTGGTGCTTTAGTCGTATTAACCAATGGTGAAATAGAACGTTTATTACAATTACAGTTTAATCGAGGAGATTTATTGATGGTGGGGGCAGTCATCATATGGACCTTATATACACTGATAGCGCGCAAAATCGCTACGCCACCCATTACAGCTACAGCTATATCCACAGCAATCGCTGTACTATTAATGGCTCCATTTGCATATAGCCAAGGGATTCATACTGAGAAAATTGGGGATTTAGCCATTATCGGTATTCTTTATATGGTGTTATTTCCCTCTGTCGGTTCCTTTGTTTTTTGGAATCTATCGGTTCAGAGGATTGGAGTGAGTAAGGCTGGTGTATTTTTAAATTTGATCCCTGTATTTACGGCGATTATCAGTGGTATCTTAGGAGAAAAAGTCACTGGCGCACAGGGAATTGGTGGATTACTCGTATTTTTTGGTGTTTACTTAACAACAGGTATGTTAGAGCAAAGTCTAAATTTTAAAAATATAAAAGAGAAAGAAAAAATGACGGATTGTAAACTTGTAGATTCTGCATGTTGCCAAGAAAAATAGCAAAAATAGACCTCGTCTGACAGTCTGTGAACTGAAAGACGAGGTTTTTTATTTACTTAGGATATTGTTTTTTGGGGCAAGAGAATGTCAAAGATGAGCAAATTTATTGAATTTGCGAGAAAGATAGCTTATAGTGAATTGACAGTTCTAATTGTTGGTGAAAGTGGCATCTTAATTAGTAAATGTGGTTTGCAGAAAGTTCAGCAAGTAGTAAAGAACATATTTTTACTAAAATAAGTAGGACATAAAGGGGATAGCGAAGATGGATAAAAAAGAATTTTTAGATGTATTATCCGAAGAATTAATCGTTGCATTGGGGTGTACTGAACCAATTGCTGTTGCCTATGCTGGGGCGCTTGCGAAACAAAATTTACGAGAGTCTACAATTACTGCGGTACAAGTATATGCCAGCGGTAATGTGTTAAAAAATGCTATGGCCGTTGCTATACCGGGGACTCAAAGCTGTGGTGTAGCGATGGCCGTTGCATTAGGGATTGTAGCTGGTGATGCTGATAAAAATCTTGAAGTACTAGCAGGTTTGACGCCAGAGGATATTACTAAAGCCGAATTTATGATCGAGCAAGGAATGGTTACGGTTCATGTTGCTGATACAAGTAAAAAATTATATATTGAAGTTTGCATTCAAACACCTGGATCAAGTGCTAAAGTGATTGTGGCAGATGAGCATACTCGTGTTGCCCTCGTTGAAGCAGATGGCCGGATTGTCAGAACAGGAGATCATGAAACTACTGAGGATGGACATAGAGAAGAGGGCCGAGAGTTTTTAGATATTGATACTATTTGGGAATTTATTCATACTGTTGATATGGAAGACTTAGGTCTTGTGAAACAAAGCATCGAATTAAACAAGCGAATTTCCGACGATGGTTTACAGAACTCCTATGGGCTGCAAGTGGGAAAAACAATTAAGGCCTATATAAGTAAAGGGATTTTTGGTGATGATTTAGCGACTCATGCCATGGCGTTGACTGCTGCTGCTTCTGACGCCAGAATGGCTGGTTCTTCCTTACCCGTTATGAGCAATTCGGGAAGTGGTAACCAAGGAATTTCAGCGACTCTGCCAGTGGTTGCTGTGGGGGAACGATTACAATCTTCCTCGGAACAAATTATCCGTGCGACTGCACTCAGTCATTTAATTACGATCTATATTAAATCTAAGTTTGGTCGTTTATCAGCCTTATGTGGTGCTACTGTATCTGGGACGGGCGCTAGTTGTGGTATTACCTATCTTCTAGGCGGGGGTAAAGGCGAAGTGCGCAAAGCCATTCAAAATATGCTGGGAAATGTCACAGGTATGCTATGTGATGGAGCGAAAGCTGGTTGCGCCATGAAAGTTTCTACCTGTACAAATGCTGCAGTGCAATCAGCCCTTATGGCAATTCATGGGTTTGGTATCCAAGAGACAGAAGGAATTATTGAAAAAGATGCAGCCTATTCCATTGATAATCTCTGCCGAATTGGTAACGAGGGATCGATTGAGGCTGATAAAATTATTTTAGACATTATGCTGAATAAAAAAGAATAAGAATCGATTGAGTTGATTGATCATAACTAGATAAATAAACACTAAATCCAGCTAATCAGCCTTGCTATGAAAGGTCTCGTTGGTCTGGATTTTTTTATATAGTGAAGTCGGAAAAAATAATGAAAATTTATTTTTTTATTAAAGGGAGTATACAATATACATATTTTTAGTTAAAATAAAGTGGTTAATACGACAATACTAGGAGGAAATGCGTATGCTTGAAAGTGGGAAAGTAAAAGAGATTGTTACTAGTTATTTGCCTAATTTCATTAAAGACCTAGAAGAGATGACCAATATTGATTCTGGTAATGGTGATGCAGAAGGAACAGATGCTGTTGCACAATTAGTTGGGGGGAAATTTGAAGCACTGGGTGCTAAGGTCGAGTATCGAAAAAATTCACGGTCTACTCATACAATTGTTCGTTTTCAAGGAACTGGGGATTTGCGATTATTACTCATTGCTCATATTGACACTGTTTTTGAAAAGGGTGAAGCCCAAAGACGGCCATTTCGAATGGATGAAAATATGATGGCCTATGGACCTGGTGTGGGTGATGATAAAGCTACCGTGGTACAAACGATTTATTCAATGCAGGCTTTAAAGGAATTGAATTTTCAAAATTTTAAAGAAATTGTTTTATATTATAGCGGTGAAGAAGAAGGGGGGTCTCCAACAGCAGAAGCTATTGTAGCAGAACTTGCCCAACAAGTCGATCTATGCATTATTATGGATACAGCCCGTCCTAATTGGGGCATTGTAACCCAGCGTAAAGGCAGTGCTAATTATGAAATTCAAGTAGAAGGAATTGCAGGACATCATGGCAATGCATCGCAAACGTCAGCAAATGCCATTATGGAACTTGGTAATCAAATTAGTCTATTATATAAAATGGCCAGCCCATTACCCTCTGATCCGAGCAAGTTTACGCGCGATAGCCTGAAAGAACAAGGCATTCAGGATCATGGTCAGTTCACTCCTGAAAATACCATTAATGTTGGCGTTATTGGCTCGACTAATCAAAAAATCAATTCTATTCCCAAAGATGCTTTCGCCAAAGTGAATGTTCGTTGCTTTAGCATTGCCGAACAAGAACGTCTTGACCGTGAGATTAAAGATCTAGTCAATCAAACTGTGGTTCCTGGTACAAAAGTGACTATAACAGGCGGAATTAAGACCGGCCCAATGGAAAAAACACCACAAGCACAAAAACTTGTTGATCTTTTTAGACAGGTTGTAAAACGTGAATATAATGCTGATATTGTGGAGTGGGTATCTGGTGGACTGACAGATGGTAATCGGGCTGCCAAATATATTCCTACAATTGATGCATTAGGTGTTGAAAACTATGATGAACATACAGATCATGAATCTGTTGATCTAAAAACAGCTGTTCCTCGTACTGTGGCATTAGTTTGCTTTATTTTAGAAATAGCTGAGAATTGGTCTGCATTTCGGAAAGAATAGGCTAGTTCATGATGTGAGGGAAAGCCTCCCTTTGTAAATGAATGAATAATAAGGTGGTCATTAAAAATAATTGATCTGCATCTAGAAAATCTAGGAGGAATTATGATGATTCTAGATGAATTTATGGTGCATGACAACTAAGGAAGGGAGGAATAAAAAGGTTCGTTTAAAGATATCTCGCGTTTAATAAAAGGAGGTAACGTACTTGGGTATTATCATTTCAATCATTGTCACTTTTTGGTTAGGTTATCTCATTGTAAAAAAATACAAACCACAACCTGTTTTATTTCTAGCTGGTTTGATTCTTATGTTTACAGCCGTAGCGCTTGGACTTGGAAAAATTCTTCCTGTGAAAGATAGTACGGGCTTAGTTCTTTTTGATGCATTTGAATTTATTAAACAGACCTTCAGTTCCCGTGCTGCTGGACTTGGTCTTAATATCATGGCAGTAGGCGGTTTTGCTCGCTATATGGACCATATCGGTGCGAGTAAGGCTCTGGTTAGCTTGACAATCAGACCTCTGATGGCCCTTCGCTCTCCTTATATCGTAATGTCAGCTGCATGGGTGGTCGGTATGCTGCTAGGACTATGTATTAATAGTGCTTCAGGACTTGCTATGCTACTGATGGTTACTATATTCCCTGTCTTGATTAGTCTAGGTGTTAGCCGCTTATCGGCAACGGCTGTTATTGCGACCACTCTTTGCCTTGACTGGAGTCCAAGTGATACAGGTACTATTTTATCGGCTGTCACTGCTGGGATTGACCCGGTTATTTACTGGACTCAGTATCAAATTCCGATTGCAGCCGTTGTTATACCAGTGGTTGCCGTACTTCATTACTTTACACAAAAATGGATGGATAAACGTGATGGTCATATTGTTCAAACAGCAGAACTCGCTGCTAGTGAAAAAGATGATACAATGCCACCGATGATTTATGCCATCTTACCAGCTCTTCCTTTGATTTTAATTTTAATATTCAGCAGTTTGTGGATTACTTGGATCAAGATGGATATCATCAAAGCTATGTTTCTTGGTGTAATGATTGGTATGATTTTTGAATACATTCGTCATCGGGATGGAAAAAAAGTATTTGCAGATATACAATCTTTCTTTGATGGTCTTGGCATGCAAATGGCTAATGTTATTACATTGATTGTAGCTGGGGAAACCTTTGCTAAAGGTCTTATGACCATGGGGACCATTGATGCCATTATAGCCTCTGCCCAAAGCTCAGGATTTGGTGCCGTCGGTATGATTCTTGTGATGATTGGTATTATTGCTGTATCCTCTGTGATTATGGGTTCGGGTAATGCGCCATTTTTTGCATTTGCCGCTTTAACTCCGACTGTTGCTGCTAAAATGTCCGTTGCACCAGTGGTTATGCTGCTACCTATGCATTTTGCCGCAAGTGCAGCGCGCGCCATATCGCCGATTACTGCAGTTATTGTCGTTGCCTCTAGTATGGGAAATGTATCACCTTTTGATGTGGTAAAAAGAACTGCTATCCCTATGATTGGAGCGTTAATTACACTGGTAGCCGCTAATTTCTTCTTTTTCTACTAAAAACAATCGTAAAAAACCCCCAAAGGTCTCAACTCTTGTAAAAACACAGAGTTGGGACCTTTTTTTGTTCTGCAATGATTGGAGATAAATGCTAGACTGGTCATATTTTTTCTGGAGGAGGGAATCATAATAAAGTAAAGGCCCACGAAACACTGAGGAGGAGAATATGCATACAGAAAATCAACGTAATATGTTATTAACAGGATTATTCCTGGCATTATTTTTTTCTTCCCTAGATCAAACAGTAGTAGGGACAGCCATGCCTAGGATTATCGGTGAACTTGGCGGACTCAGTATTATGACATGGGTCACTACAGCATATATGCTGACTTCGACAACAGTGGTACCCATAGCAGGAAAGCTTGCAGATCTATATGGACGTCGGATGATTTATATTGCAGGACTTGTAATTTTCATGCTTGGATCTTCTCTATGCGGTACGAGCACGAACATGTTGCAACTCATTGCTTATCGCGCATTGCAGGGTATCGGTGGAGGGATTATGATGCCACTCGCAATGACCATTGTTGGTGATATATTTCCCATCGAAGAGCGTGGTAAATGGCAGGGACTTATGGGTGCTTTATTCGGATTGTCATCTGTTGTTGGCCCCACGATAGGAGGATGGATTGTTGATTATTCTTCCTGGAAATGGGTATTTTATATTAATTTACCCATAGGGATTTTGGCGACAATGACAATACATCTTGGCTTAAAAGGCGAAAAAATTCTCAGTGATAAGGTGGTCATTGACTATGCGGGAGTTATTACTCTCATTATAGGTACCTTTGGTCTGCTCTTAGGATTAAATCTTGGTGGTACGAATTATCCCTGGTTATCATGGCCAATCATTAGTTTATTGGGGATTTCTTTAGTTTCTTGGATGGTTTTTATTTCTGCCGAAAAACGAGCTGTTGATCCAGTGCTTAGTTTAGAGTTATTTAAAAATAGAGTCTTCTTGATCAGTAACATCGTCGGTTTTCTTATGGGACTAGGGATGTTTGGCTCTCTTATCTTTCTGCCCCTTTTTTTTCAAGGTGTTCTTGGAATTAGTGCTACAAGTTCTGGTAATACCATGTTGCCGATGATGGTTTCCTTGATGCTCACAAGTATTATTGCTGGGCGCTTTGCAACGAAGATTCCGTTTCGTTCGATGTACGCAGTCGGCATGTCTTTTATGGCATTAGGGTTCTATTTGATGAGCACAATGACAATACATACGACCCAATATAGAGCGATCTTTTATATCGTTATATTGGGTGTTGGGATGGGGATGATCATGCCCATTATCACGATTGCAGTACAAAGTGCATTTGGACCTGAACGCCGTGGGGTGGCAACCTCAGCAACACAGTTTTTTCGCAGCATTGGCGGAACTCTTGGTATGACAGTGCTTGCTTCAATCTTTAATGGCTATTCAAATAACATTATGAAAAAAGATTTTTTTCCCGTCATACAGAGTATTCCTGATATAGAGGTAAGTCCATTAGGCGATATACTAGCAAGAGGACAATCTGATCCTCACAGTTTATTTAATATGCTATTAAGCCCAGAGACCATTCAGATGATTCCAGAAAATCTTCAGCAACTATTCCTTCTACCGCTTAAAAATGCTCTTTCAGAATCTCTACAAATCGTATTTTGGGTTGCCATGCTCATTGCGATTGCAGGTATCGTTATCAGTTTGTTTATGGGAGGAGCTAAGTTAGAAAAAGGGAATGACAGAAGCGGTTTAGAAGAAGCAGGCGTCACATTATTTGCTGAAAATATAGTTTCTGAAGTGGAGTTAGCATCCGAACTTGTTCCTGATCTGATTAAGGAAAGTCAATCTAAGGAAAGACAAAGGAAGAAATTAAAATAATGCTGGTTGTCAGGTTTAATTTCCAAGTTGTTTTTCACGTTATATGTCAGCAATAGGAATATTCATTTATTCGGCAGGAGGGTACTATGAAATTTGGTATTGTAGGGCCAATATCGAAAGATCGGATTGTATGGCCAAATGGAGAAATCCTTTGTAAATTCGGAGCTATTCATTATACTGCACAAGTGTTGGCGAAGTTAGTGGAAGGAACAGAGGACGTTGTTATTTGTTTGTCTCATGTATCTTCAGAAGATCGATTACAAGTTAAAGAATTTCTTAACCATCCTAATATTAATATGGTAGGTATTAATATTTCAAATACAACGGGAACCAGAATTGATTTAACATATGTTGATGAGCATGAGCGTACGAGTTGTCAAACCCAAGTGATGGAACCTATTTCAGCTGAAGAATTAAGCCTTTTATCAGAATGTGATTATGTAATATTAATGCCGCTCAATGAAACGGATATACCTCTTAGTCAATTAGAGCAATTCAGAAGTAAAACTAAGGCTACAATCTTTTTAGATGTTCATGGTCTAGTAACGGGTGTAAACGAAGCTGGAAAACGGTATAGGAAGAATTGGATCTGTTCTGATGAATGGCTCAATCACATTGATATTCTCAAAATGAACGATAAAGAAGCATCGTGGGCTTCAGGACAACTTCTTAGAGAATTTACGGATTATCTGCAATATGCCCTTAGTATAGTGAAAAGAGGGCTAGTTGCCTGCTGGATTACATTTGGTGATCAGTCATCTTTGGTTGCCTGGCAGCGTCAGGATAAAATATTCTGGGCAACTGTTCCAGTGACTGATGTTGGGAGGGTCGTAGATACGATAGGCTGCGGCGATTCTGCGTCGGCAGGGTTTATCTACGCTTATGCAAAAATTCATAGTCCGCTGATTGCTGTAGTACTAGGGAATATGCTTGGTTCAGTGAAAGCGTCAATCTGTGAAACCAATGATTTTCCCACCAAACCTGAAGTGCGGAGTATGATTTATGAACATTACAGAGATTACTTTCACAATTTGCTTGATGAATTCCTTTCCCAACAGCATTTAATCGTCAACGAAGTTAAGGAGGATTTTTTACATGAAAGTTTTATGCACAGCACAAATGGGTACAGGTACAATCATGGGGCAGACAATGAGAGTCATAGCAATAGCCAAGGCTCTGCAACGCCGGGGTCATGATATTCAATTTATTGCAGCTGGTAAATTAGTTTCTATTATTAAAGACTTTGGAATCCATGTCATTGAAGTGGAAGATATGCCTGAGGTGGAAGTTTATAATGATGAGCAACGGCGATTAAATATGCCAAAAGAAGAAATGACTACAAAAATGAAAGAAGTAATGAACGCAATTGCTAAAATTGAAATTGAGATCGGGAAAAGAGAACAGCCCAATCTTATTCTTAGTGGTACTCTTAGTGGATCACGAACGGCTCAGCAATTGGGAATACCTTCTATGATGGTATTTTTGCAGCCGCATGGAGAGAAAACTTTTCAGATGCTCGCCGATAGACTGCAAGGTAATGGACAAGAAGAATCGGAAAAAATAATAGACGGAATGATTGATGTCTTTAAAATGGCAGATATCATTATTCTAGAAGGTATGCCAGAGATCAGTGGCGGAATAACATTTGAAGATTTTGGGCAGAAATTCATGGGCATAAAAGAGAAGATTAGATTTACTGGTCCCTTATTAATAGAGTACCCTGATCAATTGCCGGAAAAGGAAGACTTAAAGCAAATGCATATGGGTGATCGAAATAAATTGATGGTTTACATAACAATCGGTGGGGGTTCATCGCTGATTGGGGAACAATTTTTAAAGATTGTATTAGATGCTCTGAGATTAATACCGGAGGTAACAGGGATTATCGCTACTGGTATGGTAATCCAACCTGAAGTTATCTTACAGTATGATCCACCAAATAATGCGATGATTAAAGGCTATGTTCCAGGGACTGAAATGATCAAGGCCAGCGACGTCACTGTTTTTCATGGTGGATCGTCCACCTTGATGACATGTATTGCTTGTGGAACACCTGCTGTGGTAGTACCTTCCATAGGAGAACAAGAGGACAATGGTGCTGTCCTTTCTGAGTATGGTGCGGGAATCGTATTAAACAAAGCAACATTAACAGCTGATATTTTGGTGAAGGCAATACAAAATATTATCAATAATCCCAGTTATCGCAGAGGAGCTGAGCATCTCAAATCATTAGGAGAAAAATATGGAGGAAGCAAAGTAGCCGCTGATTGGGCAGAAACATTAATGGAGGGAAGTTCTCAATGAAGGCATTGATTTTAGCGGCTGGTAAAGGAACAAGATTACGTCCAATTACTGATTATATACCAAAACCCATGGTGCCATTACATGGTAAGCCACTACTTGAATGGATACTACTGTACTTGATCTCTTATGGCATACGTGAGTATATATTCGCTATCAGTTACTTGGGCGAACAGATTGAGAATTATTTTGGTAATGGAGAAAGATGGGGTATAAACATTCAATATAGTCGTGGCTTGGTGCCTGCAGGTAAGGCGGGAGAGGTTTGGCGTGCCCGTGACCGATTACATGAGGAAGAACATTTTTTAGTTATACCAGGAGATACAATTTGTCACTTAGATTATCATGACTTGATCGAATTTCACAGGCAGCACAATGGGATGGTATCAGTCGCTTTGTCAACTCGATACCGTTTGGAAGTAGGACTGGCGGAGATCGATAGTCATAATAAAATAATAAATTTTCTTGAAAAAGAAAACTTGGATCGTCCAATCAGTACAGGAACTTATTTATTAGAAAAAACAATTTTTCCCTATATTGAAAGATTTAATCCAGATAAGAGGGAAGTTGATTTGCCAGGTGATGTTTTCCCCGTTTTATTACATGAAAGAGAGGAGGTATATGGTTTTATCCAGGATTATGATTGGTGGGATATTGGAAAAATCAATGATTATGAAGCCTTAGCCAAGATGCCTAAACAAGAAGCTGAGCATATAGTATATAAGTCCACCTCAACCATCGATAGCAAAAAATGTGATCAGTAAGATATAAGGGGACAAAATTGCAAGGATGAAATAATGTTGACACAAATTAACTAATTTGTTAGAATATTTATAAATGTGAAAAAACAATAATGTGTAGAATGATGGTTATGGGAGAGATCGCAAACTGCGGCGCCGAAGGAGCAAGAACTTTGTCAAACTCTCAGGCAAAGAGGACCGTAACCTGACTATACTCTGGAGAGCACGCCCGTAAAATGGGCGTCACCGATGGGGAGCCTAGTTAGGCAAAACTCTCAGGTACAACAGACAGAGACAAAGGTGGATTCGTCCGCCTTTGTCTCTGTCTTTATTTTTAAAAAACAATAAAGAAGAGGAGGATGGATTATGACAGTAGGGCGCAAGACACCTCTATATGAAACTCATTTAAAATACGGTGGCAAAATTGTTGAATTTGGAGGTTGGTTATTGCCAGTTCAGTATACTGGGATTTTAGAGGAGCATCGAGCAGTGAGGGAAAAAGCTGGTTTATTTGATGTTTCACACATGGGTGAGGTTCGTGTTAAAGGACCCGATGCTTTCCTTTATGTACAAAATTTAGTCACCAATGATATAGCGCGCCTCGTCAATCATAAAATACAGTATACGCCAATGTGCTACTCAGATGGTGGTGTTGTTGATGATTTGTTGATTTATAAATATAGTGACGAGGAATACCTATTAGTCATTAATGCCGCTAACATTGAAAAAGATTGGGAGTGGATGGTAGAGAATAAAAGGGAATTTGATATAGAACTAATAAATCAATCTGACCAGACAGCCCAGCTAGCTCTGCAAGGTCCTTTGGCACAGAGTATTTTGAGTCAATTGACTGATGCTCCTCTTGCCGAACTAGAGTATTATTGGTTTTTACCTAAGGTCATGGTGGCAGGTAAGGAAACTCTTGTATCAAGAACTGGTTATACTGGGGAAGATGGTTTTGAAATTTATTGTCGTCCAGAAGATGCTGCTGCCTTATGGGAGTGCATCATGAGCATTGGTAAGTCTTATGGTTTGTTACCTGCAGGCCTCGGTTGTCGAGATACCTTGCGTTTTGAAGCTTGTCTGCCCCTTTACGGGCATGAATTGTCGAAGGATATTTCACCATTAGAAGCAGGGATTGGCTTCTTTGTGAAGCTGGATAAAGGTGATTTTAACGGTTCTGCCGCTTTGGCTCTACAAAAGAAAAATGGTTTGAAACGTAAAGTTGTCGGTTTTATTGTGACTGGGCGGGGAATTGCTCGAGCAGAATATCCAGTAATAGCTGACGGGCGATGGATTGGGACTGTTACCACAGGAAGCTATTCGCCAAGTTTAGATAAAAATATGGGGCTTGCTTTAGTAGAAGCTGAGTTTGCTGCAGTAGGACAGGAATTTGAGATAGAGATTCGTGGTAAAAGGGTAGCTGCCCAGGTCATTCCTAAGCCATTTTATAAAAGAGAGGGGAAATAAGGATGAAAATTCTAGCAGAATTAAAGTATTCTCGGGACCATGAGTGGGTAAAAATTGAGGGCAATCGCGCGAGGATCGGAATAACTGATTATGCGCAATCTCAGCTTGGAGATGTGGTTTTTGTTGAGGTGCCGACTATTGATAGCCATATTGCTGTAGGGATGGGTTTCTCGGTAGTCGAGTCAGTAAAAGCCGTATCTGATATTTATGCACCTGTTGGCGGCGTAATTGTAGAAGTCAATGAGGCCCTTACGGATGCCCCTGAAATTATGAATGAAGATCCTTACGGTGAGGGGTGGCTAGCTGTCATCGAAATGGACGCTGAAACTGATCTGGGAGAATTACTAAGTAGTGATGAATATGAAGAATTGATAGGGGCGGGAGGTCAGTAACATGACATGGAGCTATTTACCTCATACCCAAGAAGATCGACGTACTATGCTCAATGCAATTGGTGTAGAGAGAGTAGAAGAACTTTTTAGTGATATTCCAGCACAGTTATTATTTAATCATCCTCTGCAATTACCTGCTGCCATGTCAGAACTGGATTTGGTGAAATCCTTACAAAAGTTAGCAGGGGTTAATGTCAACCTTCAAGATTATACCTGTTTTTTGGGTGCAGGGGCTTATGATCACTATATACCCAGTGTAATTGACCATGTGATAAGACGTTCTGAGTTTTATACGGCTTACACTCAATATCAACCAGAGATTTCTCAAGGGTACTTACAGGCTTTATGGGAATACCAGAGCATGATCTGTCAGCTAACAGGGATGGAAGTTTCCAATGCTTCCATGTATGACGGTGGTACGGCTTTAGCAGAGGCTGCTATGATGGCTTGCAGTGTTACGGGTCGCAGTGAGGTGCTGGTCGTAAATACAGTGCATCCTCATTATCGCAGCGTCCTCACTACCTATGGAATGGATCGGGGCTATACAATCACAGAGTTTGGTTATGAAGATGGTACTGGGAGTCAGAAAGAAATTACCTCGCTCATTAATAAACAGATTGCTGCTGTTATCATCCAATCACCTAATTTTTTTGGGTGCATCGAAGATATAAAAAAACTGGCTGACTTGGCTCATGCTCAAGGAGCATTGCTAATCGTAGCCGTTGACCCTATTTCTCTCGGGATTCTAGAAGCGCCCGGTGTATTGGGTGCTGATATCGTGGTGGGGGAAGGTCAATCCATGGGCCTTGCGACTGCTTTTGGTGGTCCTTATCTAGGCTTTTTTGCGACAACGGAAAAATTAATGCGTAAAATGCCTGGTCGTATTGTAGGGCAAACGGTGGATCACGATGGAAATAGAGGGTTCGTGTTAACCTTACAGGCGAGAGAGCAACACATTCGTCGGGAAAAAGCCACTTCTAATATCTGCTCTAATGAAGCCTTATGTGCTTTGACAGCTGCCGTATATTTGAGTGCTGTTGGTAAGGAAGGATTACATCGGGTGGCTGAATTATCACTGCAAAAAGCTCATTATGCCTATCGTGAACTGACTAAGTTAGAAGGAGTCACTGCTGTATTTGGAGCGAGCTACTTTAAAGAATTTGTGATACGCTGCCCAAAATCCATTGCTGAAATTAATAAAGAATTATTGCAGGAAAAAATCATTAGCGGATTGGATCTTGGCCTTTATTACCCAGAACTTAAAAACTGTATGTTACTGTGCATAACGGAAAATCGGACACAGGAAGAGATTAGCCGTTTGGTAGAAAAATTGGGGGCGATGGTATGAGGAAAACTAAATCCTTGATTTTTGAAATAGGGAAAGCAGGGCGCTGTGCTGTAGATTTGCCTACATGTGATGTACCAGAAGAAGAGATTACCACACTCATTCCCCAAGAATTTTTGCGGAAAAATCCTGCTGCCCTGCCAGAAGTCAGTCAACTGGATTTGATGCGCCATTATACTCAATTATCTCAGCGAAATTTCGGAGTCGATTCAGGGTTCTATCCCTTGGGTTCTTGCACCATGAAGTATAATCCAAAAGTGAATGAAGACATTGCTCGTTATCCAGGTTTTGCTTTGATTCATCCTCTGCAGCAGCCTGAAACGGTGCAAGGTGCATTAGAACTACTTTATGATATGGAGCAGTATCTTGCTGAAATTTCAGGAATGGATGCTGTTACTATGCAGCCAGTTGCTGGTGCCCATGGTGAATTGGTAGGGTTAAAACTCATTCGGGCCTATCATCGTCACCGAGGAGAAAGGAGAAATAAAGTCATTGTGCCTGACTCCGCTCATGGTACTAACCCTGCCTCGGCGGCGGTATGCGGGTTAGAAATCGTGGAAATCAAATCAAATCCAGATGGATCGATCAATTTAGATGCACTCCGCGCAGTGGTAGGGCCAGATACAGCGGCTCTCATGCTAACCAATCCCAGTACCCTAGGATTGTTTGAAACCAAGATTGAAGAAATTGCTGCCATTGTCCATGAAGCAGGTGGCTTGTTATATTATGACGGGGCTAACGCCAATGCCATTATGGGGATTGTTAGACCTGGAGATATGGGGTTTGATGTTGTCCATTTTAACCTTCATAAAACCTTTAGTACGCCACATGGCGGTGGCGGTCCAGGATCAGGGCCAGTTGGCGTCAAGAGTAGTCTTATTCCATTTTTGCCAACCCCGGTACTCACTTTTAATGGCACTAGCTATGGTCTAGATCATGATCGTCCCCAATCGATTGGTAAGGTACATTCTTTTTATGGTAATTTTGGGGTGATTGTCCGTGCCTACGCTTATATCCGCGCTTTAGGCCCTGATGGTCTTCGCCAAGCGAGTGAAGATGCTGTACTGAATGCCAATTATTGTTTAAGTCAGTTACGACAACAGTATCATGCCCCATTTACTCGTTTTTGTATGCATGAATGTATTCTAACATCTAAGGAGCAAACTCAGCATGGAGTTCGCACACTCGATATTGCCAAACGCCTCTTAGATTATGGATATCATCCCCCGACTATTTATTTCCCTATGATTGTGGAAGAAGCTCTCATGATTGAACCGACAGATACAGAAAGCAAAGAGACCTTAGATGAGTTTATTGCTGTGATGAGAAAAATTGCCCAAGAAGTCAAGGAGGATTCCACCCAAATTAAGAGTGCTCCTCATACGACAGTCGTTGGACGTTTGGATGAAACCATGGCTGCTCGTAAACCGGTTGTAAGATGGAAAGGATAATGCGTTTTGCTTATCCTCATCAGACAAAATCCATTAGCGTTACAGGCAGTGAGTGTGAGCAAAATTGCGCTCACTGCAGTGGTCATTATTTAAAACATATGTTACCGATTTCCGCTATCAAGGAGAGTCATGCTACAAGTTTTTTGATTAGCGGTGGCTGTAAGGCTGATGGAACCGTTCCTATCGGTCAGCATGTTTCTCAGCTCAAGGCTGTGAAGCAGGGCAGGCGTTACAACCTTCATGTAGGATTAATTGAGGAGGATGAAGTAGCTAAGATCGCCGAGATTGCAGATTGTGTTTCTTTTGATTTTGTGGGGGACGATGAAACCATTCATGAAGTCTTTGGTCTTGAACGGTCCGTCAGTGATTATATCCAGTGTTATCAAAAATTACGGGAACAAGTGAAGGTTATGCCTCATATTTGTATTGGACTGCACGGTGGTCAGATCAAGGGCGAATATCGGGCGGTAGAACTGTTACAAGAACTCGGTATGGATGCCTTAACCTTTATTATCTTTACGCCGACTCGTGGCACTCCTTATGCGGATTGTTTGCCACCTAACATAGAAGAAGTAGTAAAGCTGTTACAATGGGCGCGTGAAACTTGTCCCTTGGTGCCTATTCACTTAGGTTGTATGAGACCGGGCGGGCGTTATCGGAGTGAAATTGATGAATGGGCTGTTAAAATTGGTATAGATACCATTGTAAACCCTACTCCCAAAGCTGTGGCACTGGCAAAAGAATTAGGCATATCCATCCTAAGAAGCGAGGAGTGCTGCGTATTATGAACCTTTGGAAACTTTCCGCAGGCACAGCCTGTGTAATTGGTAAAAAGAAAACGAAAGCTGATGTTTTGCCCACGACTGCATATATTATGCTAGGGGAGAAATGTAAAAATAACTGCCAGTTTTGTGCTCAGTCACGAAGTAGTGAGTCGCGAGTTGATCTTCTTTCCAGAGTGACTTGGCCTAGTTTTACTAAAGAAGAAGCGGCTGTTGGAATTGGAGAATCCTATGGAGCAGGTAGAATTAAACGAGCTTGTTTACAAGTAGTGGACAATAATAGTAGCTGGGATCGGACTATGAGTGCTCTAGATTTATTACATAGGAGTAGTGAAGTGCCCATCTGTATATCCAGTCATCTAGAAACTGTAGAGCAGGCCAAAGAACTCGTTGCAAGGGGAGCTCAACGTGTTTGTATTGCCCTAGATGCTGCTACGCCAACATTATATGAGAAGGTAAAAGATGGACTTTGGTCTCCCAGATGGAATCTCTTACTAGCGTGTGCCAAGGTTTTGCCAGGTTGTATTACAACTCATCTGATTGTGGGCCTCGGAGAAAGTGAAGAGGAGATGGTAAGGCGGATGGCAGCTTGTATCGAACAAGGAATTACAGTCGGTTTATTTGCTTTTACACCCGTCCGTGGTACTCCTTGGGCTGCTCATTTACCACCATCAATCGGTCAATATCGGCGCATTCAGATTGCCCACTCCTTACTAAAAAGTGGGTATAAACAAGGAGTTATTGAGTATCAGGGTGGAACCATTTCCAAATTTAACATGCCAGAGAGGGAACTACTTTCTATAATCGGCGATGGTCAGGCTTTTCAAACCAGTGGTTGTGATGATTGTAATCGCCCTTATTATAATGAACGTCCGGGTGGTCTTATTTATAATTATCCCCGTCATCTGACGACCTTAGAAATCACGAAGGCCATTGACGAGTGTGGGATAGTAAAGGGAGAATATGATGAACTGGCGACTTGTTAACAGTGGGCTTGCTGATGCTGCAACCAATATGGCTATTGATGAGGCTATATTATCAGCCCATAGTGCTGGGAAAGTTCCTCCTACCCTTAGGTTTTATGGCTGGAAACCTGCAGCCATTAGTTTAGGCTATTTTCAACGGGCTATGTCTGAAATCGATTTAGAGCAATGTAAAGAGCATAAGATTGATGTGGTGCGTCGATTGACTGGGGGCAGAGCCGTATTACATGATGCCGAACTTACTTATAGCATCGTAGTTCAGGAAGATGATCCTCTTATTCCAAAAACGATCACAGCATCCTATCGCTATTTTAGTAATGGCCTATTAAGAGGTCTTGAGGAATTAGGAATACAAGCTCATATGACAGTACCGGTAGCGGCTTATGGACAAAGAAAAAAACAGCCTGCTTCAGCGGCCTGTTTTGATGCCCCTTCTCATTTTGAAATTGCAGTCGAAGGGCGAAAACTAGTGGGCAGTGCTCAAGTACGCAAAAATGGAGTTATTTTGCAGCATGGATCGATACTTTTACAATTTTCGGCCGAGAAGTTTACTCAATTATTGAGATTATCGTCGGCAGAAAAACGAGAACAGATGATTCAAATGCTAAAGAGCAGGGCTACATCCATCGAAGAAGCCTTAGGGCGGCCAGTCACATGGCAAGAAGTGTATGATCCCATGCCAGCAGCCTTTGAATCGGTCCTTGGCATTCAGTTAATAAAGGCAGAGCTTACAGCAAAAGAACAGGCTGTAAGTCAAGAGTTAATATCTACGAAATACAGTCAAGATTCTTGGAATAAGCTACGTTAAGTCGATCATGATCGTACTAAAGGAGGGGGAAAAGTGGTATATGATATAGCAGTGATTGGCGGAGGTCCTGGTGGTTATGTGGCTGCCATACGAGCTGCTCAACTTGGCGGAAAAGTATTATTGGTGGAAAAAGATATGTTAGGTGGAGTTTGCTTGAATCGTGGTTGTATACCAACGAAAACCTTACTCAAGAGTGCTGAAAAATGGAGGGAACTTCAAAATTGTCATGAATTTGGTCTAGAGGCCGATCATATTGGTTTTAATTTTGATGCCATTACCCAGCGTAAACAGCAAGTTGTGAGTAAACTGCGAGGTGGTATTGAGCAGTTAATTAAAAGTAATGAGATTGAGATGGTATATGGGGAAGCTGTTTTAAAGGGACAAAATCAGCTGAGCATCAGGCAAGGTGATATAGACACACATTATGAAGCAAAAAATATTATTATTGCCACAGGATCTGCACCTATGACTTTGCCGATACCAGGGCACGATTTACCTGACGTCATTGACAGCAATCAACTCCTCGAAATAAATCATGTACCAGCTAGTATGATGGTTATTGGTGCAGGTGCTGTGGGGATTGAATTTGCCGCTATTTTTAGAGATTTTGGTTCGGAAGTAACAGTGGTGGAGATGCTGCCGACGATTTTACCTAATATTGACAATGATGTAATCAAACGTATGGCGCCTATTTTACGCAAGCAGGGCATAAAAATACTGACCAATACAAAAGTAATTCGTATTGAGCAACATACTGAGGGCGTTAAGGTTTCTCTTGATAATGGTAAGGCAATTCAAGAAATTATTATAGAAAAAGTATTAATCGCAACGGGGCGCAAACCTGTAGTCCTTGGGCTTGGTCTTGAAACGGCAGGTATTGATTACAGTCAGCTTGGAATTATAGTGAATAATAAAATGGAAACCAATATACCTGGCATTTATGCCATTGGTGATGTAACTGGACAAGAAATGTGGGCTCATGCCGCCTCAGCAGAGGGAATCGTTGCTGCAGAAAATGCATTGGGACGTCAGGTCAGTATGGATTACAGCGCCGTGCCAGGCTGCATTTTTACTACACCAGAACTTGCTATGGTTGGCCTTACGGAGCAAGGGGCCCAAGAACAAAACATAAATATAAAAGTGAGTAAATTTAATTTTGCTAGTAATGGTAAAGCCGTTTCTATGGGTGAAACGGATGGTTTAGTCAAGATCATTGCTCACGCTGAAAGTGATAAGGTACTTGGTATGCATATTCTTGGCGCCCACGCCAGTGATTTAATTATGGAAGGGGCAATTGCAATTCGTAATGGCTTAACAGCAAAAGAAATTGGTCACACGATTCATCTCCATCCTAGTTTATCTGAGACAGTCATGGAAAGTGCCCATGGAATTCATGGTGATATCATTCATCAATTGATATTAAAGGGGCGGAAATAGTAAATTGCTAGACAAAAAACTGATGATTACTTTCTATCTATAGAAGATAGCGAAAGTAATCATCAGTTTTCTTGTTTAGCCATTAGCCAATAGGAACTCTCCTATATTTTTATCATAAATAAAGACTTCACCAGTTTCGATAATGTAATGCCAACCACTTAATGTCAATTGTCTTGAACTTATTTTTTGGCGGATATAGGGATATGCCATGAGATGTTTGAGTTGTTCCACTACATTAACCTGCTCCATCATCCATTTGCGAGCTTCGGGATCACTATCTGGAATTTCTTTTAAGACGCGATCACGAACAGGGTGAGCCAGCTCGAGCCATTTTCGCGTATGTGGCATTTTAACCAAAAAATCAGAGGGCCTTAGACATGCGGCGCAGCCTCCGCAGTTGGAATGGCCGCAAACAATGATATTTTCCACACCCAAAGCAAGCACTGCATATTCAATTGCTGATGTGGTTGCTACATATTCAGGGGTTTGCCGGTAAGGAGGTACTAAATTGGCGATATTGCGAATAATGAAGAGTTCTCCTGGCAGGGTCCCAGTAATCATGTTAGGGTCCACCCGAGAATCTGAGCAAGTAATGAACAGTGTATGAGGCTTTTGCTCTGCTTTTAATTCCTTAAAAAGATCCCGGTGATCTTCAAAATCGCCACGTCTAAATTTTACTAACCCTTCCAAAAGCCTTTGCATGATTATCCTTCCTTTCGCCAATATATTATAAATCCTTTATGATTAATTAGTAAAATTAAGCATGGTTTAGTCATACATTTTTATAAAGATAATTGTATAAATGGGATATAAGGCTCTTGATGCTTTACGTAGAAGCATGCCTTATATCCCATTTATGGCAAGTACTAGCGGTAGGAAATGTAATTACTTACTAGTTCTAGCCAACTTAATTTGTTCAATGAATTGTTTAGCAATCGTAGTGATGGAATCATAATCCCCAGTTTTTGCACCTGCTGTTAAGCTGCCGCCTGCGCCAACAGCAACACACCCAGCTTTAATCCATTTTTGGACATTATCAACACTCACGCCTCCAGTCGGCATTAGATGAGCATGAGGTAATGGTCCTTTAATGGCTTTAATGAAATCAGGTCCAGACAAATCGCCAGGAAATACTTTAACAATATCTGCGCCGGCTTCCATACATTCAACGACCTCTTTAATGGTCATAGCTCCAGGCATAACGGCCACTCGATAACGATTGCAAAGTTTTACTGTTTCTAAATTTAAACATGGGGCTACGATATATTGTGCGCCACTTAGCAAAGCAATTCGAGCTGTTTCTGCATCGAGGACTGTACCTGCTCCCAGAATGATTTCATCTTCTGAATAGCTTTTTGCTAAATCACTGATAATTTCATGAGCCCTAGGAACGGTAAATGTCATTTCAATGGCATTGACTCCGCCTGCAATACAGGCTTCCGTAATTCGCTTTGCTTGATCGCTACTCTCGGCTCGCACTACTGCGACTAAACCAGTTTCACAGATTCTCGTAATGACTTGTTCTTTAGTCATGATAACAACCCCTCATTATTTACTATATTTATCTTTCCACGTGCGTTGAATTTCAGCGATTTCTTCAAATTCATTTTGTAGATTCCAGTAGACTCGTTCGTAGATACCAAATAACCGTTGGTAGATTTCACGATTTTCTTCATTAGGATAATAAGATTCTTTAATTGTAATAAATTTTTCCACATCTTTTAGATCATTAATCATGCCTAAAGCGTACATTCCTAGAACGGCAGCACCAAAGGCTGATCCTTCTGGTTCGCCAGGTACTTGAATGACTCGGCCAAATACGTCTGCCATAATCTGAACCCAGACTCTTGAACGAGTAAAACTGCCGCCCACTCTGATTTCATTCACAGATCCTGCAACTTCCTCTAACGATTTGAAGATGCTAAACATCCGGTAAATAATTCCTTCGAGTGTCGCACGTACTAAATGACGTTTACCATGATTCAGGTTAAGTCCAAATAGAACTCCGCGTGCATTGGCATTATAATGAGGAGCTCGTTCGCCAGAGAAAAGTGGTAACATAATCAAGCCTTCGCAACCTGCTGGTTTTTGCTCTGCATAACGACCTAAGATTTCATAAGCATCTAGGCCTAATTTTTCAGCTACACGTTGTTCTGTTGCAGCGAATTTGTCCCGTGCCCAACGAAATGCTACTCCGCCATTGCTTAGTGCTCCACCCAAGACCCAGGTATCGCCAGCGAGGTTATAGCACCAAGTACGTTGTTTTTCATCAGCCTGAGGTTTATCGACAATCATTCGAACTGCACCGCTTGTACCAATCATAGCCGTTACTTGACCTGGTTTTACAGCACCTGATCCTAGTGTAGATAATACACCATCGCTAGCTCCTAAGATGATAGCAGTATCTGGACTGATACCAAGCATAGCGGCTATTTCAGGATTAATATTTCGTTCAATATGAGTAGTAGGTAAGACCTCTGCTAAGCGATCAGCCGTAATTCCGATCATATCTAATAAGTCTTGATCCCATGTGCGCGTATGAAGATTGTAAATCGCTGTAGCTGATGCAATGGATTCATCAACAAGGTATTTGCCAAACAGACGGTGGCAGATGTATTCTTTAATCCCAATAAATTTAGCTGTTTGGGCAAAGAGTTCTGGACGTTCATTTTTAAACCAGATGATTTTAAATAAAGGATACATAGGATGAATTGGACAGCCTGTTTTGAAGTATATCGTATTAGCATCATCAGATGCTTTAATTTTCCCAATATAGTCCTGAGCACGAGAGTCAGCCCAGGTTTGCATGCGGTCTAGAGGCTTACCATTCGTATCTACGGGAATGACACTATGCATGACCGAACTAAAGCAAATTCCAGCAATGTCATGAGGACTTAGTTTTGCCTCAGTAATTGCTTCTTTTAATACTTTTAGAACTCCTTGCAATATTTCTTCTGGATCTTGTTCAGCCCAAGCAGCTTGTGGGGTGTGCAAAGGATATTCTACGGATTGACTACCAATGGTTGTACCATCCTGGCAGTAGATGACGGCACGAGAACCTGTTGTACCAATATCGATTCCAATTATTTTTTGATCATTCATGTTAGATAACCTCCTTCAAAAATTACTTTTGATTAATAGACAAGGACAATTAGATAAAGAGTATAGATAAAGATTGGAAGGAAAAATTGACAGGAATGGGATATATTTCATATCCCATTCTTGACGCCACCATATTATATATTGGATAGTATGACTGTACTACATTTTGTGGAATCAGGATAGAAGTTTTTTAATCAATTAAAAAGTTCTTAACCGATGAATGTAGCAAGTAATAAAGTAAATGCTAGACCAGCGACACCAATGATAGTTTCTAGTACAGTCCATGTAGATAATGTTTGCTGAACAGTCATTCCAAAATACTCTTTGATCATCCAGAATCCTGCATCATTTACATGGGAGAGAACAAGTGAACCTGCTCCAACAGCCAGTACCATAAGTTCGGGGCTAGTTCCAGGAGACATAGCGAGAATTGGGGCTACAATACCAGCAGCAGTGAGCATTGCAACAGTGGCAGAACCAGTAGCAACGCGGATAAGAGCAGCGACCAACCAACCGAGAATAATTGGGTTAAGGTGAGCAGATGTTGCGAGCTTAGCAATCTCTGTTCCTACTCCACTATCAAGTAGTACTTTATTGAAAGCGCCACCACCACCGATAACCATTAAAATACTGGCAACGGAAGGTAAAGACTGATCACAGTATTTGCCGACTTGTTCCATAGAAAATCCACGCCATAAACCAAAGGTAAATAAACTAAGCAATACAGAAATTAAGAGGGAGGTGATAGGATTACCAATAAAATTCAATACTAAACGGGTCATAGTACCTTTTTCTAAATAAATATCAGAAATTGTTGATAATAACATCAAGAAAACAGGGAAGAGAATCGTAATAACTGTGATACCAAAGCCAGGCATTTCTTGATCACTACGTCCTGTTTTAACTGCAGTTGTTATGGTTTCTGGGGGCGTTATTTGTATTTTTTTACTAATAAAAGTTGCAAAAACTGGTCCAGCTAAGACTGCGGTTGGTAAACCAACGATGATACTATAAAGAATGGTTTTACCCACATCAGCTTTAAAAATACCTACGGCTGCCATTGCAGCGGGATGTGGTGGTACCAAGCCATGTACAACGGATAAACCAGCAACAAGGGGTAAGCCGATTTTAAGCAATGACATGCCTGTTTCTTTTGCAATTGTGAATACTAAAGGTAATAACAACACAAATCCAACTTGGAAAAACACTGGGATACCAACAATAAATGCGACAAACATCATAGCCCAGTGTACATTGTCTTTACCGAAAGCATCAATAAGGGTGCGAGCGACTCGTTCAGCAGCCCCTGATTCTTCCATTAACTTACCAAGCATAGTTCCTAAGGCGAGTACAATGGCAATGAATCCTAAAGTATTGCCTAACCCTGCCTGAATGGAACCCACTATTTTGTCAAGAGGCATACCTGTGGCTAATCCGACGAAAAAAGAAACAATCATTAAAGATATAAATGGATTGATTTTCATTTTGGTGATTAATATGAGTAATAAAATAATAGCTATGAATACAATTCCCAATAACATACTATAATTCCTCCTTGATTTATAGATCAATTTTTCTAATAGTCTTTTTTGGAGTAAGAAAGGATATTTCTTTCTCGACTAAGATCTCTGCCTGTATTGAGGACTTGGTGTAAACCAAGCCCTCAACATAATTTCTCCTTTCATGTGATTTTTCGGCGTACAGCACCTTTTGATGATGACGTAGTTGTTTGACCATATAGTTTGAGAAATTCACTGTCGTCTCCATGCTTGACTACTGGTTTGGCATTTGCACGACGATGCTTTAACTCCTCATCATCAACTCTCAAATGAATACTTCTTTCAAAAATATTAATATCAATCATGTCGCCATTGTTTACTAAACCAATCGGTCCATCTTCTGCGGCCTCTGGTGAAAGATAACCGATTGATAAACCGCCTGATGCACCAGAAAAACGGCCATCAGTTACGATTGCTACATTGCCGATTTTTCCGATCACTTCTGTAACTCGGTGCATTTCGCGCATACCAGGTCCGCCAATCGGTCCTTCGTAGCGAATGACTACGATATCACCGGGAACAACAGATCCATTATCAATCCCATCCATACAATCTTCTTCTGAATTAAAGACTTTTGCAGGACCTGAAAACTCCCACATGTCTGATGGAACAGCTGAACTTTTCACCACGGCACCCTCTGGAGCGATGTTACCGCGCAGTACAGCAATGCCGCCTTCTGCCGTAAATGCTTTGTCAAAAGATCGTATAATGGCGCCATCAGCAGGTCTAGCATCTACAAGATTTTCGGTTAATGTTTTTCCGTTGATCGCTAAGGTCTCCATGTTCAAGATGGATTTTAATTCATTCATAATCGTAGGGATGCCGCCAACTGGATATAAATCAGCTACAGTATATTCTTGGCTGTTAGGAACAACTCTTGTAATTAAAGGAGCATAGCGGCTAATGCGATCAAAGTCATCATAAGTTACGCTCAGACCACACTCATGGGCAATAGCGGGCAGGTGGAGTACTGTATTTAAGGAACCACCCATTGCCAAGACGACAGCAACTGTATTGTCAAAAGCAGCTTTATTCATAATGTCACGAGGTTTAATATCTTTTTTTACTAAGTCCATAATGACTGTACCAGTATCATAGGCTACTTTATGTCTTAGCTCGCTCAGTGCAGGAACAGCTGCTGACCCTGGCAGAGACATACCTAAGGTTTCTGCGACAATGCACATGGTATTGGCAGTACCAAGAAATGGACATACACCAGCAGTCGGATAATAATCAACAGTCACTTCTACCAATTTCTCTTCATCGATTTCCCCACGAATAAATTGTTGGCGAGCAGCCTTTGATTCAGCAGGTTTGATCTTGTTAATCATTGGTCCGCCTGTGACCATAGTGGCTGGAATATTTAATCGTCCAGCGGCCATCAGCATCGCTGGTACAATTTTGTCACAGGAACCAAGAAGTACCATACCATCAAAAATGCCGTGAGCGCGAATCATGACCTCGATAGAATCAACAATGAGTTCCCGGCTTGGTAATACATATTTCATACCGTTATGACCTTGGGCAATACCATCGCAAATCGCAATAGTGTTAAATTCTAGAGGATAGCCACCGGCTTCAATGATCCCTTTCTTTACATCTTCAGCAAGTTCTCTGAGATGACAGTGACCAGGGACAATTTCATTCCATGAATTAACCACTGCAATAATTGGGCGGTCAAGATTTTTATAAATTGCTCCACAAGATCCTAAATGACCTTTGGCAATTGCTCGTTGATAAGCTGGTAATTTGCTTAGTGTTGTATTCAAAATAGACACACTCCTTTGAAATAATTTATCAAAATTATAAAAATAAATGAATTAAATTTTCAATTATTATAATATAGTGTTTTTTTGTAAAAAGCAATATAAAAAGAAAAAATATTTCTTTTTATATTCAGTAAAAAGAAATAAGTTTTCTGAAAAAAGGAACAGTATTGCATGCCAGTAAGGTGTCTGTTACAATGGTTCTACATAAGAAAGTCCTTGCAAAAGGGCATGAACAGTTTGCTAGAATTAAAATTGCACTTAAATTCAGTCTTCTTTATTTCGAAACTTGGAGGCTATGAAATGGAACGAATCGAAAATACACTCACTTCGTGTTTACCCCGCATACGAAGCGGTTTTAATGACTTAACTAAAACAGAACAAAAAACAGCAACTTATATTCTTGAAAATCCTTCTGAGGTTATACATATGACAATTACAGAGCTCGCTGAAGCTGCACAAAATGCAGAAGCAACGGTTTTTCGTTTGTGCAAAAAATTAGGATTTTCTGGCTATCAAGAGCTGAAAATTGCACTAGCGGGGGACCTGTACTCTCCATTGGAATCCGTTTATAAAGAAGTTGACCCAGTCGATTCCATTGGAACAATGATTGGAAAAATATTCAACGGAATAAATGAAGGGCTACAAGATACCATTAAAATTCTTGATGAAGAAGCTGTTGAAAAGGCCATCAAGGCCATCATCAGCACAAAGCGGATTTATGTTTATGCATCAGGAGGGTCAGCAGTCGTAGCTACTGATATTGAACACCGTTTTATGCGTTTTGGTATTTCAGTACGGGCTTATTCTGATCCACATCTTCAAATAGCATCAGCCACTTTGCTTGAGCCGGGAGATGTAGTCATTGCTGTATCACATACAGGGTCTAATCGGGATATACTTGATGCGGTTAAAATGGCTAATAACAATCAGATTACCACGATTGCAATTACAAGTTATATGCGATCACCACTGAGCCAACTAGCATCAATTGCACTTCATGGTATGGGCAGAGAAATTACTTACCGCTCAGAAGCTATGGCTTCACGACTCATTCATTTGGCAATTGTTGATGTTTTGTATATCGGATCACTTTTGCGCCAGCAAGATAAAATAATCGAAAATATGAATAAAGTACGCAAAGCCATTGCAAAACGTAAAATGTAATACAATTTAATAAAATATTAAAAAAGCAAGAATTACTGTTTATAATAAGAAACAGCAATTCTTGCTTTTTCTTTGTAAATTTTATCAATCATGTTTCATTGAATTTAGTGTAATCAATGAGGAAAATGACAATTTTTTTCAATATTTATAAAGGACAAAGTGGTTCTAATATCATATTATTTTTCATAAAAATAATATGGAAAAGGAATTTATAGTTTCTGCAAATGATGCCCAAGCTTCATTTGTCCTCACTAATTGATAATAAGAAGTATTCTATCAAGAATAATATAATAATAAGAAGGGGTGCTTGTTATGGCAAATCGTATTGTATTGAATGAAACTTCCTACTTTGGAGCTGGTGCAATCAGTGTAATTCCTGGAGAGATTAAACAAAGACTGTTTAAAAAGGTACTTGTTGTAACGGATAAGGAATTATTAAAATTTAATGTTGCACAAAAAGTAACCAAAATTTTGGAAGATGCAGAAATACCTTATGAAATTTATGACAATGTAAAACCAAACCCTACCATTGAAAATGTATTAAGTGGCGTGAAAAAATTTGCCGATTCAAAAGCAGATGTTATTGTTGCCATTGGTGGTGGCTCTTCTATTGATACAGCAAAAGGAATAGGTATTGTTACCAATAATCCAGAGTTTGCCGATGTAAAATCTCTTGAAGGGGTAGCTGATACTAAAAATAAAAGTGTACCCATCATTGCAGTTGCTACAACTGCAGGAACTGCAGCAGAAGTTACGATCAATTATGTCATTACAGATGAAGTAGCAGTTAAAAAAATGGTTTGTGTCGATCCTAAAGATATACCAATCATTGCGATTGTTGATCCAGAACTCATGATTTCTATGCCAAAGGAGCTGACAGCTTCCACTGGAATGGATGCACTGACTCATGCCATTGAAGGTTATATCACAAAAGGTGCCTGGGTACTCACTGATATGTTTGAATTAAAAGCCATTGAACTCATTGCAAAACATCTTGAAACAGCAGTTTTTGAACCCACGAACATTGAAGCTCGTGATGGTATGGGAACAGCCCAATACATTGCTGGCATGGGTTTTTCGAATGTTGGTCTTGGTATCGTTCACTCCATGGCTCACTCCTTAGGAGCTGTTTATGACACTCCGCATGGTGTGGCAAATGCCCTGCTATTACCTTATGTCATGAAGTACAATGCTTCTGCAACGGGAGAAAAATATAGAGAAATTGCACGTAATTTAGGTGTGAAAGATGTGGATAGCCTGAGTGCAGACGAATATCGCAAAGCCGCTGTTGATGCTGTCATTACTTTATCCAAGAAAATTGGTATTCCTCAGAAGCTCGTAGAGATTGGCGGTAAGGAAGAAGACTTACCTAAATTGGCGAAGATGGCATATCAAGATGTATGTACACCAGGAAATCCAAGAGATACATCAGAAGCTGAAATCTTAGAAATTTATAAAAAAGCTTTTAATTGATAATACGATAGTCGGCTATATGTTAATGCTCACTTGAAAATAAACATCTATATTCTCATGTTATATTATTTCAGAAAAAAGTAACCGAGTGGCTATCACTTTTATGTGAGAGCCACTCGGCTTTTTGAGTGTGAGTTTTATAATATCCTAAGAAAAGACTTGGTTTTTGCCAAGTCTATAGATGCAGGCAGAAGTCTTAGTCGTTCTTACTTGGAATCAAGAGAGCATTATACTTTCTTGATTCCGTAAAAATTCTATGCCTTCTGCTACTCATGTTGAAAAGCATCTCTATCAAGTATATAATAAGCTTATAACGATGATATCAAGGAGATAAAGAATTAATATGCCAAGAAGTGAGAAAGAGTTAGAGGGGATCACCCTTTTAGGTAACCAGAATACCCAATATAATTATTCATACGATCCAGAAATTTTAGAGGTATTCGATAATCGACATATTGACAATGACTATTGGGTGAAATTTAATTGCCCTGAATTCACCAGTTTGTGTCCAATCACTGGTCAGCCTGATTTTGCGACAATTTACATCAGTTATATTCCCAACATTAAAATGGTTGAGAGTAAATCCTTAAAGCTATATCTCCTTAGTTTCCGTAATCATGGTGGATTTCATGAAGATGTGGTCAATGTGATTATGAAAGATCTTACTAAATTAATGGAACCACGTTACATTGAAGTGTGGGGGAAGTTCCTGCCACGCGGTGGTATATCTATTGATCCTTATTGTAACTATGGTAAAGAAGATACCAAGTTTGAGCAACTTGCATGGCATCGGATGCAACAACATGACTTGCATTCCATGGACAAAATAGACAATCGATAAAAAACTAAGGTTTTTCCTTGGTGCTAAAGACTTGGTATAAGCCAGGTCTTTTCTCTATATTGCATAATGATAGCGATTAATAATATCCTGGGAAATAATTAAATTGATTCCTGGAGCGCAAGTTGAAAGTAAGCGAGCAGGCTTTGGGATTCCCATAATTTGACCAAGTGTATTAAAGATTGTATTACTATTTTTTTTATAAAAATGCTGCCACAAATTAGGATAAGATAAGTGTAATTCATTTATTTCAGGAATCGAATTTAATGCAGCTTGCCATCGATTTTTAACTTCTACTTCATGACCACTGATGCAAACCACTGTTGGCTGATTGGATTGTAATGACCATACAATCGTGGAGTCGTGAATGACTTGTAATAGATCGGATGAACTTCCGATAGCTCTTGTTACCTTCTCGTAGGGATCAAATGCCAATCCATGGAGCTGATCAATAGGATGATTTGAGTGCGCCAGTACCCAAAAATTGTGACTAAAGGGAGTATATTTGATTTCAAAGGCGCGTGCCTCGATGCTCCAATGATTTGAATGTGTTTCTTTCAACAGTATTCACCTTCTCTCTTGAGATATATTATACATGGTATTGACGAAATTCTCCTTTCCTATTACAATGAAGGCAAAGAGAAGGTTTTGAATTTTGATCAGAGATAAGTATGAAATATAAGCACTATTTATCGTAAAGAAAAATAGTGCTTTTATTATACCTATTTTTACTCTTATCTATTGCTCTATAATGCATAAAAGAATCATCCCCATTAGAAAAGGAGATTATGATGAAGTTAGCTGATTGTTTATTGAATTGGTATGATGAGTGTAAGCGGGACTTACCGTGGCGCAGAGATAAAGATCCCTATAAAATTTGGGTTTCAGAAGTGATGTTACAACAAACGAGAGTAGAGGTGGTCAGAGCATATTTTGAAAGATGGATCGAAAGATTCCCAACTTTACAAAGCTTAGCAGAGGCTCAGGAAGACGAAGTAATCCAGTATTGGCAAGGACTAGGCTATTATTCCCGGGCGCGTAATCTTCATCAAGGTGCTCGAGAGGTAGCGACTTCTTATGATGGTCAGATGCCTATGACGAAAAATGAGGTGGCAGGACTTTCTGGTATTGGTGATTATACGTCAGGGGCTATTTTAAGTATTGCTTATGATCAAAAAGAACCTGCTATTGATGGTAATGTTCTTCGTGTATTTAGTCGCCTGTATTGTATTGAAGGAGATATTGCTACTCCTATGATAAAACGTCAGATTCGTGAACAGGTGGAAAAGGAAATGGCAATTGATCGTCCAGGAGATTTTAATCAAGCATTGATGGATTTGGGAGCAACGGTTTGTATTCCCAAAGCACCTCGTTGTGAAGAGTGTCCGCTGCTTAAATCTTGCTGTGCGAAAGATAAGGGAATGCAGCAGCAATTACCAATCAAAAAGAAAAAAGTGCCACCTGTACCTGTAGAGGTGGTGGCAGGAGTTTTACAAGATGGTGAGCTTTTTTTATTGCGTAAAAGACCTAAAAAAGGCTTGCTTGCCGGGATGTGGGAATTTCCTGCGATTGAAATTCCTGTAGGTGAAAACTCAATGGAAGTATTCCAGAGAGGATTTTTATGTGAAACAGGGCAGGAAGTCCAAATGGCAAAGTTATTATTGCAGTGTATTCATATTTTCAGTCACCGAAAATGGGATATTTCCTTCTATCACTGCACTTATGAAGATGGTAACAGACCTCTTGGAAAAGATCTTTTCTGGGTCAATAAGAGTGACTGGGATAAGATTTCTTTTGCAGGACCACATCGTAAAATGGCAAATTATTTACTGAATGAAATGGATTAACCAGTTTTATAGTAAATAAATCATTTTATTTAAAATGGTAATTTTAGCAGAAATTATCAAAAAGAACGGATCAATTTGTGTTATTATACCTTTAAAAAGTAAAAAATATAATCTACAATAGAAGAATAATCGATATGTGAGTCTGGTGAGGATAGGAAATCGCAAGTATAATGTCATGTTGAAGTCGGATGTTATAGAGACTTAAGATGAATAAAATGAGGTGATTGGATGGAAAATGGTTTGAATAATAGGATGTATTTTTTGGATAATTTGCGCGCTTTTATTGTGCTATTGGTCATCATATTTCATGTAGCTATTGGTTATATGGCTCCTGCACCACAATGGTGGTATGTCATTGATACGCAACACAATCCTATTTTTAATCTATTTGTTATGGACACAGATGTTTTTATTATGCCTATTATGTTTTTAATTGCTGGATATTTTACCGTGCCTGTCTTACAGAAAAAAGAGATAAGTACATTTGTACGAGAAAAATTTTTTCGAATTGTTCTTCCTTGGATTGCCGGGGTATTTCTTTTTGCACCAGCAATTACTTATATGATTTGGTATAGCCGTACAAGTACGCCACCAGCTTATCTATCCTATTTAGGTACTCTTTTTTTTACAGATGTTAATTTTAATCACGCCCACTATTGGTTTTTAGGAGATTTAGCATGGTTTTATTTGGTATCGACGATTATCTATAAAGTCAATCCATCAATGTTCCAACGAAAGATCGAGAAATCAGATCCATCAATAGGATTCTTTTTGTTATTTGGTTTATTAACTGCAGTAGGATTTTTTATTCCAAACCTTTTCTTTCATGCCGATGCATGGCTGAGTAAGTTATATGTTATTTCTTTTCAACCAAGTCGATTCTTCCTGTGTTTATCTTATTTTGCTTTAGGTATCTATGGATGGAAAAATCAATGGTTTACTGAACGAGGTTATATGCCAAGGTTTGCTTGCTGGGGTAGCTTGGGGATTATTATGATGTTGGTATTTACCTACTATCGGATTACATTTATGGATACGACACCAATAACTCTTAAAGCGGGTCATGCACTCGTCCATTCGTTTTTTTGTCTGACGGCTGCATTTGGCTTGATCACTTTCTTTCAGAAATATGTCAATAGTAAAGCCTATTTATGGCGAAGGTTATCAGCCAATTCCTATACGATTTATTATATTCATCAGGGGATTGTTTTGCCCATCGCATATATGATGCAAAAAATAGAGCTATCTGTTTGGGTAAAATATTTTTCAGTGTCCATTACTTGTGTAATAGTATGTTTCTTAGTTTCAGAATATGTCATTACTAAAACTAAGTCACAATTATCATCAAAACAAGAAGTATACTAATTTTATAATAAACAACTATCCCTATCACCTAAAAGTGGTAGGGATAGTTGTTTTCATCAGAAAAATATGGATTGAGCTTGATTGTTTCATGAAACAGTATGTAGTGAGAAAGCTATTACTGGTGTACAATAGACTCTAAGAGTGAAAATAGTGGGTTATAGCGTGTTGGGGAGGAAAGGCAATGAACATATATGATATTGCGCGGGAAGCAGGAGTTTCAATTACAACCGTTTCTCGTGTAATTAACAACAAAGAGAATATAAGTGATAAAACAAAACTCAAAGTGGAGAGTATTCTAAAAAAGCATAACTATACGCCTAATGCCTTTGCACGTGGATTAATGTCTAGTTCGATAAAGTCAATCGGTGTCATTACTGTTGATATTCGTAAGCAACACTATGCCCACACAGCATTTACAATTGAACAGGATTTCAGCAAATTAGGTTACAGTGTAATTTTATGCAATACGGGGGGCAAGACGACAGAGAGTATCAATTATTTTAAAATGTTGATGGAAAAAAAAGTGGATGGTATCATTCTCATTGGTTCCATTTTTAATGATCAAAAGGTTAAAAAATATGTTTCAAAATATGTAAAAAATATACCAATTGTTCTGGCTAATGGACATCTAGATGTAGATAACGGCTATTCAGTACTAGTGGATGATTTTGATGGAATTTATCGTTGTGTAGAATATTTACATAAAAAGCAGCATACGAAGATTGTATATATTAAAGATATGGAGACCTACAGCGCTGAACGAAAAAAAGAAGGGTTTATCGCAGGGATGAATCAGTATGGTCTCATGCTTGACGAAACCTCCATTAGCGAAGCCGTACATGGCTTGGAAGGTGGCTATGAGGCGGTGGAAAAGTTGATTGCTACAGGTAAAGAATTTTCTGCAATTATATTTGGTGAAGATATTACTGCGGTTGGTGGGATCAAAAAACTGAAGGAAATGGGATGGCGTGTGCCAGAAGATGTAGCCGTGACCGGTTTTGATAATTCCATTTTTGCAAAGTGTTGTGAACCAGAACTGACAAGTGTGGATAATAAAGTTGAAACTGTTGCCTCATTGAGCGCTAAAATGCTACATGATTTAATTGAGAAAAAAGAGGTCTCTTCTACAATTATGATTCGACCAGACCTGATCATACGAAAGAGTACCTAGGAAAAATAATAGAGCAAAAAAACCAGATATAAGTCTGGTTTTTTTGTTCACGACTTTCAATAATATTAAATGAAAGGGGTTTCATTAAGAAGTTTTAAAAGTCGCTTTTAAATTGATAAATATAATAGCGAGAAAATAATTTTAAAGAACAATACATCATAATTAAAGGAAAAGATGAACAAGAATTAAGAGGGAATAGAAATAATATGATAGAAGATGCGTTAAAATATACAGTGGTTAAAGTCTAATTTTATAGGAATAATGCCTGTTTTTATTAAATTTGAAAAATTATTTTAAATAAAGTAATTGAGATTCTAATAAATTTTCAAAAAATATATTGAAAAGTAAGATTATTATGTGTATACTAAGAACCATAAATGAAAGCGCTTTCATTTATGGTTCTTTAAAATTAAAAAATATATAACTATATATTTAAAAAAGGGGCGTGCAGATTATGTTTTTTGGAAATGTAGCAGCAACAGAGGGAATGGAGAAAAAGTATCCAGCAGCTATCGTTAAAGCGATCGAGTATTTCAAGAGTAAGCAAAATGAATTTTTATCTATGGCAATCGGAGTGTATCCAATTGAAGGAGAGGATATCTTTGCACAGGTAATTAATACGGAGACAAAAGAGAAAGATCAGGTGAGACCGGAAGTGCACCGAAAGTATATTGATGTACAATTTTCTGTGGAAGGAAAAGAAATCATCGGTTTTGCACCAGACTTGGGTAATAATGAAGTGACAGAAGATTTGGCGGATACGAAGGATGTTATTTATTACGACCTACAGATAAAGAATGAAATAGACCTTATTATGGAGCCTGGTAGCTTTACTGTTCTTTTCCCAGAGGATGTTCATCGACCGGGATGTGAGTATGGTGGTTGTACAACAATCCGTAAGGTTGTGATCAAGGTTAATACAGCAATATTATAAGAAAAATAACAACATGAAGATGATGTGGTTATATCGTTGTAAGATGGTATGGTTTACAGAATAAAGAAGGAAGAGAAGGTGTTGTGATGATCGAAGAAATCCGCAAAATACCTAATGGACGTTGGGTGCGTATTCTACCTCCACTCATGATTGTTTGCATTATTTCTTTTATGGATCGTGTTAATCTTGGTTTTGCCATATCTGGAGGTATGAATGCTGAACTAGGATTGACAGCTAGTATGGCGGGGGTCGCGGCAGGAATTTTCTTTTTTGGTTATTTATTTTTACAAATTCCAGGAGGACATTTTGCTGCTAAACGTAGCGGAAAACATTTTATTACCGCATCCATTCCCTTCTGGGCAATCGTTTCAATTTTAAGCGGGTATGTGACGAGTGTTAATCAATTATTGATTCTTCGGTTTTGCTTAGGTATTGCTGAAGGCGGGATGTTGCCAGTCGTGTTGACTTTATGTAGTAATTGGTTTCCCAATGAAGAACGGGGACGAGCCAATGCGATTGTGCTTATGTTTGCGCCTGTTGCAGCTATTATCACAGGTCCTCTTTCTGGCTATATTATTTCATTGTCTGGATGGCGTGAGATGTTTATTATTGAAGGAGTCATTTCTCTAGTTGTACTGATTCCATGGCTGATACTCGTCAGCGATCGACCGGAAAAAGCTTCTTGGATTAGTAAAATAGAAAAAGAATATATTTTGGATAGTCTGCGTGAAGAACAAGAAAACATGGAAAAAAATCATGTGAAGCAGGCATCTCTCAAGGATCTTCTGCCTAATATAAGCATGTGGAAATTGATTGTATTGAATTTCTGCTATCAATCAGGAGATTATGGTTTTGCTATGTGGCTACCGACTTTGCTTAAGGATTTGACTCAAGGTGGTATGAATCAGATAGGCTGGTTATCAACGGCGCCTTGGATTGCCTGTATTTTAGGCATGATATTTTTCTCAAATCTATCTGATCGGACAGGCCGGCGGAAAATTTTTGTTATCATTCCATTAGTTGGTTTTGCCTTATGTCTCTTACTATCTGTTCTAAGTAAGGAGAATATTTGGTTATCCTATACTTTTCTAATTGGTGCTGGTTTCTTTATAAAGGCGGCAGGTGTTGTGTTTTGGGCCATTCCATCTCGCTTATTTAGCAGGGAAGTTGCTGGCGGTGCGCGTGGTGCTATTAATGCGCTGGGTAATCTTGGCGGATTTTTCGGGCCATATATTGTCGGATTAATGATTCAAATGTACAATTACAATATAGGTGTTTACAGTCTGGTTGGTCTATTACTAATAGCAGCTGCCATTACTCTCACATTGCCAAATTCGGTTGAGGCAGAACCTGAAATTTGTAAATTACAAGAGACTGTACAATCTTAATCGTGATTTTGCTGATATATAAAGTGGATAGGAGAGGTTAACTATGAATATGTCTGATTTTTCATTAAAAGGAAAACTGGCCGTGGTTACTGGCGGAAATAGAGGACTTGGCCAAGGTATGGCCGTAGTGATGGCAAAGGCTGGAGCCGATGTTGTTTCGATTCAAAGGGGAGATTCTTGTCCGGAAACAGCGGCGCAAGTGGAAGCCCTTGGACAAAAATGTTACGCAATAAGCTGTGATTTGGCTAAACTAGAATCTGCTGAATCAGTGGTAGCTGAAATTGAAGAGAAATTTGGACCAGTGGATATTTTAATCAATAATGCTGGTATTCAAAGGCGTTATCCTGCGGAAAAATTTCCAATTGAAGAATGGGATCTTATCATGCAAGTTCAATTGCGATCCGTGTTTTTAATGTGCCAAGCATTTGGCTGCCGTATGCTGGAGCGTGGATCAGGAAAAATTATCAATATTGCTTCACTGTTATCTTTTTCTGGTGGTCTTACTGTACCTGCGTATGCAGCAGCAAAAGGAGGTATCGCTCAACTAACTAAGGCACTGGCTAATGAGTGGGCAGCCCGCGGTGTGAATGTTAATGCCATAGCTCCTGGATATATGGCAACGGATATGAATACAGCACTCATTGGTGATTCTACACGCAGTGCGCAGATTATGGACAGGATTCCAGCAAAACGATGGGGAATACCGGAAGATATGGGCGGAACGGCTGTTTATCTTGCTTCAAAGGCATCAAATTATGTTCATGGTCAAGTGATATGTGTTGATGGAGGATGGATGGCAAGGTAGATGTACTTAAAAATGAAAAAACATGAAAAATAGAGGTGGCTAAAGAATGGTTAAATCCAAGGTATATGTTACTTATCCATTAGCAGAGGAAGTATTGGCATTACTTAAAGAACGTTGTGAAGTAGAAATGAATCCAGAAAACAGAGTACTGAGTACTAAGGAATTATTAGAAAAAATTGAAGGAAGAGACGCTGTACTGGTTGTTTCGGCTTCCATTACTGAAGAAATTTGTCAGGCTGCTAAAGGAAAATGTAAAATATTCGCAAATTATGGCGTTGGTTATAATAATATAGATGTGGATGCTGCTACAAAGCACGGAATTTTTGTTAGCAATACACCAGACGTTCTCACAGATGCAGCTGCTGATCATACTTTTGCTTTACTCATATCTACAGCGCGACGTATTGTCGAGTGTGATAAATTTGTCAGATCGGGACAAAAAGGGTGGGGTCCTATGAATATGATCGGGGCTCAGGTTAGCGGCAAAACCATTGGTATCATTGGAGGTGGTCGCATTGGCAAGGCGACGGCTCAACGTGCTAAAGGATTTAACATGAATATTATCTATACCGATATACAGGCGAGCCGGGAATTTGAAATAGCCACTGGTGGGAAATTTGTTGATAAGGATACTCTGCTAAGTCAATCAGATTTTGTTTCCATTCATCTCCCATTTCTTCCATCGACTAAGCATTTTATTAGTACAGACGAATTAAAACTGATGAAGAAGACAGCGATATTGATTAATGGTTCTCGTGGGCCGGTAGTTGATGAAAAGGCTTTAGTAGAAGCATTGCGTGATGGCATAATTGGGGGGGCAGGTCTTGATGTATTTGAATGGGAACCGGAACTAGCCCCAGGCCTCACTGAACTTTCAAATGTCGTATTAACTCCTCATGTTGCGACTTCTACGATGGATACTCGAATTGCCATGGGAGAACTTTGTACACAAAATATTTTTGCAGCGATTGACGGTAAAATGCCACCAACATGCTTAAATCCAGAGGCTAAAGACAAACGTTAGATAAAAAATAGCGTTTTGGTATTCTTAATTTCTTCAATGATATGACAATATACCTGTTTAATGAGTTCTAAAAATGATTTTTAAAAGATAAAAAAATTCCTGGAGAGAAGAAAGGTATGCATGTAACTGGCATGAATGACCTGCTCTTTCCAGGAATTTTATTTTAGATCATATTTTTTTTGCGGAAAATAGAGTAAAATTGTTCTAAAGTATTTTATATATAAATTGTAGCAAAGAAATTGGCAGCTATATTCCAGCTTTGGACATTGATGTTAAGAATTTTTGGCTCAATCAATACAAGGGGGAAAGATTATGTTAATTGATAAGAAAAAAGACTTTGACGATAAGGATCTTGGTTTTGATGAAATTGATGAGGGGTTTACGTTTAAAGAAGCTGTGCGTGAAGCTAAGAGGTGTCTAAATTGCCCTAAACCTTTCTGCCGAGCAGGGTGTCCTATTGAAAATGAAATTCCAAGTTTTATACAAGCATTAGCAGGTGGCAATATTGGTGAGGCGAGTGCTGTGATTGCACGGCGTAGTAATCTTCCTGCCGTGTGCGGTCGAGTTTGTCCTCATGAAAAACAATGCGAAGCAGCATGTATTTTAAGTAAAAAAGAATGCGGGATTAAAATTGGTAAATTAGAACGATTTATTGCTGATGTTGATGCTGAATTAGAAATAAGCTCAGTGAAAAAACAAAGTCATATAAAAGGCAAAGTCGCGGTAATTGGCTCGGGTCCCGCTGGACTAACTGTTGCTGGTGACTTGGCAAAATTGGGATTTGTTGTTACTGTTTTCGAATCTCAGTCTGAGCCAGGTGGTGTTTTAATGTATGGTATTCCTGAATTTCGCCTAAGTAAGGAAGTTGTACGCCGCGAAATAAAAAGTATTGAGCGGTTAGGAGTCGTTTTTCAAACAGATACTTTGGTGGGACAAGGAATAACCATTGATGAGATGTTTGCCCAAGGATATGATGCTGTATTTATTGGAACAGGAACAGCGTTACCTAAAGCCTTAAAAATACCTGGTTATGATTTACCTGGGGTTATTCAGGCTACTTATTTCTTACAAATCGTTATGTTAGCCAATAGCGGTAAGGTCGATCCAATAGAGGTGCCTGTACATGCTGGTGATCAGGTCGTGGTGATTGGAGCTGGAAACGTAGCGATTGATGCTGCTCGCACAGCTTTGCGCTTAGGGGCTGCCAATGTAAGTGTTGTATATCGTCGTACACAGCAGGAGATGACTGCACTTAAATCTGAATTTGAAATTGCTGAGCAAGAAGGTGTGGAGTTTAAATGGCTCAGAAGTCCAGTACAATGTATGGGAACAAATAAATTAACAGGTCTGGAATGTGAAGTACAAGAGATTGGTGAAAATGGCAAAGTCATTGGTACAGGAGAAAGAGAAGTATTCCTTGCCGATAAAGTTATTCTCGCAATTGGACAAAGACCTGCTTCGCGGATTGTATCAACGACGACGGGGATTAACGTAAGTCCAGAAGGGTTTGTTATCACCAAAGAACGTCCTTATGGAATGACGACTCGCCATGGTATTTTTGCTGGCGGTGATGTTGTGCATGAACCAGCGACAGTGGTCCTCGCGATGAAAGAAGCTAAAAAAGTTGCTATTGGAATTGCTCAATATGTGGAAGCTAAGAAACTGATGGATGAATGTGGTTTGTAACATAGAGAGAAAAATAAGGAAAGGCGACCAATTAATTGGCTGCCTTTCCTTTATTTTTTGTATTGTTAATATCAAACCAGAAACGAACCCCGCCTTCTACATTTTCTACGCCATAGGAGGAGGCGTGCAATTCTTGAATGGCGCGGACTATGGAGAGGCCCAGCCCATACCCTCCTCGCTCTCGCGTGCGAGATTTGTCAACCTTATAGAAACTGGTCCAGATTTTTTCCAGACTTTCTTCGGGAATGGATCGTCCTGAGTTATAGATCGAGACCCTGCTATAATCTCCTAGTGTTTGTAGAGAAATTTTGATGATCTTTGCAAATTCTGTATGATCAATGGCATTGTTAAATAAATTCAGTACAACTTGCTCAATTCGTAATATATCGCCATGAACGAGATAACTCTTTTCAGTATTCATTTCCAGTGTAATATTTTTTTCTGATAGAATGGTGAGGTATTTCAGAGTGATGCGATTGAGCAATAGTGAAATGTCAAAATTACTTTTATTGAGTTGGAAGAACCCAGATTCAATTTGTGATAAGTTGAGCAAATCTTTAACGAGTCGATCCATTTTTTCAGCCTCATCAATAATGACCGAACAATAATAATTTTTACCGTCTTCGTCTTGGGGAATATTTTCTTTTAAGCCTTCAGCATAACCAAGTATAAGAGAGAGGGGAGTTTTAAGTTCATGAGAAACGCTTGATATGAAGTCTTTGCGCATTTTATCAAGTGTGCGCTCTTTTTCCACATCAGCCATTAGTTGTTGGTTTTTTTCACTGAGTTCCGAGATCGCTGCGTCAAGTTGATCTGATAAATGATTAATACTTTTACCGAGGGCGCCAAGCTCATCACTGCGGGTTATAATACATTTTTGTGAAAAATTAAGTTGTGACATGCTTTGGGCAATACGATTCAGTTCTATGATAGGGTGAGTGAATTTTTTTGCAAAATAAAAAGCCCACATACAACCAGCAAATAAAAATAATATACCAGTTAATATTATAAATTGCGCTGCTACCGTCACACTTTGAAAAACAGGGGCAAGAGGTTGTTTTAAAATTAAAATATCCTCATTTTTAAGTTGATGTTTAAGAATCATGAAGTCGATTTTTAAATCTGGGTCTTGCTCCACTTCCAAAACGGTCTGGTTATCGATGACTTCCCTATTTTTAATAATGGGCGGTGGAGTAAGTGGAAAACGATCAGGCATATGGGGGAGTGGAGGAAAAGGATCATGAAGTTTTGGATTGCTGAGGGAACTAAAGGAAGTATATTTTATGTGCCCTTCTTTGGTGAAAATAATGATTCCTGTACCGAGGGTATTTCCTACTCGCTCTAGTTCTAACGCTATTTCTACTGGGTTTCCACGGTATAAATCATCAATGGTTGTGCTACTGGCGATCAGAATATCTTTTTTCTGCCAAATATAAAATTTCTCTAAGCCAATACGGGTTAGGCCTAAGGACATGAATACGAAAAACAGTATGAGGCCACTCAAAATGATAAATAGTTTTGTTCGCAGGGAGACTGTCATTTTTCTACCTCAAATCGATAACCATAACCCCTTATTGTTTGTACAAGGGTACTTTTGTCTTCCAGTTTTGTACGGAGCCTGTTAATATGAGTGTCTACAGTGCGTAGATCACCAAAATAATCATAGTTCCAAACTTGATCTAGAATTTGCTGCCGACTTAACGCTTTACCATTATTCTCAGCTAAATAGGTCAAGAGGTCATATTCTTTAGGACTTAGATCGACAGAGTGGTTATCAATTGAAACTTGGCGAGCTGTTTCGTTAATTTCTAGACCACCATAAATGGCTATTTTATCTTTTTCAATGCGGCGAAAGAGGGCATTGACTCGTGCAGTCAACACTTTTGGACTAAAGGGTTTAGTGACATATTCATCAGCGCCGATTTCAAAGGCGAAAAGTTGATCGACCTCTTCATCTTTCGCCGTAAGCATGATAATTGGAATATTGCTTGTCTTTCTAATTTCCCGGCATACAGTCCAGCCATCGTGTTCGGGCATCATGACATCTAAGATGACCAAATCGACTTGCTTCGTTACTAAGGTGTCTAAGGCATCACGACCATCTGTTGCTTCGAGTATGCTATATCCTTCGCGTATTAGAAAATCGGCAATTAATTTTCTAATACGCACTTCATCATCAACAATTAAAATGGATTTTTTCATTGAAAAATCTCCTTATTCGTTCATATATATTTTTTTTTGTAACAAAATTGTAACAATTATCCTTTATAATGAGAAGAAGACGGGATTAAGTAAAGAAAAATGGTGGTGTTTATGATTTGGCAAAAAGTGAATCAATATAAAAAATGGTATATCGTCTTCATTGGATTGGCCTTGGTTGTTGCAGGTGCAGCAGTCTACTTTAATAAGAGTAGTGCCCCTGTTGATGTTGAGCCCACAGTTGTTATGGGGCGTGGTAATATCAAGGCCGTGGTCTCTGCAACTGGAACGATTGCAGCAGTAAACTCTGTAGAGATTAGTTCTCGGGTGACAGGTCTTATTACAGAAGTCAATGTTAAGGAAAATGATATTGTGAGTAAAGGACAGTTGTTAGTTGTCCTTGATAGCACAGCTATTAAAGCTCAAGTTGCGCAATATCAAGCTCAATTAGCGAATTATGCTGCGATTTATGAACGGAGTAAAAAATTAGCAGCTGTAGGTGGGGAATCTCAGCAACAATTAGATGCTGATCGAACTAATTATCTTGTGGCTCAGTCTACAGCTGACAATTATGCATCTCAACTCGGGTATTATGTCATTACAGCACCAATTGATGGTATGGTGATTGGCATACCGACGCCAGCTGGTCAGACCGTAGCTCAAGGTATTTCTTCTCCTCAAGTGATTATGACGATCGCTGATATGTCTAAAATGCAGATTAAGGTGTTAGTTGATGAATCAGATATTGGAAAAGTAAAGGCTGGACAAGAGGTTTCTTTTAGTGTGGATTCTTATACAAATAAGACTTTCACTGGTAAAGTTACTAAAATTTCTCGTAGTGCCACTACTTCGTCCAATGTTGTATATTATCCTGTCTATGTTGACGTTGATGCAACGGAAAATCTGCTATATCCAACAATGACTGCCAGAGTTACTATTAATATAGGCGAAAGAAAGAATACCTTAGTTGTACCTTTAGCCGCAGTCAAAGAAGAAAAAGGACAAAAATATGTTGAGGTTATGGTAAGTGGTAAAAGTCAAAAATCACCAGTCAATTTAGGGCTAAGTGATGATGAGCAAGTAGAAATTCTAAGTGGGTTACGTGAGGGGGACAATGTCATCGTACCTGTCGCCAAGGCACGTACGACAACAAATAATCAAAATTCGGGGCCACCACCCCCAATTTAGAGTGAGGAGGAAGACATGACAATTGCTTTAAAGAATGTGACCAAGGTGTATCATATGGGTGATACAACCGTACATGCACTGGCAGGTGTGAATTTAGAGATTATAGCTGGTGAATTAACTGCGATTATGGGCCCCTCAGGATCTGGTAAGTCTACGTTAATGAACATTTTAGGTTGCCTTGATCGTCCGACGAGCGGATCATACTCGATTGATGGTTTGGAGGTAGGGGGGTTAAATGATGATGAACTTGCAGTGATGCGTAATCAAAAAATCGGTTTTGTATTTCAAAATTTTAACCTATTGCCACGGATGTCGGCACTGCAAAATGTATCATTGCCTATGGTTTATGCAGGGGTATCTAAAATAGAACGGATCGAGAGAGCAGAGCAGGCTTTAGGGATGGTTGGTTTGGAAGAACGTAAGCATCATCGTCCTAATGAATTATCAGGCGGTCAAAGGCAACGGGTAGCGATTGCTCGTGCACTAGTGAATAATCCTGCGATTATTATGGCTGATGAACCTACAGGTAATCTTGATTCGAAATCTGGAAATGAGATTATGGACATTTTTGGTAAGCTTAATTCTCAAGGTCGGACCATTATTTTGGTGACTCATGAGCCAGAGATTGCAGCCTATGCTCGTCGAATTCTTCACGTTCGCGATGGTCAACTTGTCCGTGATGAGAAGCAAGAGGGGGCTGAAGCATGTTCTGGGAAAGTATCTTAATTGCTTTTGAGGGATTAAAGGCAAATAAATTAAGATCCATCCTGACCATGCTGGGAATTATTATTGGTGTTGGTGCCGTGATTGGTATGGTTTCGATTGGACTTGGTGTGCAACAAAAAGTGCAAAATTCCATTGCTGGTTTGGGGAGTAACCTTCTCATTGTTGCGCCGGGTGCGAATACACCGCCAGGTGGTGTCCGTTTGGCTGCAGGGTCTAATATTACCTTAACAAAGCAAGATGCTAAAGCCATTGCCCAACAAGTTGGTGGTATTAACTATGTGGCACCTGCTGTCAGCCAACAATTTCAGATTATCTATGGTAATCAAAATTGGAAAACCAATGTTCAAGGAACGACATCTGATTTTTTGGAAATACGTAATTTCAAGATTGCATCGGGGAGTTTTTTTACCAATAGTGATGATGATACTCGTGGGCGAGTCGCTGTCATTGGTCAAACCGTAGCTACGAATTTATTTGGAAATATAAGCCCAGTCGGCCAAACTATTCGTATTGGTCAAGCTCCCTTTCGGGTGATTGGTCTGCTGGAAAGCAAAGGACAATCATCGATGGGGTCAGATCAGGATGATTTGGTCCTTGTACCTTTAGCGACTGCCCAAGAGCGTTTAATGGGCATTACCTATTTACATAATATTAGTATACAGGTGCAAAGTGAAAAGGTAATTGATAAGGTTCAGGAAAATATTACGACTCTCCTTAGAACTCGTCATCATTTAGGAGTAAATGTAGCGGATGATTTTACTGTTCGTAATTTAACAGCACTGATGACGACGATGAAGGAAACGACGGGCACGATTACCTTGTTTTTAGGAAGTGTTGCTGCCATTTCATTGTTAGTAGGCGGTATTGGTATTATGAATATTATGCTGGTGACTGTCACTGAACGGACGCGAGAAATTGGTATAAGAAAAGCATTAGGTGCTACCTACCGTAATATTTTGCTGCAATTTATTGTCGAAGCCATTGTCATTGGTGTTACCGGAGGATTACTTGGCATTTTTTTAGGAGTCATTTTAGCGCGAGTGGTCTCGGCTATGGCTGGCTGGAATACGGTGGTTTCCCTGACTGCTATTTTTACAGCATTTAGCGTTTCCGTATTGATCGGTTTATTTTTTGGTATTTATCCTGCTCGTAAAGCAGCACTACTTGATCCTATTGATGCCTTGCGATATGAATGAGAGTTTCCATAGAAAAAAGAGGCTGAAATGCCTCTTTTTTCTATGACTCGTTTATGATATCGGAAAAAAATATTTGAAAAACCTTTGAAATAAAATTGAAGTTTATATGTAGTGCTAGATCATTTATGAAAGTTTTAGTATAGTAGTGATAAGAAATGAATGAGCAAAAATAAAAGAGAAGGATGGTTATGATATGAAAAAGGTGGCATTTGTCTGTGTTCACAATTCGTGTAGATCTCAGATGGCTGAGGCTTTTGGTAAGGTTATGGGCCACGGCGTGTTTGAAAGCTTTTCCGCAGGTACGGAGGAACGTTCCATGATCAATCAAGATGCGGTGCGCATTATGAAAGAGTTAGGTATTGATATGGAAATCAATCAAAAACCTAAGCTGATTAGTCAAATTCCAGAGATCGATATTGTAGTCACCATGGGGTGTAATGTGGAATGTCCTTATTTACCATGTAGCCACCGTGAAGACTGGGGCCTAGAAGATCCAAGTGGAAAACCCGATGATGCATTTCGAGATACTCGCGATACAATAAAGAAAAAAGTAGAGGAACTTGTCGTGCGTATTAAAAATAATCAAATCTAAAAGTTATCAAAAAAAACATGACTTACGAAAAAAATAAGTCATGTTTTTTCTCGGTAAAAAGGATCTAATACTACTTTGATCATATTCTTTGGCAATATAGAAATAGAGCAGGCTTTTATCACTGGTATGAAGAATGACTTTATCATATGAGTATCTATATGGATCGATGGTTTCATATACTGTGTAGGGGCCGATGGAATTAGAAATGTGAAAAGGAGTAGAGAGAATATGAAGAGATTCAAAATTGTTATGGGGATCATGGTCATATTTCTACTGGTATTGGGATCAATCTGCAGCGCTGCACCTGACACTGGGAGTACGGTTGGTAAAATGATGCCACAATTTACACTGAATGCAGTGAATGGAAGTAGTATTACGGTAATGCCATCTGACAAAGTAACAATTATAAACTTCTGGGCGACATGGTGCCCGCCTTGCCGAGCTGAAATGCCTGAGCTGAATGCATTTCAGCTACAATATAGTGATACAGTCGCTTTTTATGGGATTAACTTACGGGAAGAAGCTAATTTTGTAAATGATTTTATGTATAAAAAGGGATATTCCATGCTGGTATTGCTGGATTCTAATGGAGAAGTCGGTAATTTATTTCAAATAAAATTTATTCCGACAACTATTGTAATCGATCGCAATGGTATTATTATTTTCCGCAAAAGTGGTCCAGTGACGAAAAATGAACTGGAAACTATAATTAACAATTTATAGGAGTATGACTGATATGGATATTTCATTAATCGCTGCTTTTATAGCTGGAATCGCATCTCTCCTCTCACCCTGTGTTTTACCCTTATTACCAACTTATTTTGCATTTTTAGGCGGTCATAGTGGAAGTAGGGGAAGTGAAAAGTCCTCAAGTCAGTGGATTTTGTTCCGTAATTCATTTTTCTTTCTGTGTGGATTTACAATGGTATTTGTTATGATGGGGGCTAGTGCTTCTTTTATTGGACAGCTATTTTTCAATTATCAAGAGATGATTCGAAAAATTGGTGCTGTCTTTATGATCATTATGGGTATTCAACTAACGGGTTTCTTGGTTATCCCCTTATTGCAGCAAGAACGGCGGCCCTTATTAAATTATACTTTTTCCGGTCCGATTGGTGCTTTTATCTTCGGTGCTGCCGTTACGGCTGGCTGGACTCCGTGTATTGGTCCTATTTTAGCATCCATTTTGATGTATGCCAGTACAGAAGAAATGGTGAATCATGGTGCTCTTTTATTGTTTATTTATGCAATGGGATTTTGTCTGCCCTTTATGTTGTTGGCATTTTTATATAACAAGTTTCTATTTCGTCTTTCGTCAATTTATTTTTGGTTGCCTTGGATTCAACGTATATCAGGAATTGCTATCATTTTAGTAGGCGTTGCGATCTATTTTGATCTGATGAATACTCTGCTTGCGATCTTGGTAGGTTATTGGTCATATTGACTTTGCATCTTCTTGTGGATAAAAAATGAGAACAATCAAATCTAAGGTTTATATAAAAAACGCATGACTTACAAAAAAAAGTAAGTCATGCGTTTTTTTATATAAGTTTTATTGATCGGAGTAGAGGCAAACTGTGAAGATGCTTCCTTCATTAGGAGTGCTGGTAACAGTGATATTACCATGATGACTTTCTATAATCCATTGGGCAATAGATAATCCAAGGCCCGTTCCGCCTTTCGAGCGTGATGAATCAGATTGATAAAAACGTTCAAATATTTTATCAAGATGTTCAGGATTAATGCCTTCTCCTGTATCTGTCACTGATAATAGAATTTCACGATTTATTTGCTCTAAATTAACTGTTATTTCTCCACCAGATGGAGTGTGACGTATCGCATTATCTAGTAGAATTCCAACGACTTGTCGCAGTTTGGCTTCATCACCAGAATAGGGAATTTGAGTGTTGATTTTGAGGTAAAGGGCAATTCCTTGGACGGTAGCAAGGGGGCGAAAAAGCTCCGCTGCCGTCATAACGGCTTGATCGAGTAGGAAATAGTTATGAGTGAGTAATTGTTGCTGTGAATCTGCTCTTGCTAAAAAAAGTAGAGATTCAACTAATTTTGTCATGCAAATTGTTTCTTCGTGAATATTATTGAGCCAATGTGCTTGGCTTTCTACTGTTTCTTTAGGATTATCACGTACAATTTCGAGATTTGTTTGAATGACTGCCAGTGGGGTGCGAAATTCATGAGAAGCATCTGCCAGAAAATCCTTCTGTTGTTTCCAGGATTTTTGAATGGGTATCATGGCTTTATTAGCCATAAAAAAACTACCAAATACGGATAAAATCATACCAATGAGTCCCGTAAGGCTTAAGTCCGTAACTAAAGATTTTAATAAATCACGATCTCGCTGAAAATCTTGAAAAATGATAAAAACATCTTGTTGATCGTTAATGGGAGTAATTTGATAAAAATATTCAGTTTGATTAAATAAAAGACTTCCTGTATCTAAACCGATTTCTTGTGTTTGTGTTGCAAGACGCGAAAGTTGATCTTTTGTCAGAGGCGTTATAGGAGAGGTTTGGCTGATATCACCTGCTGAGTTTATCTTCACAAAGAACATAATTGGACCAGGAGGGTGGTCGTGCTCAGAATCAGGACCGGGGCCAGGACCTGGATCAGGTGGAAAATTATTAAATTTGCCCATCATTAGATCATGAGAAAATTTATTTCTCATGTGTTTTCCGCCATTAATCATTCTATCTTGTACAAAAAAATAGGTGCCCGTAATTAACAAGAAAAATAATACAACAATGACGCTTAGGTTAACGAGCATAAGTTGAAGTCGGAGTTTACGAAACATCATTATCCTCCTTCAAATAATAGCCGACCCCTCTAACGGTCTTAATTAAGGAGGTATTCAATTTCTTGCGGAGATAATGGATATAAAGGTCTACATTGGCCAGCTCAATGCTTGCGTGATAACCCCAAACTTTTTCCATAATCCGATCTTTACTGACAACAAGTCCGCAATTACGCATTAAGAGTTCTAAGAGGAGAGATTCCTTAATGGTTAATTTAATGGTTTGGTCATTTGTTATGACTTCGCTTCGCAAAGGATTGAGTACCCAACCAGCTGCGCTGATCGTATTGCCCACTAACTCTTTAGTCTGACGACGGGTAAGAGCCCGAATACGGGCTAATAATTCTTCTGTAGAAAAGGGTTTAATCAGATAATCGTCAGCACCTGAGTCGAGACCTTCCACCCGGTTGTCGGGTGTATCTTTGGCAGTGAGGAATAATACAGGAGTATCAAATCCCATAAGACGGAATTCTTTTAATAAAGAGATTCCATCACGGTGAGGTAACATGCGATCAAGTATGAGTAAATCATAGACGCCAGTTGCGGCCATGTCTAATCCAACTTCACCATCGGGGGCAGTGTCTACAGCGTAACCTTTTTTCTTCAAAAGATAAGATAAGGCTTCCGATAATCGCTGTTCGTCTTCTACGAGTAATAATTGCATCAAAGCACCTTCTTTAGTATACGTTTACCTATATTATAATCTTACCTATCTATTGTAAAGGAAGATTCTTTGAAAAGCATTTAATTATCAAAGAAATTTCAAAGACTCTTATGCGATAAAGAAAGCAGAGGAGTCTAGAATCGTTAACATATGAATAGGAGGAAATAATGTGAGTATTTCAGCAACAAATAATTGGTCTACTATAACCAGTTCCAATCTAAATGCATTTAGTCTTTTGAACTCGCAAAAAAATTCAACAAGTGCTACTGATGATAAAGATATTTCAAGTAAAGCTGGCGAGATGAGAGATCTAGTTGATAAAGTCGCAAGTGGTACAGGGAGTGATTCTGATATAAGTGAATTGCTTGCCAAGCTCAAAGAGATGGCGACAGATGTACAAAGTCGATTTAACAATACGGCTTCAGCGGATAGTACTTCTTCTGATTCTGAGATGAAAAGCTTGATTGACAAAGTTGTAAATGGCACTGCGACTGCAGATGATGTAAAAACAATCGCAGAGAAAATGAAAGACCGTGCTAGTGATATGCAAGCTCATTTTGGCGGAGGTAAACCTCCCATGCCGCCGAGTGGATCTTCTGATGATGAACTGAAAAATTTAATTGATAGCGTAGCAGCAGGTACGGCAAGTGACTCGGATATAGAGACTTTGACTGCTAAATTAAAAGAGATGGCTACAGAGATGCAAAGTCAGTCCTCTGATACAACTTCGACTTCAACGTCAACAACCGCTTCTACTTCGGATATGGATAGTTTGATGAAAAAAGTGCTTGATGGAACAGCCACAGATGATGACATCAAAACGATTGCAACGAAAATGAAAGAACATGAAAGTGAAATGCAAGCAAACGCTACAAATGTCGTGGCTATGAGTGGCGGTTTGCTCGGACAGCAATTGTTGGATTCCATGATGCAATCTTATGAAAAAAATGAAAGTAACTATACCTTGCCATCGGGAGCAAGTTTTAGCGTTTAGATTATGATAAAAGACATGCAACTACTATTAGGTTTTGTATGTCTTTTTTTCTTTATCCTTTTAGGGAACTGAGGTTTTAAAAACTGAGCAATATATGAAAAGAACCAGACAGTTAAATCGCCTCTTCATAGCAGGAAATATTGAATAATAAGGTTAATAATAAGAGTAATATTGCCTGAAGATGCATGAGGGTAGGAGGATAAAAATGGAACAATATGAAAAAATTCATCAATTATATCATCTCATTGAAACAGGTACAGTTGCTGATTTGCCAGGGCCCTATAAAGTAGGAGTGGATCTTGGTACAGCAGATGTGGTACTTGTCGTGACTGATAGCCACGGAAATCCAGTAGCGGGAAGTATGCGTTGGGCCTCTGTGGTAAAAGATGGTTTAGTGGTTGATTTTAGAGGAGCCACGATGATTGTTGAGGAATTAAAAGCTGAAGTTGAAGAACTCATGGGAATTACCCTAGACCAAGGGGCAACGGCCATTCCACCGGGTACTGTTGGTCGTAATGCACAAGCTTGTGGGCATGTGATTGCAGGAGCAGGACTCGAACCTATTTGCCAAATTGATGAACCTGTGGCAGCAGCCAAAGCTTTGAATATAAATCATGGTATTGTTGTGGATATTGGAGGCGGTACGACAGGGATTGCTGTATTGAAACACGGAGATTTGATTTTCACTGCGGATGAGGCAACAGGGGGAACTCATATTACCTTAACCATAGCAGGGGCTTATAAAATAACTGTGGAAGAAGCTGAGATTCTCAAAAAAGATGTTAGTCAGCATCGACGTATTCTACCTGTTATATTGCCTGTCATTGAAAAAATGGCAACAATTGTTAAACAAATGTTAGCGGGGCAGGATGAATATCAAGATTATCCTGTATATGTTGTAGGTGGTACTGCTACCTTTAGTGGTTTTGGCGAAGAATTTAGTAAAGCTTTTGGACGAGAAGTTCATGTTCCTCCTCACCCATTGTTGATTACGCCACTCGGAATTGCTATGTTTGGCTAATGAACAAATGTCCTTTTGAAAAATATATTAATTGACAAAGAAACGATAAAATGCAATAATCTATTCTAGAAAGTTTAAAATTGAATAAATAAAAATACAAAAGTGATGATTGGGAATAAAAGTGATGAATCAACTGCCACAGAGAGCTGGTGTTTGCTGCGAACCAGTGCAGAGTTGTTACTGATTAAATCACCCATGAACTCTTCTCCGAAAAATACAGTATGATTTCTGTATGGATTAGGCAGAGGCGCGACCTGGGCGTTAATCGGGAGTCGGTTGTTCGACCGATATAAAGTTATAAATCAGGGTGGTACCGCGCATAGTGCGCCCCTATACAACATACTTATGATATGTTGTATAGGGGCGTTTTTAATTACTCATATTGGAAATTAAAGGAGAATGATGTTATGAATAACAAAAAGAGAAAAATGAAGACAATGGATGGTAATACGGCTGCAGCTCACATTTCTTATGCTTTTACTGATGTCGCCGCAATTTTTCCAATCACACCTTCATCTGATATGGCAGAACATGTGGATGACTGGGCAGCAGAGGGTAAGAAAAATATTTTTGGGCAGACGGTAGAAGTTGTAGAAATGCAATCGGAAGGTGGCGCGGCTGGGGCAGTACACGGCTCACTTCATGCTGGAGCTTTGACGACGACATATACTGCATCGCAAGGTTTACTACTAATGATCCCCAACATGTATAAAATTGCAGGCGAAATGCTACCTAGTGTATTTCACGTGAGTGCCCGCGTTGTTGGTGCCAACGCCATTAGCATTTTTGGTGATCACTCTGATGTCATGGCTACGCGTCAAACTGGATTTGCTATGCTGGCAGAAAGCAGCGTACAGCAGGTTATGGATTTGGCAGGGGTAGCTCATTTGTCAGCCATTAAAGGCCGTGTACCTTTTCTAAATTTCTTTGATGGTTTCCGTACTTCTCATGAAATACAAAAAATTGAAGTATTAGAATATGATGAACTGGAAAAATTATTAGATCGTGATGCAGTGAATCGTTTCCGTCGCGGCAGTTTAAACCCTGATCATCCAGTACTTAAAGGCACAGTACAAAATTCTGATATCCATTTTCAGCAAAGAGAAGTATCCAATCGTTATTGGGATGAGTTACCCGCTATCGTTGAAAGCTATATGGCGGAAATAACAAAAATTACGGGTCGCGAATATCACTTATTTAACTATCATGGTGCTCCTGATGCTGAGCGTCTAATCATTGCCATGGGTTCCATGTGCCAAACCATTGAAGAAACGGTAGATTATCTTAATGCTCAGGGAGAAAAGGTTGGTCTTTTAAATGTCCACCTATATCGTCCTTTCTCTTTGGAGCATTTCTTTAAATATATTCCAGAGACAGTAACCAAAATTGCTGTTCTTGATCGCACCAAAGAACTCGGTGCCCAAGCAGAACCTCTTTATATGGATGTTAAGACTGCTTTTTATGGAAAAGAGTCCCAGCCTATTATCGTAGGTGGTCGCTGTGGTGTTGGTGGAAAGGACATCATTCCAAGTCATATTCATGGTGTGTTTGAGAATCTTAAAGCCGAGCGTCCTCAAGATCATTTTACCGTGGGCATTATCGATGACGTCAATTATACATCCCTTCCGGTAGGCAAGGATTTTGAAACCACTGATATTGGTACTAAAGCCTGTAAGTTTTGGGGTCTCGGTTCTGATGGTACAGTCGGGGCCAATAAGAGTGCCATAAAAATTATTGGTGATAAGACGGATATGTATGCCCAGGCTTACTTTGCTTATGACTCCAAAAAATCTGGTGGCATCACTGTTTCTCATTTGCGCTTTGGTGATAAGCTGATAAAATCCCCTTATCTGATCAATAAAGCAGATTTTATTTCTTGCTCTCAAGAATCTTATGTGGATAAATATGATCTATTAGTTGGTTTAAAATCAGGAGGAACTTTCCTGCTGAATACGACTTGGTCAGTAGCAGAACTGGATGAAAAACTACCAGGTACGCTAAAACACTACATTGCCGAGAACAACATCAATTTCTACATTGTAAATGCGGTGAAAATAGCTCAAGATCTTGGTCTAGGTGGTCGTTTCAATATGATCATGCAGTCAGCGTTCTTTAAGCTGGCTAATATCATCCCACTGGACGAAGCCATACAATACCTTAAGGATTCGGTTATTGAATCTTACGGGAATAAAGGCGGCAAGATCATTGCGATGAATAATGCAGCCATTGATAATGGGGTCGAGGCATTGGTAAAAGTTGCAGTTCCAGAATGTTGGAAAAGTGCCAAGGACAGTGCTAGTGACCAGACCAAGTTTGCTTGCGCTTGCAGCAGTGAACTGGCAAAAGAGGTTCCTGCCTTCATTAAAAATGTTCTTGTTCCTATGAATCGTCAAGGTGGAGATAACCTTCCAGTCAGTACCTTTAAAGAGTATGAAGATGGTACTTATCCTTTGGGAACATCAGCTTATGAAAAACGTGGTATTGCTATTAATGTACCAGAGTGGTTATCAGATAAATGTATTCAATGTAATCAGTGTTCCTACGTTTGCCCTCATGCTAGCATACGGCCAATCCTTGTTAATAGTGAAGAAATGGCAACGGCACCAGCAGATTTCGTTGCTAAACCAGCAGTAGGGGCCAAAGATTTACAATTCAGATTGGCCATCTCTCCTAATGATTGTACGGGTTGTGGCAACTGTGTTCAAGTGTGCCCAGCTAAGGAGAAAGCGTTGGAAATGAAACCATTGGCAACTCAAATGAATCAAGATGTCTTATGGGAATATGCCATGAACTTGTCACCTAAGGTCAATCCAGTTAATAAATTTACTGTGAAGGGCAGTCAGTTCGAGCAGCCACTTCTAGAGTTTTCTGGCGCTTGCGCCGGTTGTTTAGAAACAGGCTATGCGAAGCTTGTGACTCAATTATATGGTGATCGAATGATGGTGGCTAATGCTACAGGATGTTCTTCAGTATGGGCAGGCAGTACGCCATCGGTACCCTATACCAAAAATCATCGGGGACATGGGCCAGCCTGGGGGAATTCCTTGTTTGAGGACAATGCTGAATTTGGTCTGGGTATGCTTCTTGGTGTAAAACAGATCAGAAAACAACTGGCTAATCATATTGTGCAAGCAATGGAATTAGAACTGGGAGAAGCTTTTAAAGCTGCATGTACGGATTGGTTAGATAACCAAGAAAATGGTGATGGGACGCGTGAGCGGGCTGATCAACTGATTGCAGTTTTAGAACAGGTTAAAGGCAATCATCCATTGCTTGAGGAAATTTATGAAAACAAAGACTTTTTGGTAAAAAGATCTCAATGGTTATTCGGTGGTGATGGATGGGCTTATGATATCGGTTTCGGAGGTCTCGATCATGTATTGGCTTCAGGGGAAAATGTAAATGTCCTAGTTTTTGACACAGAAGTGTATTCCAATACAGGTGGTCAGTCTTCAAAAGCGACACCGGCTGCAGCTATCGCCAAATTTGCTGCTAGCGGCAAAAAGACTCGGAAAAAAGATCTGGGCATGATCGCCATGAGTTATGGCTATATCTATGTTGCACAAATTGCTATGGGGGCTGATAAGAACCAAACCCTTAAAGCGATTGCTGAGGCTGAGGCTTATCCAGGTCCATCATTGATCATTGCTTATTCACCGTGCATCAACCACGGGCTTAAATTAGGAATGGGTTGCAGCCAGCTAGAAGCCAAACGAGCGGTGGATAGTGGTTATTGGTCCACATACCGTTATAACCCACAGCTAAAAGATATAGGTAAAAATCCTTTTATCCTTGATTCGAAAGAGCCTACTATGGATTTCAAAGAATTTTTGATGGGTGAAGTCCGTTATTCATCATTGAAAAAACAATTCCCAGAAATGGCAGAAGCTTTGTTTGATAAAACTGAGCAAGATGCGAAAGAACGATTGGAAAACTATAAAAGATTAGCTGGGCAATAGGTCGAAAAAAATATGATTAGCGAAAAAACCCACGATTACTTAAAATGTAATTTGTGGGTTTTATAATTTCGATATAAGTAATCATTCGACGGTAAAAATGGACTATGGGGTTTTTCACCGAGTTATAGGTGTTTAATTATAGATGTATTCGGATAGAATAACGATCATACTAGGTTATCTAAAATGCCTAAGTATTGTTCGAATCCAATAAGGGGTAAAATGCTTCATTGCATTATAATAAAGGAAATAGTAATTTTTTAAGAGGATAATCATGATAGAAATAATCATTACAAATCTAAAAGGGGTATTCCCAGCAATACTTGTTTTGATCATTTTTCTCCTAATGAGTATTGTGTTAATTAAACCGATCATGCGCTATATTGTAAAAAAAATAACAATCCATATCACATCAATACTGCTTACAGATACATATACCCAGAATCTTATGGAATTGCTACCGTCTCTTACACGTTTTTCAATTCTAAATTTACTAGAATTAAGTTTGCGCGCTGAACGTGGAACCGTAATAACGCGTCCTCTAGGTTCTCCTAAGCATGTGCTTGGATATGATAATTTGATGTTTAATCCTCGTCAAATGACAGGGCTATCTCTTCCGGAAGGTGCTCCTGTAGATTTGAGTGTAACGATTGGACCTAATGCTGAAAAACCTATGAATATCAAAATTCCTCTCATGATTGCTGGGATGGCTTATGGCTTGGCTCTCAGTGAAGAAGCTAAAATCGCTTTGGCTAGAGCCTCAAAAAAATTAGATACGGCTATATGTTCGGGCGAGGGACCTTTTCTTCCTGAAGAACCAGAGGAAGCAGGGAAATTTGTTTTACAAATTTGTCAATGGTCATGGGGCGGAAGAACCATGGAACAAATATCTTCTGCTGACATGCTGGAAGTTAAGATGGGACAAGGAGCAGATGTAGGCACTGCAACGATTCAGGCTATTGAATTTGAAGGGAGAGCGCAACAACTTGCTGGTTTAAAGCCTGGTCAAGCTGCTGTAACCTTGCCAGCGCCACCTGGAGTTGAAAAACTTGAGGATTGGCCTGGTTTTATGAAAAATTTGCGTCAGCGGGCTCAGGGGATTCCCATTGCATTAAAGATGATGGCAACAGATCGAATTGAGGAAGAATTATCCGTAGCGATAGAGTTAGGATTTGATGTCATTGTGATTGATGGAACAGGAGGAGGGTCTCATGCAACATCTCCAATTAAACAAGATGATTTCGGTATACCTATTTTGATCGCGTTGGATCGTGCAAAACGCTATTTAGGAAATAGACCCATTAGTTTGATTGCAGGAGGTGGATATTTTACTCCGGGGCAGTGTCTTAAAGCTTTAGCTCTAGGAGCAGATGCCATTTATCTTGGTACTGTTCCTCTTTTTGCATTGGGACACAATCAAATCAAAAAAGTGCTGCCTTGGGAACCGCCGACGACTCTTATTTTTTATAATTCTCCAACCAAAACACAACTAAATGTTGATCAGGCGACGACTAGTGTAACAAATACATTAAAATCAATGGTTTTAGAGATGCAAGAAGCAATGCGTTCGTTAGGAAAATCTTCATTAAAAGAATTGAGTGCTGACGATCTCATTGCATTGGATAAGTTAACATCTGAAGTTACAGGGGTAAAGCAAGCCTTTGAACGACAAATCAAACCTTGGAAATCAAAGAAGGATGAAGTTTCTCAGTCGCCAGTTCGTCTGATTGAATCATTAAAGGTATTACAGGCACTACTAAACCATGCTCACCGTCTGGTCGAATTTCAAGAAAAACTAATTGTTATTTTACGTAAAGGGCAATTAGTAGAAAAAATTGAAGAATTAAAAATAGAGTATCATTCTTTTGAAGTAAAGCGCTAATTGATCTTTTAGGTCATAAAAAGATAATATTGTTTGTTCAAAATAATCTGGTGTAAACTCCTTAGATGCTAAGAAGTTTACACCGCTTTTTCGTTTTAAGAAAGGATGTACTCTCGTAGACAATTTATTAATATGAAAAATAGTTAATTATAATTGAAGGTATATAAAATAGTTTGTCGAAAAAGATAAGCAATTATATTTGATTTATGGTAAAGTTTTCTTAATTTCAGTATCTGAGCTGATAACTGCAATGTAAAAATAAGGAGTAAAGACATGAAGACTCAAACATTAGGACATCAATTCAGATTATGGACGATTTTTCTTGTCATTGTTCCCTGTTTACTAGTCATGATAGTTTATACAGTTGGTCAGATCAAAATAGTTAAGGAGAAAAATCTGGAGATGATTAGTCAGAGAGTACATTCTCAAGAAAGGCTAATCGATCATTGGATGATGGAACGGGCCGATAATGTACGCAGGCTGAGTTACTTAGAAGCTTTCCGTAGTTTAGATGAAAAGCAAATGAAGCATACTCTCACCCTCATGCAACAGGGGAACAAAGACTTTGATACCTTATCTTATATAGATAGCTCTGGAATATTTAAAATATCAACTTTCAATAAAGAAATTAAATACCGATCTGCCGTTGGACAACCTTATTTTGAAGTAGCTAAGTTGGGAAATGAGTATATTTCAGATGTAGTCATTGGTCGTAATAGTGGTTTACCTATTATTAATTTTTCAGCTCCTGTTTATAATTATGATGGCATTTTTCAAGGAGTGATTCTTGGTTCCGTGAAAACGACAGCACTGGCCATGCTTTTAAGTGATAATTGGATTGGTCAGACAGAGGAGGTTCGTTTAGTTAACCAGGACGGAATCATGCTCACTGAACCAAGATACTTGAATGTATTAATTGGGAAAGGACTTACGAAAGATACAGCTATCATGAAAGTTAAATTATCTAGTGATGCGTTGCGTAATATCCATTTGGGTGAAACGGGCACTGCGACTTGGATTGATTACATGGACGAAAAGGTGATGGGAGCTTATCAGTATATGCCTGAACGCGGTTGGACACTCGTTGGCAATATCAGTGAAGCCGAAATTTTAAAACCTATTTATTATCAGTTAGGGATAATGGCTGGTGTCAGTCTATTATTGGTTCTACTCATTATGCCCTTTGTGACATTGATAACCAATCGAATAAAAGATCCCTTATACTGGTTAATTAAACAGTCTAAACTTGTTATGAGGGAAGACTATGAAAAAATTGATCTCGAAAACTATTCAAGAAATATGCCTCGTGAATTATCTGTTCTTTGTGAGACTTTTATAGAAATGAGTCATAAAATACAACATACTGTCAGCCTTCTCAGGGAAAATGAGCTGAAACTCGAGAATAAAGTGAGCGAGATACAAGATATGAACGCAACACTTGAGGAGGAGATTTCTGAACGTCAGCTCGTTGAAGAAGTACTTCGACAATTGAATATTAAACTAGAAGATAAAGTGTATGAACGGACAAGGGCATTGGAAGAGGAAATTAATAAACATCAAGCAGCTAATGCTAATTTATTGATTTTGAATGAGGAACTACAACGAATCTCATTATCTGATGGACTTACTGGAATTGCTAATCGCCGTTACTTTGATGAATTTTTAGAAAGAGAATGGCAAAGAGCAAAGCGAGATAAAACATCCCTTGCATTACTGATGATTGATCTTGATTTTTTCAAGAACTATAATGATACTTATGGTCATATGGCTGGAGATGAGTGTTTAAAATTGATTGCAAAAGAGCTAAGAAGTATACCAAAACGTAGCATTGATATTGTTGCTCGCTATGGTGGAGAGGAATTAGCATTTGTCTTACCAGATATGAATGAGTTAGATGCGATTGTAATGGGTGAACAGGTACGCGTGGCTGTTGAACAATTGGCGATCGAACATAAAGGTTCATCAATCAGTGAAAGTGTTACTGTTAGCGTTGGGATCGCTGTTATGATACCAGACCAGGATGATATTTCAGCAATGATCATTGCTAAGGCTGATGAAGCTCTTTACCAGGCAAAAAGAGAAGGACGCAATCAAGTGAAATTAGCCAAATCTAAGCAATAAAAAGAGATGCCCTACAGTTCAAAAAGAACTGTAGGGCATCTCTCGCAATTTTTACTTATTTTTTTGAGCAATTTCTCTTACACAATAGACTAGGTTTTCCTTCTCACGATGAAAATTGATGCATTGGCAACATTTTCCGTGGCGCGCACAGTCAACTTTAGGACAGGTACAATTCTGTTCATTACATCCAGCCATACTTAACCTCCATTATTTAATAAATAATATTGCTTTGTTTAATTGTAACATATTGTAATAGCAAAAGTAATGGAATATTAATTTTAAGTCAAGTGTGGTATTCTATGTTTAAAACTCACAAGGAGTCAAAAAAATGAAACCTTTTGTACCAAAGGTAGTTGCGATTCAAGATCTTTCTTGTTTTGGACGTTGTTCCTTAACTACAATTATACCCGTTTTATCATGTATGGGTGTTCAAGTATGTCCGTTGCCAACGGCTCTATTCAGTACTCATTTAGGTGGATTTGGTCAGCCGGCTTTTTATGATTTTACTAATCATATGCCAATTTTTTCTCAGCACTGGAAGAGAGAAGATGTTATATTTGATTGCATTTATAGTGGTTTTCTTGCGTCAGAGGAACAGATCGCTTTAGTGTGTCATTTAATTGATGAATTTTCACAAAATACTCCTCTCGTCGTGGTTGATCCTGTCATGGGAGATGGAGGTAAACTTTATTCCACATATACGCCCTATATGCAGGAACAGATGAAGGTTTTAGTCAAAAAAGCCGATATTATTACACCAAATTATACGGAAGCTTGCTTTTTACTAGGTGAACCTTATCAAACAGAGCATTATGATATGGAAAAGATGAAGGAGTGGCTTGTTCGCTTGGCTGATCTTGGTCCATCAATTGTAGTCATGACTGGAATTATTGTAGACCAAAAGAAGGTCATCAATCTTGGGTATGATCAGCAAACAGGCTCCTTCTGGGAAGTTTCTAAAGACTATATTATGGCTCAGTATCCAGGGACAGGAGATATTTTTGCTAGTGTATTAACGGGTTCATTGATGAAGGGAAAGGATCTATATACAGCAATGGAACTGGCTTCAGACTTTGTCGCATTAGCAATTAAAGCTACTTTTGATGCTTGTACTCCTAAACGAGAAGGGGTGCTATTAGAAAGTGTATTACCCTGGCTTTGCCGCAAAGTTGATAACGAAGGATGAAAAAATAACATTTAAGAGTTTTCGTAAGCTAGTTTTTTTGTTGGTGAGTTCGCAAAATTGATAATGATAATACTGATCAAAATCATGATTCCGCCTAAAATCTGAGTGGGGAAAATAGTTTCTGCTAAGAAAAAATGACCGCTGAGTACGCCAATGATAGACATTAGATTTAAGTATAAGGTTGTGATGGTAACATCAAGTTTGCTTAATGCATAAATATATAAAAAATAACCAAGAGCGGAACAGCAAATAGCAAGGTAGAAAATGTTACTCAAAGCATTCCATGAAAAAAAGTGCCATTGACTATATTCAAATAATGAAAGAGGAATTAAAAATATAGTTCCAAACAAAGTCTGATAGGTAGTCAGAAATAAACCTGAATATTTACCATTTAGTGATTTGTTGAGCAATGTGTATAAAGACCATGAAAGCATTGCACCAACAATACACAGATTACCTTTAAAGGTTTGAGAAGAAAAATCGAGTTGACCATTGGCGGTAATGGCTAAATAAGCTCCAGACATGGCGCCGATGATTCCTAAAGATTGGATAAGAGGTATTTTAGTTTTAAAGACAAGCACATCTAAGGCAATGGCAAGAATAGGAATGATAGCCGTAATCAGTGCTGCACTTGATGCTGTAGTGAGACTAATACCTGTATTTTCAAGGTAGAAATATAAAGTTATACCGAAGAAACCTGCGATGGTCATTTTCCCCCAATCACAGCGTTGTAGTTTGACATTCGGCTGGATTTTTTTGGTGATTGTTAATAAAATTGCACTAGCAATCATGAAACGTAAGAGTGCTAATGTAATAGGAGGTACTTCTTTAACTGCAGTTTTGATACTGATAAATGACATCCCCCATAAGGTGACTGTGATGAGCATGGCAAGGTTGGCGAGAACTTTATCGGAAAGAAGAGATTGAATGATTATTTTTGTTTTTTTCAAGAATAGTTCCATTGATTTCTTTTTCCTCCATAGGTAAGATTTATTGCCCGAAGGTAGATAAGTTATCAGTTTTATATTTTTCCATTGTTTTTTTCTTTATATCAGCAAGAGCATCATTTTGATAATTAAAGATTGGTTTTTTAAGGCTTTCTACTTCTGTCACTTTCCAACCATTTGGTGTTTGGTTTATTGTGAATCCCATAGCTGCTAAATCTGTGGTACCGTACATTGTCATACCATTGACGAGTTCTCGAGTATAGTAACAGGCACCAGTAATTTCAGTGGAATTAGCAGAAAATATATCAACATATTGTAGAGTGTAGTGATGATACTGATTGACCCAACTTTGAAATTGTTCATTGGTAAGTTTCCGCGATTGAATGTCGACTTGCTGAAGTTTAGCTAAATCTTTCTGATTGAATGCATCCATGCGTTTTAATAATACGGAAATAGCTTTGCGTTCATCCTTTGAAACAGTGGTGATCAATTCTTTAACATTGGATAATTCGATGATCGTTCCCCATTGGAAAGCACTAACACCACTATTTTTGAGCGTTGCATCAAATTTTAAAGAGAGGTCTTCTTTCTTGAATTTTCTTGGTAAATTAGTCGGCTGATATTTTATGCCATCATCACCAAGAATACCATAAAATCCTCCTTCAATATTTGCGTAATATACGTGTCCTGTAAGATGGAAGGTCTCTGCTGGTAAATTTTTCTTTGCGGCATGAGCTGGAGATGAGTATAGAAAGAGTGCAATGAGTAATAAGATAAATGAATATCTGTACTTGATGTTGTTCATGAAGAACCCCCTATAATGATACATATTTTAACAAAAAATAATTACTGTCATATTTATCATATCATAGTATGAGTTTCATTGCTCATATTGATTTTCATAAAAGTCTAGGCTAAAGTATTTTAAAAGTTTTATAAAATAAAAGTTGAATTTTTCGATTATTAAGATTATAATAAGACTATATCAAAGAAGGAGGAAAAAGAAGAGTAAGTAAATGAATTTGAAATGAGGTGGTTCTATTACAGAGATAAATGGAAAGTGGACCACAATTTTATATAACTAGATACTGAAGTATGAACGAGTACAACCTGCGTTGTGCTGGGAATTGGGGATATGCACTACGACCCCCACCCTTGATCAAGTATCAATGCTTTAGGAATGTAGTTGACCATATACCTATAAAAAGGTACAGGTACAACATCATATAGCTTTATTAAAAAAGAATAAAGGAAACATTGCATTGTTTCCTTTATTCTTTTTGCAAAATTAAGAAATAAATTCCATGTAAGAATGAGTAAGGTTTCTGCCTGCATTTAAGAATATGGCATAAGTCAAATCGTTTCTTACTATATCAGGATGTCGTTTTGGTAGTCCACCTTAGCCTAAGATTGTGAATAATTTCTCATTCGATTAAAAAACTTCCATTTCGATTGATGGATTACTGAAGATGATACATAAAATAATTTGAATTTTGTATACAAAATTTAGTTTTTTTAGTTTCATTATATTGACAAGAGCTTTTTAAAAAAAGTAAAATAATAACAGGAGATCAAATCATTATTATTACTTTCAAGGTAAAGTCAGAAGGTATCATGGGAGGGGAATGATTATGAGTAAATGTATAATCAATGGGGCGAAGATGATTCACCACAATTTAACGACGGCCGAACTGATCGAAATGTCTTTACAAAAGAAAGAAGGCTTATTGGCAGGGAATGGTGCACTGCGAGTATCAACTGGCAAATACACTGGTAGATCGCCTAAAGATAAGTTTATTGTAGATGTATCAGTCATTCATGATGAAATTGCCTGGGGAAATAATAAACCTTTTTCAATAGAAAAATTTGATCAATTACATCAGCGTATGATGGAATATATGAAAGATAAAGAACTCTTTGTATTTGATGGTTTTGCTGGTGCTGATAAAAAATATCAGAGTAACATTAGAGTGATTAATGAGTTTGCTTGGCAAAATCTATTTATTCATCAGTTATTACTACGACCTGAAGGCGATTTAAAATCCTTTACTCCTGATTTTGAAATTATTTGTATGCCGAACTTTAAGGCTGATCCAACAGTTGATGGGACTCATTCAGAAGCCTTTATTTTACTGAATTTCGAACGTCGTATGGTACTGATTGGTGGTACTCAATATGCAGGAGAAATGAAAAAATCTGTATTCACGATTATGAACTATGTATTACCCCATAAGGGTGTTTTATCTATGCACTGTTCAGCTAATGTTGGTGAGAATAATGAGAGTGCATTGTTCTTTGGACTGAGTGGTACAGGTAAAACTACATTATCAGCTGATCCGTTGCGCAAACTGATTGGTGATGATGAACACGGTTGGAGTGACGATGGTATTTTCAATATTGAAGGTGGCTGCTATGCCAAATGTATTCATTTGAGCCATGAAACTGAGCCCCAAATTTGGGATGCCATACATTTTGGTTCAGTACTAGAAAACGTGACGATGGATGAGGAAAATCGAGAAATTGATTATGATGATGAAACTGTGACTGAAAATACTCGAGTTGCTTATCCCGTAGATTATATACATAATGCTCTTATTCCTGGAGTTGCTGGTCATCCTAAAACAGTTGTCTTCTTAACAGCTGATGCCTTTGGTGTTCTTCCTCCTATCTCAAAATTAACAAAAGAACAAGCCATGTATCATTTTCTTTCAGGATATACCAGTAAATTAGCTGGTACAGAACGGGGAATAACAGAGCCACAAGCTACTTTTTCGGCATGTTTTGGTGAACCATTTTTACCCTTATCACCATTAACCTATGCTAAGTTATTAGGAGAAAAATTAGAAAAACATGATACTAGTGTATTTTTGATCAATACCGGGTGGTCCGGTGGTGCTTATGGTGTAGGTAAACGTATGAAATTATCCTATACTCGCTCAATGGTTACAGCGGCCATTGAAGGTTGGCTTGCCGATGTGCCTTATGAGCTTGATCCAATTTTTAATGTATATATACCAACAGAATGTCCCAATGTTTCTTCAGAAATTCTAAAACCTCGCAATGTATGGCAGGATAAAGAAGAATATGATGCCAAAGCTCGTGAATTAGCACAGTTATTTATTGAAAACTTTAAGAGATTTGGTGCTCAAATCCCTGAGTCAATTATCAATGCAGGGCCCAAAATATAATAGTAAAATGACAATAAGTCCCCTGGATCAATGTTGATCTGGGGGCTTATTTTATCCCATCTTGCATATCGTATTTGAGCAAATATAAGGAGGGGGCAGGGGAGAGAAACTTGATTTATATCGAATGATAAGGGTATAATTGGGGTATTATTATTTTGGTGGATATTGGTGAATGAATATAAGCGATATTTGCACTTGAAAGGACTTTAATAGATGAGTAAAGTAGTCGTATTAGCAGAAAAACCTTCAGTTGGCAGAGATTTGGCCAGAGTGTTGCAGTGTAATCAAAAAGGTAATGGTTATTTTCAAGGAGCAAAATATATAGTCACTTGGGCTCTTGGTCATTTGGTTACATTGGCTGATCCTGAAGTATATGATGAAAAATATAAATCCTGGCGATTAGAAGATTTGCCGATGTTGCCATCCCAGTTGAAACTGGTTGTTATTAAACAAAGCGGTAAGCAGTTTAATATTGTGAAAGAACAAATGAATCGCAAAGATGTAAGTGAGATTATTATTGCTACAGATGCTGGTCGTGAGGGTGAACTTGTTGCCCGATGGATCATCGAGAAGGCTCATGTACATAAACCGATTAAACGATTGTGGATTTCCTCAGTGACAGATAAGGCTATAAAAGAAGGTTTTACTAAGCTAAAACCAGGTAAAGAGTATGAAAATTTATTTGCTTCAGCAGTTGCACGGGCTGAAGTTGATTGGTTAGTGGGCATTAATGCAACAAGAGCATTGACCTGCAAACATAATGCTCAGTTATCTTGTGGCAGAGTGCAGACGCCTACTCTTGCCATTATTGCCAGTCGCGAAGAAGAAATTAAGAAGTTTAAGCCCAAAGAATTTTATGGCATTACGGCAACAGGAAGTAACAATTTAAAACTGATCTGGCAAGATAGTAAAAGTAAAAACACAAGGACCTTTGATCAAAATCTTTGTGAAAAAATCCTAAGTAACATAAAAAATAAACAAGCAGAAGTCATTGAGGTAGATAAAGCTTATAAAAAGAAGTTTTCTCCTCAATTATATGATTTAACAGAACTCCAGCGGGATGGTAATAAACTCTTTGGTTTTTCACCAAAAGAAACAACGTCGATTATGCAACGGTTATATGAAAATTATAAATTATTGACCTATCCTCGTACTGATTCCCGTTATATCTCTACTGATATTGTGGCCACTTTAAAAGATCGGGTAAAAGCGTGCGGAGTTGGACCTTATGCACAATTGGCGACAACTATTTTGCGACAACCGATTAAAGGGAACAGTGGTTTTGTTGATAACAACAAAGTGTCTGATCATCATGCGATTATTCCTACAGAGGAAGCCGTGAACCGCAGTGTTCTTGGTGACAAAGAGAGAAAAATATATGATTTGGTTGTAAAACGATTTTTAGCAGCTCTTTATCCGCCATTTGAGTATGAGCAGATCACCTTGAAAGCCAAAATTGGCAGTGAGATTTTTATTGCGAAAGGTAAAACAATCATCAATCAAGGATGGAAAGAAATCTATGATCATACAGCAGATGATGAAGATGCTAAAGAGGAGATCGTTGAGCAATTATTACCAAGTATCAATAAAGGTGAAGTGTTAAAAATTGAGAGTGTTTCTCTCACTAAAGGAGAAACGAAACCACCAGCACCATTTAATGAAGCGACTTTGCTATCCGCCATGGAAAATCCCGTCAAATATATGAGTACGGAGAGTGAAGCCTTAAAGAAAACCATTGGTGAAACAGGTGGTCTAGGCACCGTTGCAACGCGAGCGGATATCATTGAAAAGTTATTTAATAGCTTTGTCATTGAAAAGAATGGTAAAAATATTTTTATCACGGCAAAAGGCAAGCAACTTCTAGAGCTCGTGCCTGAAGATCTAAAATCTCCAACCTTAACAGCTCAGTGGGAGCAGAAACTTGGTTATATTTCTAAGGGTTCTCTTAATAAAAATACTTTCATTACTGAAATGAAAGAATATGCAAAAGTCGTAGTAACAGACATTAAAAATAGCCAAGACAAATTTAAACATGATAATATTACACGGAATAAGTGTCCTCAATGTGAAAAATTCATGCTCGAAGTCAATGGGAAAAAAGGAAAGATGTTTGTTTGTCAGGACCGAGAATGTGGCTATAAGAAAAATATATCCATCGTGACAAATGCACGTTGCTCAACTTGTCATAAGAAACTAGAACTTCGGGGCGAAGGGGAAAATCAAATTTTTGTCTGCAGCTGCGGTTATCGAGAAAAATTATCTGCGTTTAATGAACGTAAAAAGAAAGAACACTCTCAAAGCTCTAAAGGCGAAGTTTCAAAATATTTGCGAGAACAAAATAAGACCAAAGATGAACCTTTTAACTCAGCTTTAGCAGAAGCCTTTGCTAAATTGAAATTAAAATAAATAAGAAAGGGGATACAATACGATGTCAAGTAAAGTGTATTTTGTAAACTTACGCGCTCGCAGTCCACGGGAGAATAAAATTAGCAAAATCAGAAAGTTATATGAGGCAGCTGGTTTTGATGATTTTGTGAACAAAAATGACCTGACAGCGATCAAACTTCACTTTGGTGAACGTGGTAATGACAGTTATATTAATCCAGTGTTTGTCCGTCAAATTGTAGATAAATTGAAAGCAAAAGGTGCAAAACCTTTTATGACCGATACCAATACACTGTATTCGGGGAGTCGACACAATGCTGTCGATCATTTAGTAACAGCTTTGGAACATGGCTTTGATTTTTCTGTAACCGGTGCGCCACTCGTTATTGCTGATGGGTTACGCAGTCAAAATATTGAAGAAGTTACCATTAATAAAAAACATTTTCAAACAGTAAAATTGGCTAAAGATATTGTGAGTGCTAATAGTATGGTTGTCATGTCTCATTTCAAAGGTCATGAGATGGCTGGATTTGGTGGAGCCATCAAAAATATGGCCATGGGTGGTGCGCCAGCTGTTGGTAAGAAGGAACAGCATTCTGTGAAGATTGTCGTTAACCAAGATAAATGTATTGGCTGTAGCAAATGCGCTCCCGTCTGTCCTGAAGAAGCCATTACTCTTACGGATAAAAAGGCATCCATCAATCCAGAGTTATGTATTGGCTGTGGGGAATGCATGACAGTATGCCCAGTGAAAGCCATTGGTATGGATTGGGGATCTGAAGTAACAGGCTTTATGGAAAAAATGACAGAGTATGCTTATGGTGTAGTGCAGAGTATGGAAGGACGTATTGGTTATATCAACTTTTTGATTAACATTACTCCTGACTGTGATTGTGTGCCATGGAGTGATGCACCGATAGTCCCTGATATTGGCTTTTTAGCTTCGACTGATCCAGTCGCTATTGATCAAGCAAGTTATGATTTGGTTAATAAGCAAATTGGTCTTACGGCCTCTTTATTATCCAAAGGTCATGCAGCTGGTGAAGAAAAATTTGATGGTTTGCATCCAGGAACTAAAGGTGATATCCAGTTAGAATATGGGCAAGAAATAGGGCTGGGTCAACGTGCTTATACTTTAATTGAATTATAGAAAAAAACAACAAATCGAGGAGTGTGCAAAAGATGGGACAATTTGAAAATGTAACAGTGATTAAGAAGGCAAATGTATATTTTGATGGGAAAGTGACCAGTCGTACAGTGGTTTTTGCTGATGGCAGTAAAAAAACATTGGGGATTATGTTACCTGGTGATTTTTTCTCGTAATCTGAAATATTGACAAAAATATAGTTTTCTCGAAAAGAGGACGATTGACAAATTCAATAGAATAGATTTTCCCTGAATATAAGATTATAAGATATAGTATTGCGGATTCGACAATACCATATATGGTATTTACAAAAGAAATCTATGTCTATGATTAGGGCTTTCTCAAAGGAGACACATAGAGAAGAATCTTTAGGAAACCGAAAAGATATATTGTTAAAAGCCCAGACATGGTATATTGATACTCCTTCGAGTATCAATATACTTGCCTGGGCTTTTCGACTGCTAAAGTGATTTTTCATTAGGTATTGTCTAGATATTCTTTGGATCGTGGATATTAAAAGCTTCATACGAAAATACGGTGATATAGTTTGTGACGGTATTACAATGCACAATTTTTTGAGTATCCCACGTCATTCAGGTTCAATTATCAATCAGCTCCGTTCCATCAGAAGATGTTCAACATCATAGCCAATTTTCTTTAGATATTTTGCCCAAAGGGGGGAGCGCATTGAGGAATACCATTCAGTGAATCGCTTGATGTATAGAACAATCGATTCTGCATCAATATATCTTGGATTTTTTCCATCAATAAGAAAAAACGCCCCTCCATCATATGCCCAATCTACAATATCCCATGTTTCTAAGGACCCAGGGTCATCTTCATACCACGAAACAAAGGTCAAAACGTGATTTAGGCTTTCGTCTTCATCTTGTTCGTCAGAGGCATCTTCTATATCTTCGCGGATAATGATCTTGCGCCTATTTTTCCAAAGATCAATCATTTCTTGCCGTTGATTATGCGGTATGAACATTTGGTGTTCATAGATAGATTTGATAATTTCCAACATAGGATCGTCGGAAATCGGTTTTCTATTACTAATAAATTCACTCATATCTATTCTCCTTTAGTTTCGGACTTTCTATGTACAAACTTGATAATACAATTATCGCATTAGAAATGGACTCTTTGGCAAATTCAAGCAGCTCAGGTTCTATTCAAGTCCCGCATTCTCCTGGAGTTCAACAACTCATGTAAACTAGGAAAAATACATGTTGCCTTTCCAGCTTCCCGGTCTTTGAGGATTACTATTGCATTATCTATATACTTCGAGAAGGTCGTATCAATACTGCTATGGCCCATTTGGTTTGCTAAGTCATGGCGAAGACTGTGGTCATTAATATAATCATTTCTTTCACGCTCTCTCCTGACCTCCATTATTTGAAGTACGTAATTAGTAGCGTAAGTATGCCGTAAACAGTAATAATCGACGCTACGACCAAACCTTACGAGGAGTGGATCTTTTTTTCGACCTTTATTGACGTAATAAAAAGCATCTTGTAACTTCCTCAGTGGCTTGTAGTGCTTCCTTTGATCTTGAGGAGGGCAGTAGATTGGATTACCTGATTTGTCTAGCCATAGGATATGGAGTGGAAGTTTTTCACCAGTTTTTTTCTCATATAGCTTTTTTCGTTCCTCATATATAGGGGACCATGATTCCATAATTTCTAGCCATGATTTCATATCAATTTTTACGTTCCGTAGCTTTTTACCCTTGCCAAGCACTTTTAAGATTATTGTTTCTTCGTTAAGTCGCTCTCGGATTAGGTTTGGGTCTGATATAAAAACATTTCCGTCTCTGTCTGTGCGCCAGTAGGGAATTCCTAACACTTCAAAGTCTCGCACGCCAGTTATATAGGCTATAAGGCCAATATATTTATAGACCACATCTGGGAATGCTCGGAACAAGTCTCCTAATTGTGAGTCATGCAGGTACTCATGAGGTTTAGTTTGCTGTCTTTTCGCAAGCCCCTCAATGGGATAATCTTCACTATCGGGGGAAAAAGAAACATTTGTGTTCACATCAACTACTTCTTTAGATTTTGGTCCGGCGATTCCTCGAAGAAGGTCATTGTGTATAGCCCTTGCTTTGGTAACCGTTTTTCGATTACCATCCCAAAGCGTATTGACTTTCTTTTCGAATTTGACCCAATCAAGGAATTTGCAAATAATACTTCCTTCTCTGTCAATAGTTCCTATCGAGGGACTGACTTTTCCTTCAGCATATTTTTTCTCTATCCGCTTTGTCTTCCATGCTTTTATTGAATTGGCGGTAGTAAAACGCCAGAATGATAGCAACATTACTTCGTCAGAGGACCAAGGGCCATCCGCCAAGTAATTACAGAATCGCTGTAGAATTTTTGCATACTCAAAGCCTGTTGTATAACCATGTTCACTCAGCCAGATAGCAGGGTATGAAAGTATTTCTTCCCGTGGTTCGTATATCAGAACTACGTGTTGGTATCTACTTCCTAACACCTTCTCGTCTATATCCTCAATTCTAAATTTAGACATTCGGAGCCTCCCTGTAACAACAAACTGAGCCGCCTTTGATGGACTGGCAACGCTCGTATTTTTTCCTCTATGAATTTGTGGTCATGATAGACGATTATTGTACGTTTTTTGCACCTTGATAGTGCCGTATAAATCATATTCCGGTCAAGCATACGTTCGCTAAGCGGGAGTAAAACGATTACGTTTTCCCATTCAGAGCCCTGAGCTTTGTGGACCGTCAGGCAATACGCCATGCCCAGATAGTTATTGACTTCATCATAAGTTAATTGGACATCACCCTCGTTTTCAAAAGCCACTTCGAGGTAATTTCCGTTGCTGCCGCGTCCCTTCACGAAGCCGACACTACCGTTCGTTAGCCTGATGCCATACTTAATCTTGAGATTCTTTTTCCATACAACGGGAGTGTATTTGCTGTATTCCGTTGTTCGGAATAGCGCCATGTGAACCTTGTCATTGATGGAGTCACTTCCGCCAACAAAATGCTTCAATGGTGAAATGAGTTGAACTTCTTCTCCGCGCCGAGCAAGCTCTAAATAAAGTTCGACGGCACGAGCTTCGGCTGCATTAACGTCATGAACAAGTTCTTTGTAAATCCCTGTTCCCGCGGTATTTTTATAATCTTCAAAGACGGGGAATTCGCCAGATATAATTTGATTAAGTTGGTTATCAGTTTTTTGATCCTGGCGACGATTGACTGTTAGTTCTACATTAGGGACTAAGTTACTTTGAATAATATCATAAAAAACACGACCAGCACCAATTGAGGGTATCTGATAGGGGTCACCAAGAAGGACAAGATGCGCTGATGATGGGAGCTTGCGAAAAAGATGGTATGCATCACTAAGTGACAGCATAGAGGCTTCGTCAATGATAACAATACTATCCGAGAAGACTGCATGATTTTTTAAATGCAGAAGGGAAGCTATTGTTGAAGAAACTCTATTAGTTCCAGCAGATAATCTCTGGCAAGCCTTTGCTGTGACCGCGCATAGAATTAATTTCTTTTTAAGCAGAGCCTCAGTGATATCAGCAATTACAGACAGGGTATAGGTTTTTCCCCTACCGCCTCTACCATGAACGACACTTATTTTATATATAAGAGAATTCTTTACAGCAGTGTATTGCTCCTGAGTTAATGTTTTATATTGGGGTCGGTCCAAAAAACTGTTTATAGTTCTTTCGCAGATTTGTATAGATTTATTCTTATTCAAAAGAAATTGTTCGATGCGACGTTCAAAAAGATGCACAACAGGTGCCTGGAAGTAAGATTGGTGCTTAACAATCGCCCCTGTATCAATAGCCAGTTGCAGAGCCACATTGAATTTTTCGCTACAACAACTAATAAGACCCATAGTCATCTCTCGGAGAGTATCTTTATCTATAGCAGTGTGTTTACCTTGCTCATAATTTTCATATATGCAATTCTGAATAGCTGCGACAAGGCGACAGGGATGGAATTCAGGCCCGCTTTGTAGACCGAGAGGGTCCACTTCTTTCCATGACGCCATTGCGAGGAGACGGTACGGATTGCTTTTAATCATGTCCATGCACTTCCAACCCCACAATTCATATACCTTAGATGCAATAGGTAAGGAGAAATCATGCCTGTCGAGAAATAGGGCAACCTCAATTAAAGGGCGGGCAATCAAATATCCATAATAAAGAGCTAAAGCCTTCTTTTCTTTAATACCTCCAGCGGTAAATGCATCAGTTTGTTTGTTTGCGATATTGGATAATAGATCTTGGGCAGTAAACATTGAGAATAATTTATTAACTGTGGCATCTCCAATTCCAGGAAAGTGTTTGGCCGCAAATGCAGATCGTAGATTTGTGTAATTAGACATATGTCAATGTCCGTATGCTCATCATATAGTGTTCATCTATAACATGATGGGCACTTCTAATTGTAGCCAATCTTGTATCCAGGTTTAGCAGATCAAGTTTCACGGCTTCGAGCTGACTATTTAAAAAAAGGATCGTTTCACTGAGCCGCCTGTTTTCCTTAACTTGATCTATGACGAATTTTTTAACATCCTTTGGCAAGCCAGCTACATTAAGCCACGAAGGGAGTATATCCGTCATTTCCAAATTGCTTAATTTTTCTCCATCAATATTACCAAAAAGTTCTGCATAAACCCATTTGTTAAATTCGTTTTTGTAATGAACACCCCAGCCACTGCCACGCATAAATCCACTATCCCATGTCTTGTTACCTTCCTTCTGCCCGAGGAACTTACAAACACCTGAGACATGAAGTTCGCTATCCTTATTTAACCAGTTTCTCCATGTGCCGTCAGCTTTAATTTCTTCGAGAAATTCGGAAAATATGTTCTCCCTAAGGCCTTTTAAGATCTTAGTTGATTGTACATTATTCAATAAAAACCCCACCTTTCTAAAGTTCTAGTTAAGTATTAAGCACCTTGGTAGTAGTTAGCCTCTAATAATAAACACGTTTTCATATCCTTCTTTGACGCAGTTGGGCTCTAGTATATTGAGTTTTTCAACACTAGTCCGAAGGCGATCTTCTATGTCTCGATTAGCCTTAGTATCAGGCAATTTAACTAAGTTGGATGGTTGCTCTAAATTAATCATTTTACCTATAATAAGAAAAACTGTAGGTTTAATTAACTGTAACATATTTGTAATCTCTTGATAGCGAGTTCTCCGAGATGTTTCAGTCAGGTCACAGCAAGCAAAAACATAATTGTTATCTGGAAATTTGAAAGATAGTTTTCTGATCAGAAAATTTTCAATATTAATATTAAAATAGTGAAAAATTAGAATAATATCTTCTGCTGGCTTCTTCTTCATGGTGTCTTTCATCTTGGTAAATGATTCCATAGAAGCCTGTCTATATGCCGCTTGAAGGTCTTTATCGCTAAGGTCGGCAGATATATCTCGAAGGTTGGGTTGGAACAAATGATATTTAGGATTTTCGACGATACCTACGACTGAGATGCTTCGACGGAGCTTGGTGTTTTCTTCCGTTAGCCTTGCATTCTCAATTTGGTAATTCTGTATCAGCTTAATATCCATATTTTTTTCTTTTTGGAGGTTTTCAGACGAATTTTTATAATACTCAAAATTGACTCTGAAGTGGGACTCCTCATATTGTTCTTGCCAAGTTCGTTTCTTAAACTCTTGGAATTCTTGTTGCACTTTTGTAAGCTCAACCTTGGCCTTTTCCTTGTCGTTTGTAAGTTCAAATATTTTTGCCGCAAGCATACCTGTTTTTTTATCAGCTTTACCAAATGCTGTGATTGTTTGTTCGATAATGTGGTCGGATGGTAGTTTTCCTTCAATAGCATCTTTGATAGCCTTCCATTCGGGGCTCGCATTGGAATTATACCAATTTTGTCTCTTAACTGGCCTGTTGTCTTTGGTAAAATTGCTTGATAACTCTTCAATATCTGTATGTACCAGCTTTTGTGTTCTCGTGGTTGCCCGCAGATGCCAAATTGTCTCCATTACCACATACATTTGTTTAGTAAACTCCATCACTGTTCTCCATAGGCCAATGCTTGGGGTATAATGTTAAGATCAATTACATCGGGACGACCATTTTCCAGTTGATAGAGTACGTCATTCCAATATACAAGTTGTACTTCGTATTGGGCTTTTGAAATAGTAGCTTTGGAGTCTGATGCCGCTTTTGATGTCCAGGCGAGTGCGGCTTTTACTCTAGAGATATCTTTTGTAGTATGGGCTGCATCCCTGCATAACCAAGGCTGACACCTAGCTGGGTTTGGAAGAGGATACTCTCCAGGTATTGCATTAGAAGGTAGGCAAGGTGCTGCCCAAGGAACTTGGGACGGAAATCTTAAACACCACGCTGCTGGTGTTCTGACAATCTCAAAGTTTGAGTCAGTAGTTAAAGAATTTACAAGTGTTTTGACGGTTGTTGCAAGAGCTTCCCCTTTGAATAAAACTCTGTTTTTCATTATAGCGTCCAATGTTCTGTCGCCCGCTGCACCAGCTAGCCTGCCATCTAAGCCATCCTCCAGAAAGTGAATTATTTTTGCGCGTTGCTTTTCCGACATGTATTTCTTAATATCTTCCGCTATACCAGGCAGGCTCATTAGATAAACAAGCGTCATAGTAATGTTCTGGTGGCAGAGCAAATCACGGATGAGTTCTAGCGAGTTTGGGTTGTGGTTAATTAATAAAGTCGCAATCGATTTGCGGCATTTATGTGGGTGCTGGTGCTCCGCACCGGCAGCATGGCAAAAATTTGCGAATGCGTTATAGATAAAACCAATACTAGCTGGATTAGAAAAAGTATCATTTTTACCAGTAATAGTATAATGTAATCCACCCACAGGCAAAAGGTAGTTGTGGCCCAGTCGCTCGCGTTTTTCTCTGAAAAATTCAAACAAGATGGCGAAGGCTTGTGCGCCAATTGGAGGCACGGGAATTAGGTAGTCTTTACCCAGAGGTGCGACCTCTGTCTTCGTAACGGTCCGGAGGAGATCGAAATGTTGTCCTTGCGCTACTTGTTGCATCACGTTCATGTTTAAGTCAAAAGGTTTGCCGTCAATGAGTAGAGCATCCGCTTGAAGCGTTCTTAGTTCACTTATCCTCATCGCAGTCCAAAGGAGTAACATAAAGATAGCTGATCCAAGTAAAATTTTCCACTGTACAGTGAAGGGTTTTTGATCAATAAAAAACTTGCTCATCTGCGCGCTATCACTACTCTGCAAGGCGGTTATCTCGATCCAAGGCTTAGATGATTCGGGATTTTCTACGAATTGGTGACTGAATATTTCTTGATAGATTCTCTTTGTAGACCCACAATTATAGATGGTACGTCTGCTTACCTCTTTTCCCTTTTTATATACGATGGTATGTGCCTCTTGTTGCTTGCGCCATAGATACAGTAGATCGGGCGCAAAAATATGAATGTAATTATTTGCAGTAGTTAGCATAGTTTGGAGGTCGTCAAAATCGATAGCCTCCCAACCTTGGGTCATCCTTGCATCGTATAGTGCAACCTCCTTGCTAAAGCCCCTAGACCAGAAGTCTCTTGGGGAAAACGAAGCTCGGAACTCCTTTGGTAAAACCTCTAACTGGGAGAGCAAAGCCCATCTAGCAATTGAATATGCAAAATTGACAGTACAATGTCGCCCTTCTTCTCGTTGCATTCGCGCCCTTACTTCAGTCTTTAAATCTTCAACATTAACCGTTTCAAGAGTTTTGTATTCCCCATCAGCAACTAATAAGTATCCGTTTTTGTATAAGTATGCGTATAAATGCAAGAATTGTGCAGCGATGTTTTGAGTAGTTCTTATCTTGCTTGATCGAAAGTAAAATGCTTTGCCGGGGACGTGGAAATACGCTATAAGTTTTTGAAGTCGCCGTAGTGGGTCGGCATTTGGGGATGATAAATCAACGCCGATATCGATGTGCCTTTGTCCAAAGTTAATGGTAACTGTATTTTTTGCTTCGATTAATGCCCATTTATTATCTTTAAAAAGAGATAAGGGGGTATTCCCATCGGGCTTATAACTTATCACGTCTTCGTCGTTAGGTACTGTCAAGCATGCTTTATTTGCCATCTTAACGCAATTAGCCCCAATCAATTCAGTCGTAAGTAGCTCTCCCTCAAATTCCTCAACTATCTCTTTCAAATCAGTTTGCTGTACATCTTCAGAAAAACTGTCAATTTGTTTCTCGAGAAACCGATTGAATGCGGCCCTTATTTTTTGATATTCCATAATTTATCCTCCTGACCAAAATGGTGGCGCTGTAAACGCCGGGTCTATTTCTGATATTTCTGCATCTATCAGAGCTTCTGTCCACAAATTTCCTCGAATACTACACAACTCCAGAACCTCTTCGATAGCCTGTAAGTAGATTAGTATATCTAAACTTATGTCATTTTCGGCTTCACTTAAATATTCCCTGATGTCTCTTCTCCATCGCAATAAGACCGGGAGGCTGTCCTCTGTAACATAGCATTGCTCGCAAAATAAGCACTTTTCGAAGAAGTCGCAGATGTTGGACACGATATATGTTTCATGTCCGGGCCAAGTCGGCCTAGTTCTATCTTTACATACAAATACAGTGTTTTCGATATGGATAAAAAGCTGAATTATTTTGTCATTGGATTGGCCTTTCTTTACCTGTTCATATCGGAAGAGTTCTCCTCTAAAAGCCTTGGCCGCAAGTTGGTCTAGATTTTCTCGGAGCAACTTACGTCTGATACCACGGGACACCATGTCGGAGCCATAAGAAGTCATAGTAGTATCCACTGTCATATGTCCCATAAAGAAACGTCTAATTTCAGCAGACATACCCATATGTTCCAACATTGACTCATATGTCGTTCTAATTTTCATGGCGTTCGTTACTTCTATCCGATTTTTTGATTTCTCATCCTCAAAGATTTCGTTTCTCATAAAGAAGAGTTTAATATTGCCGGAGCCACCAGAGTTCAACGGTTCGTTCACACAGTTGCTACTTGGACCAAACATACAAAGAGAATGATCCCTCTTCATTGCTACTAAAATACAATTCTGTTCATCCCCATTTAGAAAACGCCTGAAAGGTTTAGTCAATTTATAAATATCAGATAGCACACAGTACAATCCATATCGATCATTTTTATCGCTAATATGGTTATATTCCTTTTCTTTGTCATCTGCTTGTCCCCGTCTCTTATAGCCTTTTATAATTATGTGGCTAGTGCTAAATAGGTCCATTGGGTTATTCGTATTGAAGATAAGTCCTAGGCTATGAACACTTACTGACCGCATAGTTTCTAAATTCCAACCAGTCAGACATGCAAAATATAAAATTACACAGGTTAGGTCATAGTATGTCAGAAAATATTCCTCAATAAGTTCTGGCACGCTCGAAACAATCGACTTCATTTTTTTGCACAATGCTGAATTTTGAAAGCCGGCAAGGAGGTATTCTCCGGGATTAATATTAGCGGAAATTGAAAAGCTATCATTAGTTATAACAATGCCACCATTTGCATCTGCGAATTTTTCTGCATCTTCTCTGCTGTCAAATTTGGCAAGTAAAATACCCCTGATTTCTTTATAAACTTTATATATTTCTCTAGAGTTTAGCCTTGCCACAACAGTTGCAACAGGCCAGTGGGGGATATAATAATGAACCGTTGCTATAAGGTCTTCTTTCGTGAGGGACAAGATTTGTGATTTCGTTTTTATCTTACCGCCGGCTTCCCAAATCTTAATATATTCGTTTAGTAAAGGGAGACTAATTCCATACTTAGCAGCAAGCACTCTTCTATTTTCTAGACTCTGCCCTAGTTGCTTTAAATCATCAGCTAATTGCTCCAGTTGCTGTGCAGTCAATTTACCCGGTTTCGACGTATTAATACAAGGCTCCAAATCCTCAAACGTTAAGATTCTCCCTGCTTCTACTGCTCTCTCAAAACGCCCTGATTTTGCGCGGATTCTATCGATTTCTTGTCTTAGTGCAACCATCATGCATCCAAAGGCATAAGGAGAATGACCTTCAGTTGGAGTAGTGGTAAATTTTTGTAATTGAGGCCAAACGACATCTGGGAAATGCACTTTAAGGCAGGTCCGCAATGCAACATAAGACATATTCCAACTATTGGGATATGATCGTTTTATAAAATCAAGAAATTTTGGGATAGTCTGAGAATTAACCACATCGTTCAATGAGTGCACGTTGCGATCTAGTGAATACTCACATAAAGCCCCGAAGGCCCCATTTACTCCCTTTATGCAAGTTACGGTCTTGCCTTCATTTGCCATATAGCATGCTGCGAGTTCCAGTAGAAATTTATTCTGCAATTGACCTCTATATTTTTCGCTAAATGTTTCCTCTATCAGACGGTAACGATATTTAGGGACAGATGAGTATCCAGATGTTACTGTCGCAGGTAGGTTTACGTTAGATATATCTATGGATATATGTACCACGACCTTTCCAGTTTTTAACTATATTTACGTAATTGTATAAAGTAGTCCATTATGTTTCTTGCCCATCATCAATTCTCATTTATAAAGACTATTATCTAGATCTGTTAATTTCATTTTTTACCCTGCTTTTTTACGGTTGTTATTCAGGATAGTAATCGATCAGATTAGTATATCGAGGGAATCTTGTAGAATATATTTCCATAAATATAAAATTTTAATCATTCTTGATACATATAATTTTGTGTTTATGGGTAGAATAAACTATTTATGGTAAAATAAAATTAAGAGAATTTCATAGTAAATAAGCCAAATTAATCTTAATAAACTTATTTAGATAATAATTATGGAATTCTTCAGGTAAAATATTGTCAAAAAAGCTCGTTATTTTTATTAATAAAAATTTTGTTATTTTGCAATATTTTTTAAGGCAAACAATAAAAATGGGATATTCTAGCCACAACTGGCATTGAATATCCCATTTTATTTTGTAATTTGCTGTAAGAATGTAAAAAGTTGAATGGGAAAGAACTCTCACTGGAGAATCATACCGATGATCAAACTAGAAATTTCCTAAAAGAATATTCTTGGAACAAATCTCTAAGTTGCAAATAATGTTGGACAGTGGTTATCCCAACTACATATGCATCATTAATTCATAAAATATATCTTTCTTTCGGTGATGAATTGGGGTAGGCATATTGTCGGCCTGACCTGCACAGAACGTACAAGTGATAAAGTCCTCACCGCTAGCCTCATATATGAATTATTTCTGAATATAAGTTTATGATTGTTATGTATGTCGCCAAGAAATAAGGCACTTATGAGATTAGTGTAAATCTGGTTAATTCTGGAATATTTACAGCTATATTAAATTAGCGGGATACTGGGAAAGAGAGAATCTACTCAATAAGAGGAAAATTGCAGGAGTTTGTATTTTAATGGTAAATACAGTATTAATATCTACTTTTCGAAATTATCGTGCAATGGGTTATAATCACTAGTAGAGCAATGCCAAAATAGCTGATTTCCCAAACTATATCATAGACAATGTAAGCTGTTAGAGAAGTACTCATATAGATAGGCTTTAGGATGTCGCAAAGGGCTTTGATATAAATGTGAACTTTAATCAGGTAGTAAACAATAACTTAGATGCAAATTTATAATTCATATGATAATCAAGTCTAGAATGGGGAGAAAAGATATGGACGAGACAAAACAGTTACCGGGAGCTAGAGAATCTAGTGCTGGTGATGACTTTCACCTACTATGGGCTGGACGAAAAGCACTAAGTCTTCTAATACCCAAATCAGACTTACTTGCGCTCAGCATAGAAGGCCCACATCCAGAAGAGGCAAAATTTCTAGATCCAGAGGGTGATCAATTACTAGCAATTGACCTTGCGGAATATTATGGAGGAGAACGCTTTACTTTAGCCAAAACAATAGTTTTGTCTCAGCTTAAGTACAGTACTAGAACCCCTGAAAAAGAATGGACAGCTGCGCGATTAAGTGAGGGTAAAGTTAGGGGCAAGAGAAAAACTACGACTAATAATTGGACAGGATCAATTGTTCACAGGCTTGCCCAAACATTTGAACGCTATTATAGTGACTATGGTCAAGGCGCAGTTATACAGAAGCTGATATTAAAACTGGTAAGTAACCGGCCTGCGAGTGAACTATTGAGCCGTTCCCTTGCAGCAGTAAAGGAATGTCTTAATAAACAAAATCCGGGGACTACAAGAATGTTGTTAAATAGCATTTCTGCTGACGAATACGTGGAAATTGAACGTTTATATAACAGTTCTAGTCTTAGTTCGCGGATGTTTCTTGATTTTCTAAGAGTACTGGATGTTTCTGAATGTGGCGAACAATCTCGCTTTGGACAGAGTGTTAATTTGATCAAAGAATTGGGGTGCTTTGGACCAGGAGATGTAAAGGCCCAATATACACAGTTGAAGGATTTAATTTGGGATTGTATGATGCCGCAGGCTGCTAATAAACCACCATTAACAAAATATGATATTCTTCCTATATTTGGATGTAACTATAAAAAAATATTTCCAGCACAACCATGCTTAGAGTTGCCTCAGCAAATACTTGAGAGAAATGAATCTGCAGAACTTGCACGAATTATTCAAACAAGTACGAAAAAAATAATTTGTATTCATTCTGGGGGTGGAAAGGGGAAAACCACGCTTGTTCAGTCAATCAAAGACAAGTTGCCATCGCACTCTATTGTAATTGTATTTGATTGTTATGGGGGAGGAACCTACCTAAATCCAGCAGATACACGCCATTCACACAGCAGGGCAATTTCGCAAATCGTTAATGAACTTGCCGTTCAAGTGGGAGGGCCTCTTCTTTTACACTTCAATTTAACTTCTGAAGATTATATGCGAGAATTGTTAGTTCGAATTCAAACTACCATCTCTTTAATAAGAACATCGAATCCAGAAGCGTTAGTTGTAATTGCTATCGATGCTGCAGATAATAGTGCTAGCGCTGCTAGGGACAAGAACGAAAAGAGCTTCGTTGATGATATTGTAAGGCAACCGTTTCCAAATGGCTCTCGATTGGTGGTTACTTGTCGTACTGAGAATAAGATAATGCTCAACTTACCAGATCATGAACTACTGGAACTTGTGGGGTTTGATGCAGCAGAAAGCTCCAAACATTTACGACTATATTTCCCTGATGCAACTGATTTTCAAGCAGAAGAATTTTATCGACTAACTCAAGGTATTCCACGAGTGCAGGGGTATGCCCTTGAATTGAGGAGTCAGGGTATTGATGCTGTTTTATCTCCGTTACGCCCAGATGGTAAATCTTTGGGGGGGCTGATTGAAAGCTGGTTGAATGAGGCGAAGCAACGGCATGGGGTATCTGAAGAAATTGACCGGATTTGCGAAGCGCTAGTTGCCTTGCCTAGACCAGTACCTCTAGCTTATGCGGCTGAACTTGCTGGAGTTGTACCGGATACCATAAAGAGTTTATGTGTTGAAACTCGCCTTGGTTTAATTGAAAATGATGGTTCGATATCCTTTAGCGACCAGGATTTCGAGGATCATTTACGTCAACGGACTACAGATACGGCCGGAATGATACATCGTATTAGTGATTTACTTTATAAAAATCGTAATGTAGATAGTTACGCCGCTTACCATATAGATACTTTTTTAGCCCGTACAAATCGCTTTAAAGATCTAAGCGATTTAGTACTTCAAGAAAATATTGAGAGTGCTACTGCTGATCCAATAGAAAGACAAGAACTCCTACTTAAACGCATTAGGTCTGCTATCGAGTTGGGGAAAAATGAGAAAGAACGTTCAGTGGTTATAAAGCTTCTTTGGATTGCTGCGGAAACGGTTAAAGCAGATAAAGCAGTAAGAACGTTGATTATTGAGAATGCTGATTTAGCCGAGACATTTGGTGATGCTCAGACTGTTCAAAGACTTCATTTAGATATTGAAAAACAAGAATGGCCGATTTCTAGTCTTTTTCATAGTGCGGCAGTGCTGTCAAGGTTTGAATCAACAAGAGAAGAAGCTGATGAGAAGCTAAAAGAAGCCTTCGGTTGGCTCAGATGGCGCTCGACATGTGAAGAAAAAGAGCGAGGACTACATAGATATCCTATTAAATCTGAAGATATTGCATCCGGATTAGAGGCAATGTTAAGACTACGCGGAGCGGATAAGATTAGAAGCTGGTTAAATGGATTTACTCGTCAACGTTTTGTATATGAGTGTGTATATCGTCTATCAGCAAAAATCCTGCGCGTAGACGGGGTTGATGTATTTGAACGACATTTCTCTGCGATCCCTATTCGGGCTGATATATGTCTTGCTATTTTGAAAGCTTATAAGGAAACTAACAATAATCCTCCTCTAGTATTGGTAGAGAGAGCGGCGAAGGTATGGCATCGATTTTGCTTGCGTGGGGACAAACCGCATGTGAGCATTTCTTTGGCAGGTATTACGCTTTGCGAAGAAGTCGCTAGAGTACAATCATTACGATGCTTTCTACCCATTATAGTAGATATATTTTCTCCTCCGATCCTCAACTATATGCCATACTTATCTGGTGATGAGGTTGACCGCGTCGTCGGCATACTCCGTTCACGGGCGCTAAAAGCGAAACTGACTAATCAGCAAATCACATTGGACATTTTTCTTCCCGATGAGCTACGGGATGTGAAAAAAGATCTTTCATACAAAGAATTAGAAGCTCTTAAAACAAAACGGAGTGAATTTGATCACGTTTTTGGTTTTCTATTACCTGCGTATGAATTAAGAGCTGATGTAGTTTTAGGTAATATTTCATCGGCACATTTTCAAAGTGGAATGGATGAGTGCCTTGGGAAAATTGAACGGGACTATATGGTTGAGTTTAGGCATAATGCGTTACCTATTTATAGCTTAATGGTACAGGCTCTAACTGATGCAGCAATTATGGTTCGTGAAATTCCTAATTCGTGGGTAAAAAAAATAATAGGAATAATATCCCAAAAGAGGGTTGGAGATATTGCTAATTTTCAGTTGCTGCTGGCAGGGAAAGTAGTCGCTTTGCAAACGCTTCACGTGGAGGCACTTAGTTTGCTAGATGAGGTACGTCAAGATTTAGAAATAGCGCCTAGAACATCTAAGGAGCAAATTGAATTATTAGTGCAGTGTACTCGGGTTGCCGAGATGATTGCCCCGGATGTTGCTCGATATTACTTCAAACTTGCCGTGGAAGCTGCTTCGGAGATTGATGAGGAAGTATTTACTCAAATAATTTGTATATCTTCTATTGCTAATAAGGTATCGAATAATTCGTTATATTCTAATGCAGAACTAGCATATCAATTTGCACGCTTCGTAGAGGACTGCCATCGACGTATGGATGGTTGGGATCATTTCCCGTGGGAAGAAGCTATCAAAGGAGTGTTCTTCCTTGATCCGGCCTCTGTTTTCGCTATATTGAGTAGGTGGGATGATCGAGGCGTGAGGAATATTGAAGATGAAATATTTAAAGTACTTGAGGTTGCTGTTCGTAGGAGCTTCATATCCCCCACGGTGGCGTATTCATTAAGTATTTTATCGGAAAATCATAAAAACAGGTATGAGCAGCTTGCAATGACAATCCTTGATGCTGTACTAGCATCGGAAGGGAAAGTGCGTGCCATAGAGTTATTATCCCTAATTGCGAAAGATATTTGTTTCCATGCTCCAATTAGTGAGCGTAAGTCAAGAGCAACGGCTGTGGTTCATTGGGCAAAAATGCATAATGTTGAACATAGTAAGGGCGTTATTTCCCTAATAGAGCTTTTGAGTTTTCTTGAAAGTATGCATAAAAAGCCCAATGTATATGATACTGCGTGTAAAACGGCAAATGATTTAGAAGTGCCTAATTGGGAAGAAATTTTTAAGAGTCGGTCGTTCCTTACCGCTGATGAAATTGAATTAGCAATTGATGAAGTCCGCAAGTTTGATAGATATGGACGTGAATTTCAAAAAGAGTTATTATGTCGGATGCAACACTGTTGTACCGTGAGAGATTATACAACACAACTAGATGCGCTGCTAATGGTTAAAGCAGAAAAACTTTCGGTGGATTTACTTTTAGAGGCTCTTAACAATCGGATAGAGGGATGGTTAATTCATCCCAGTGTACGTGATTGGCGGGAGAAAAAAGGTGCAGATTTCGTAGGACGACGTTTTTTTGAGATGATGACTAGTTATCATTCTAGATCTAACGCATTGAAACAATTCCAATCGATATTTGGAGTAAATGACGCAGAACTATACAATGTAGTTGTTGGCGTTCTTCCCCAATTTGTAGGGTCTTCGGCTGAGATAACGTATGAAGTAATTCAAGAGCTGAGGATCTCTCTTTCAGCTACAGAAACCGAAACTTTTTTACAATGGTTGCTTGAACGGCTTTCTACTAAAATACCAAAGGCGTGTGCAGATGGGGTGTGGCGGGAAGAACTTCGTCCACCTCAAAATAGTGTTGAAATAGTTGCTAAGCTCATTTGGAGACTATTGGGGCACCCCGATAAACGCTTACGCTGGCGAGCGGCGCATGCAGTTCGGCGAATGGTGCATCAAGGGTATCATGAAATAATTGATTTATTAGTAGCATTATGTGATGATAAGTGCTGCGCTACAATGATTGATTATGAACATGGGTTCTTTTGGTTGTCAGCTCGGTTATGGACTTTTATTCTTCTCGAACGTCTTGCAGGAGAACATCCAACCTCCATTAAGAATCATGCAATAAAAATTATGCAAGAAGCATTAGAACCTGACGTACCTCATGCCCTCTTACGGCATTTTGCTCAATCTACTGCATTGAAACTAAACAAACATGAGCCGGGGATATACTCCAGAAGTGAGATAACTGCATTATCAGCTATTAATAAAAGTACTTTACCCCTAAATAAGGCAAAGAATAGACACTATTCATGTAATCGTCACACGAGTTCTAAAAAGCTTCGGTTTAGTTTCAATACCATGGACACCCTGCCATATTGGTACAATCCTTTAGCAGGAGTGTTTGGAGAAGACCGAGATACAATAGCTCAGCTGGCTGAAATATGGATTTGTGATAGGTGGGGCATGCCTGCAGACATAGATTATAAGAGGGACTGGATACGACAAAGATATGATTATGCTCTATATTCCCATGGACAATGCAGTGGACCAACTATTGAGACTGTTCAAACCTACGCTGAATGGCATTCAATGTTTTGTGTAGCAGATGAACTACTAAAAACTCGTCCGGTTTTATATGACAAATGGGAGAATGATCTATATGGTCACTGGCTTGGAAGGTGGACATTAACATGGCCTGCTTATTGGTTAGCTGATATACGTGATTCTTTACCGCTTGAGGATATCTATTGGCAGCTGGATGAGAAAGTAGGTGAAAACTGGGATAAAGAAATTTCACCAGACGCTTTTGATCCACTCATAGGATTGACTGAATCGCCAGTTCCCAAATTTCTCGTATTGCATGGGTCCTATAGGCGTGCGATCCACGGGGCTTCTGAATCGATGCATATTTCAAGTGCTTTAGTAAATCCCGATACTGCATCCGCACTTTTGCGCGCATTGCAGACTGCTGTTAATCCTAATGACTACCGTGTTCCTTCTGATGAGAAGGATGAGTTAGAAATTTTTTCAGAAGGATTTGAACTCAAAGGATGGCTTAGAGTAATGGAAGCAAATAGTGAAGGCATAGACAAAGATGATCCATTAAGTAACCATATATCAAGTTCTCTGGTGATTCCAGGAGTAGATTTCGTAGAATGGGCTAACCTCGAATATTCGCCTGATAGGAAGCAATATTGGCGGAAAGAGAAGAGTGGTTATATGGTGACTCTTCTGGAGTGTTGGAACGAACAACCGCTGACTGATCGTGAATATAGAGAATTTTATTCAGTGGGGCATCGACTACGGGTAGATGTGAATACTCTGTTGGATTATCTCAATGAAAGACAACGTTGCCTTATCGTTAAATGTACGATTGACCGCTGGGTCGATAAGGAGGGAAAAGGAAAATATGTCCCAGGTAAAGCAAAAATCTACCTCATCCACGCGGACGGAACTCTCGAAACGCTCCGAGAACGTTATTGCATTAGGGAAAAAACTCGTTGAGGAGCTTGCTCTAGAGCCTGGCGTTGATACACTTGGAAGATGGATGGCACACTATGTTGCTGAATTAATTGACGCAGCCGATAATGTGATGACCGATCCAAGTTTACGCAGTCAGGCTCGGGAAAAATGTTGTGAGGCAATTATAAAACTATGGGATCACCGCTCAGCTCTTCCGAGTAGTAGCCGACCTCTTTCTAATCTGGACGGTGTATTAGAAGCAATTAAAAACATTAGAACGAAGAAAAATCCTTGGACAATGCTGTCTTCCCAAGATGTAAAACGAATAGGTGGGGAATGGATGGGTTTTGCAAAGACAGTAGAGGATGCGGGCTTAAAAATGTGCAGAATTTCCATATTGACCGCGATTGCTGAAGCTTCTTTTGGCAAAGAACAGAGTTGGCTTCAGGAGCATCGAGGGATGCTGTCTAAAGAAGAAATTGAGATTATTGAGGCCCTTGATGGATGGTTATCACAACAAAAAAAATGGCGAAGTATGGAGAACGAGGTGTCCATTATAGATATACAACCTGCTGAACGTAGACAACGAATTGTTGAAGAGATTAGGATTTTAGTTGAAGAGATAAATACTTCTTTTAGTTCAATTCAGACAAAAGGTTCTGGGTAATCTGAACTCTTAAAAAATCTTGAATGTAATCTTTTATAATGATTAGGGATTCGGTGAGGTCTAATGATATTGACGACATATTTGCAATTTCGTATTATGGTTTTATTTTGTGCTTACATATAATCAAGTGTTATAAAAAAGGAGCTTCGGCAGCAGATTGGCCGTCAAGAACAAAAAAGGAAGCTAACCCGATATAACGGGTTAGCTTCCTTTTTTATCTTCAAAGAGAATGTGTAAAATCCTAAAAATCTTGCTTTTATCGTAATCATTTAATATATAACCGTCAAATGAAACTTGATGTTCTAAGACGCTAGTGAGTTCAATCTGCTCGGTATGTTTCGTTGGTAAAAAATAAGTTAATGGTACGCAATAAAATTTTGATAACGCGTGAAGTGTATAAAGGTCTGGAATGTTTTTATCATTCTCGTACTTGCTTAATGAAGTATTATCTATTCCAATAGCATCGGCAACATGATTTTGGCTAAGTTTTTTGGATTCTCGTAACAATTTAAGCTTGTGACCAATCATCAGGTACTCCTCACCTATCTATATAGATTTGTACGATACTTTTAAAATAAGATGCTTCATAATTAAATTCCATATATTTCATGTTACATGAAGACGAATTATAATGGAATAAGGTTTGACCAAAGGGCAAATAATATTGACTATAATTCAAAAAAAAGGATGAGAAGGCATGGAAAAAGAGTATGGGGTGCCTATATGGTAGATAACAAGGTGCAGTTCTGGCATTACTCAGGGAAAACGATAAATAAATATTGCCTTAAATATGGATGTATTCTAATAGAAAAGGCGCTTTATAAGGACAAGGATGATTATTTTGATATAATCAGCACTAAAATGCTACCAGGAGATAAAGTAGTTATGATAGATTACCTAAGCGACAGAAGTTGGAAAATTTGTGCCGTTGGCGAAGTGGAAGGAGGATATGATCACCATTTAGTTTTTCAGGATCTACTGGGTTTAGATATGCAACATGCACGCAAAGTGATATGGAAGATTAATCCCTCAGATGAAATGATCACCTACGAAGGTGGGTTCCGACATTGCTTTTTGGGTCGAATTGGGCAGGCCAATCCGAATGTATGGAATGAAATATGGGAAATTATCAAAAATGGTGTAGCTGTGAAGCAAGAAGATCTACCCGATACTCCCATGATCCTAAGTGATCAAGACATAATAAATAGATTAATAATAAACGAAATTTCTCTCAATACAGCCACAAGATTTATCAATATAATGAATGTGGTACGAAATAAATGCAAATGGTACATGGAAAAGAGGGTACAAATTACTGAACAACAGACCATTGTATATCTTATATCGCCTATATTAGATGCACTAGAATGGTCAGATACACACATCAGATACCAATATTGCAATGCAGATGCTGGTTTTTTCACCACAAAAAATTTTACTTGTTTTAGAATTATGGAAGTGAAGCCTCTGGGGCACCCATTAACAAAATGCATAGAAGAGGGTATCAGGCATGCTAAAGTTTTGAGAGGTGTAGAAGAGCTCATTGTAACAAATGGGCACAAATTCCTCTTAATCAAACTAAGTACCAACCCTAAGGAGGGGTGGTATATATCTTCTTGCCTCAATATCTTATCGCCAATTGATGAATATACAATGGGAAGTGAAGGCGGGAGAGAAGTCGGCGGTGCAGTAGTTTTCATTATGGAAATGCTCCGAAAGGAAGTCAATCTAAAATAGAGATTGAAGAGATATCCTTTTTGTAAGAACAATTGACGTTGTTCAACTTGAAGGATAAATTTATTTTACCACAACTGAAACTATTTCGAAATCAAACAGATTACTTAAATAGTAGATAAATCCATTCTAGCATGATTAATTGAAAAGATAAGCGTTAAGGAAAAGTCAACATTTAATGTAACTGTAGCTATATCTGTATCTGATAGCGGAATTTTTTTAATGATCTTACGGAAGTATTTGTATACACAGGAACGCTTGCGAAGAAACTGCGAAATCTCTGCAAGTTTATTAATGAATGAATTACAGTAGTTAAAAGATAATGAACTCGAGGTTTGGATGATTGCTGTACAACAGGTAGGTTAAAAAGCATTGCCTGTAGCAATTTTTGCGATTGGCAGTGCTGAGATTGTAAAGGTCGTTGGAGATATTAGGTTCTATGTAGAAAGGTTATTTCATTTACGTTGAAGAATTGATAATGGAGGTGAAAATCTTGGAAAAACATCAGCAACTCCTAGACGGGCTAAAGCAACTTTTAGCAGAAGAATCTCAAATAATCAATAGATTAGAAAATATTGAATATAAGCTATCAAGCATAGAAAGAAAACTAGGCGAGAATAATCAGCTTTTAAGAATGTTAATGCATAAATGTGATGAACTTGATGCGAAGTCTGATTGTCTATTGCAGACAACTGCAACTAGAGATTCAATAACAAACCTACATAACAAGTGCGATCTGTTAAAGCATACGTTATTTCAGTAAGAAAAAAATTCCAATATTGATCGAATTTATTGAAAAAAATATATATGGAATAATAAAAAGATTTATAGCAGATTAATCAATTTGTTACAGCATTTAAAGCAAGGCAAGTTGTACGGGAGGGCTCAGATCAATGATGATTTTTACCACTATTATATTAATACGGTTTCTTAGTTCTTAACAGAGGTGTCATATGGATTATAAGGAAGATTTAGCTGTGAGAGCTGCTGCTCGAAAAGCAGAGTCGGTACGTGGTGGGCATATACCTAACAAGGGTTTCCGCAAGAAACCACGCTCGGATGAAGAAACGCTTGCGCTTTGCCAGATGGTTGTCTTAAAACATGAAAGTCAAAAAATATATGGTACTATTACTAAAACCGCCAAGGGCGTTCATTGTCACTGGACATTTAACTATTTTGTCTAATCGTTATTTTTAGAGAGTAATAGGATGGAAATGGCCGAATGGATGATTTATCATGAACGTTTTGTTACATCGTGAGGGTTTCCGTGGACTATTATTCCAGTACTTTGTGAGAGAGCCCCCCTGCACAGGGTGGCTCTCTCACAAATATTCATGTGACAAGCTTACAGATGATTGTGATGACTGAATTGATCTCAAATTAGAACCAATTCAGTGAATTAACATAACTTTACCCCTGAAAGATTATTTTGCTGTTCTTCATCAATACAACATCCCTGCCCCCGTGTTTTTGTATTGAATCCCATAAATTCACAGATAATCTTCGAGCGAGAAAGATTATCATTCGCTGCTTTTAGAGCAGATGAGAAAGGACAGTATATTTTCATTTATTTCGTATATCTTATTAAAGGTGAATATTGGAATAAATAGAATATATTAATAATTATGTGTACATAGGGGGAACGGTATGCTGCAATTATTAGGAGCACTGGTCTTACTTGGGGTAATAATCAAATTAGGGTCATTTTTCTTATGGTTGGGCCTTTTTGGAATAGTAATCTGGGTATTAGTAAAAATCTTTTCTTCAAAGGACAAAGCTTCTGAAACGACGGACTCACCCAATCACAACACTGTTAATTCACATCAATACCCTTCTCAGCGCAATTACTCTCGTGGGGAAGGAACGCGGACCGATAGTGATAGCTTCTGGATTGGACAGGGGAGCACGATAAATGTCTGTGAGAATATGATATCTGGTGGGATGGTGTATGTAGGTAATGGATTGAGGGCGCCCGCCGGATATAACGTAGATTGTGCTCTTATAGACCCCCAATTGCCGATAAAAAAATATAATTGTGACTATCGCATTCGTAAAACGGATTATTGGCCCTCATATTCGGAAATTTCTCCGGAGGCAAGGGGGGCATATTTAAAATGGCTATCTTCAGGGAAAAACGACCCAGAAGCGGATATCGGATATGTATTTTTATATTTCTATGGATTAGAGAGACGGTTACTGCACGATATAGACCATAGCCCAGCCGCAAAGAATGAGATTCATGCGATCCAGGCGGAAATAGAGAGACTGCTCAGTATCTATGGCGGAAAGGGATCATTTAATACATACGCAAATTCTTTGCTCACTTATGTTAAAGCTGATGACTACGTGAAATCTACTGTTTATAAGCAAGCAGCACCTGCTGCAACCTATCATTCGGGGTATCCTCTAGAATTGAGAGTGGGGCTTGGACAGATTGCGAGGGATGGAGTGATTATCCCGCCTGACTGGGCGTTGGCTTGGTATTTATCAACACCTAACCCTCCAATGTTTACAAGAACTGCAGCTCAGCGTTGTAAAGATGAGTTTCAAATGATGTTTGCTGAAGAATATGAAAGAGCATTCAACGGTGGATTAAAATTGACATCCAACAAGACAAAACTGGCTCTTAGCCATCAGCCAGCAAGCAAATCATTGCTTAGTTCCAAAGCATATACAAAATCGTTAGACTTACCTGACGTTACCGTTTTAACGAGCTATATTAAGAAATTTGCTCCTTTAGTGCAAACCTGCCACGATAGGCTAGACAGTTACAGCCGTTTTCTTGGACGAAGCCCAGAGAAAGTAGGTACTCTTGATGCCTTGCTGGAGTTACCTGCCTCCCTTTGGCCTAATACGGTCAAGCAAGCAATAAACCAAGTTAAATTGGACATAGCCAAGAACCCGCGTCCAATTGAGATGAAACTATCTTCATTTTTAGCACAATTCCCTGAATGGAAAGATAGGTCTAAAAAACGCATGGGATTATTTCTGGATGCGCTTAGCCATCACTATAATTTAGGAATTGAACCAGATTGTAGATTTGGAGGGGCGCTGCCAGAGGCAGATTCAAAAGTGGTTATCTTTGATATAGGAAAGGATTCTCAGAACGCTGTTCTCGACCCGCACTATGCCGTCGCATCTTTGGCTATGCACTTATCTGTCTTAGTCTCACAAGTGGATGGGAAAGTTTCAGAAGAGGAGATCACTATGCTGGTAAACCAAGCCGATAAGTGGATGTATCTTAAACCAGCGGAGCAACAGCGCCTCAAGGCGCACATATTATGGTTGAGTACACAAAACTTAAATATGTCTGGTATGAAAAAACGTATTGAAAGCCTAGATGCAGCACAGAAAGAAATGATTGGTAACCTAATTATCCAAGTTTCCCAGGTAGATGGAAGCGTTCCGTTTGAGGAGATGAAGCTCATAGAACGTATCTATAAGCTATTAGGAATTGATTCAACTAATTTGTATAGCAAAATGCATCAGGCAGCAATTGAGCCTATTACCGTAGTGTCGCCCTCTTCTAATGGAGGAGGATTTGCCTTACCCACTCCGTCAGCTACAAGCCAGACTTCTATTGCTGGAACGATAAAACTTGATATGAGCAAGGTTGCAGCTTTACAGGCAGATTCCGAGAAGGTTACTTCAATTCTGAGCACAATTTTTAGCGAAGAAGGAGCCTGCCAAGATGCCTTGCTTCCAGAGCAATTATTGAATGACGAATCTCAACAAATGGGATCGACAATAGAATGCTTGTGGGGATTGTCACCTGCTTTATCCGAATTAGTACAAACACTTTTAGGGAAACAAACCTGGAATAAAGCAGAGTTAGATGAAATTGCTAACGATAGGGGACTTATGTTAGAAGGTGTACTTGAGCAAATCAACGAGGCTGCCTTTGATAAGTTTGATCAGCCTTTTGCCGAGGGCAACGACATAATTGAGATAAACCAAGAGATTGTGAAGGTGATGAAAGAGTGAGTATGATACGATCTAAAGAGCGCGATGCTGTCCTGCAGTCCCTTCGAGCCGGGGTAGTGCCTCGTGTCGGTCAGCATCTTATCCAGGTTGGTCGGGTACGTGAAATTGAGGCCATGCTGAAAGATATAGAGCGCGTAGCTGATGGCGGCACTATGTTCCGCTTAGTTATAGGTGAATACGGCTCGGGGAAAACTTTCTTCCTTAATCTTATCAGGGCAGTTTCTCTTGAGAAGAAACTGGTGACCGTACACGCTGACCTAAATCCTGATAGAAGACTACACTCGACTGGTGGGCAAGCCCGTTCATTATTCGCTGAATTGATGAAAAATCTCTCGACTAGAACAAAGCCAGATGGTGGTGCTTTAGCGGGAATCATCGAACGATTCATCTCTAATGCCCGTATGGAGGCTACTACAAAAGGTATAAGCCCCGAGCAAGTAATTCATGAAAAACTGGCTCATTTGTCAGAGATGGTGAACGGCTACGACTTTGCAACGGTAATAGCGGCTTATTGGAAGGGGTTCGAAAGTGGACAAGAACAGCTAAAAGTAGATGCAATCCGATGGCTTCGTGGTGAATTCACTACAAAAACCGATGCGAGAAAATCTCTTGGCGTTCGAACAATTATCGATGACGCTTCTGTCTACGACCAGTTAAAACTACTAAGCAAGTTTGTGAGACTCGCCGGGTACGCAGGAGTTGTAGTATGCCTAGATGAGATGGTAAATCTCTATAAACTTGCTAATACCCAGGCCCGTAATGCTAATTATGAACAGATACTTCGTATCTTAAATGATTCACTACAGGGTAACTCGGACGGGTTGGGATTCATATTTGGGGGCACTCCTGAGTTTTTAATGGATGTTCGCAGAGGTTTATATAGCTATACTGCATTACAATCGCGTTTAACTGAAAATGCTTTCGCGAAAAACGGTTTTATGGACTATAACCATCCTGTACTTAGGCTCTCAAGTCTAAGTCAGGAAGAATTTTTAGTGCTTCTTGGGAAACTGCGAAATGTCTTTGCGTTTGGTGATTCTAGCAAATACCTGATGCCGGACGAAGGATTAATTGCTTTTATGAATCACTGCAATAAACGTATTGGGGATTGCTATTTTAGGACTCCGCGTACAACAACTACAGCATTCATTAATCTATTATCAGTTCTTGAGCAAAACGCAGATGCAGATTGGCGGAACCTGCTAGGGGATTTAGATGTAGAAAAAGATATGGGTTTTCAAAATGAAGTATTTACTGATACCCCATCGCTCACTGATCCTATAGTTCATAAATCAACGGGAGTTGATGCTGATGAGTTCGCCAGTTTCAAGCTCTAGCCAAGCATCCTCAGCATTTAGTCTTCTTGATCCACGGATTCAACACTGGATTTGGGAATTAAGATGGACTGAGCTTAGGGATGTACAAGAATATGCAATACCGGCAATTCTAGAAGAACAAGATGTGATAATTGCAGCCGCCACAGCTTCTGGGAAAACTGAGGCGGCCTTTTTCCCAGTGTTAACCCGTTTACTTGGCATGCAAAATTCGCAAGCAACCGTGATCTATATTAGCCCTTTGAAGGCGCTTATTAATGACCAATGGGATCGTCTTGAACTCTTATGTGAGCAGCTAGAAATAATGGTTACTCCTTGGCACGGTGATATATCGTCTTCTAGGAAGAAAAGGTTTTTAAATAAGCCAGGAGGATGCGTACTCATTACTCCTGAATCGCTTGAAGCGTTGCTTATGAATTACGGGCACCAAGTTAATAGCATTTTCTCAGGGCTGATATATTGCGTTATCGATGAAGTCCACGCTTTTATGGGAACTGAAAGAGGTAAGCAACTTCAGAGTTTACTACACCGATTGGAAGTGGCAGTAAATAAGAAAATACCGCGTATTGGCCTCTCTGCTACCCTTGGCGATATGAAAATGGCTGCTAATTATTTGCGACCAGAAAACCCAGAAGGGGTTCGAATAATATGTAGTGGAAATAGCAGTCAAGAACTTAAGATCGCATTATATGGGTATAAGATTGGGAAACAAACTGATGCAGTTACTTTGACCGCAGGGGATATCGTTACTGATGATCAGTATGAGAAACAGATGCTTACATCTCATGATTGGGTAGCTAGGAAGTTATTCCCCTCATTACGAGGAAACAACAATCTTGTTTTTCCTAACTCACGCGCTAGTGTCGAGATATTTTCAGATAAATTAAGAAAAATGTGTGAGGACGCAGGAGTTCCAAACGAGTTCTGGCCTCATCATGGTAGCCTATCTAAAGAGATAAGAGAGGAAACTGAGCGGGCGCTAAAGGAAAAGGAGAACCCGGCTACAGGAATATGCACCAACACCTTGGAACTGGGGATAGATATTGGTTCTGTTAAAAGTGTGGCCCAAGTAGGTCCGCCTCCTTCGGTAGCAAGTTTAAGGCAGCGTATTGGTAGATCAGGTAGAAAAGAAGGAGAGCCTGCCATCTTACGGGCCTTTAGTATTGAAAATGAAATTGACCAGCAATCGAGACTGTCTGATCTGCTACGTGAACAGCTTGTACAAAGCATAGCCATGACTCAACTTCTTACAAAAGGATGGTGTGAACCAATACATGCAAAAGGTTTACACCTATCTACCTTGGTACAACAACTACTTTCAGTCATTGTACAATATGGAGGTTTAACCGCTGGACGTTCCTGGCAACTATTCTGTGAAAGCGGACCATTCTCGGGTCTTACTAAATCTGAATTTATTACTTTACTGCGAGGACTTGGAGAACAACAGGTCATTATCCAGGATCATACTGGGCTACTATTATTAGGAGCACTAGGCGAAAAGTTGGTAAACCATTATTCCTTTTATGCAACTTTCAAGAGTGACGAAGAATATAGATTAGTACATCAAGGGAAGCCACTGGGAACATTACCAATTAGCCGTGCTGTCACATTAGATAGCTACTTAATATTCGCTGGAAGGCGTTGGCGAGTAGAAGCTGTATATGAAGAACAAAAAGTTATCGTCGTATTACCGGATAAAGGTGGAAAAGCACCTGTATTCTTTGGTGGCGGATCGAGACTACACGATAAGGTTCGCGAAGAGATGCGGGAAGTCCTCGGATCGTTGGAGCCAATTCCATTTTTAGATACTGTTTCAGCAGACTTGCTGAGAGAAGCCCGTTTCCATTTCCGACAACTTATGTTGGAGTCTAAACCTATTATCAAAATGGGTAAAGATGTGCTGCTATTTACTTGGAAAGGTGACAATGTACAAGATACTTTAGCGCTTATATTTAAAGAGCGAGGACACCGTGCTACTAATGAAGGGCTCTATATTTCAGTTGAGGCCGATTCAGTCGAATTAATTTACGACTTATTGCTTGAGTTTTCCGAAGGAGTATTGCCGTCGGAAGAGCGCTTAGCGGACCTTGTTGAGAATAAACAGCAAGAAAAGTGGGACTGGTTACTGCCGGTAAGTCTTCTAGGAAGAAACTATGCGTCACTTTATTTGGAGTTGGAAAATGCGAGTAGAGCAGTGAAGGAATTGCGATCTCGTAGTGATTAGTTGATGATTCATCAGTTCAATTACTATAGTCCGCAAGGGAGCAAACACCCTAATAATCCTTTTCCCAAGGCGGCTCGGGGTTATGGAGGGACAAGGACTAGGGTGTAGCGATGACACCCGTTCTGTTAATAAACTAAAAAAACGCACAATTTTGGTGCGTTTTTGTCATTAATTTGATATGTTTACTAATTAACAGTAATTATACCATGCCTTTTAACCTTCTACTCAACCTGATAAACTCATATTTGTTTGTGATGACAGAATCTCTGGACGCAGGATAATGACAAAAAGACGTAACTTGAATGAAGATAGATTAGGCAAAGAGTGGCCTGAATTATAAGAAGATGCTAACTCATAGAACGGCCTATCAATTCACCTAATTGGCTTGCGGTGTTGTACAAGTCCTGAGAGGCGTGTAACATCGCGTCAGTCCCAGTAAATGTATCCTTAATGAGCTTAATCTTCTCACCAAAAGCTTTAAGAATGCTCTTCTTAGGCTGACCAGATGAGGCTTGATCTGCAATAGTCTCAGCTAGATCAATAGCTTCTTCTTTTAATTCTGCTGGTAATTGCGATGGCTTTAACAGTTCTACAAGCTTGACTGCTAGTTGTTTTATCTCTGCATTATTGTTAATGAGTGTAGCATTGACGGTGCCATTATCATTCGCAATGGCATATATTCCATAGTTAATAAAGGTTGTAGGTTCATCCTTTGGCTCAGATACAGGTTCGTGCTCTAAGGCTGAGGCTCCAATCAGACGTTCCGCCTGATGTAGAATATGGCTCAGCTCCTCCCACATTCTATTCTCCCACTCTGTTGCAAATTTTTGAAGACCATTGCGCTTATAATCCGATAAAACGTAATCCTTCCACAACTTCTCTTGTAAAAGAGTGCGCTGATTAGATATTAGCTGTTCAGTGTGATCTTTTACAGTAAAATTCTTCTGTTTAAGGGCATTCAGGTCTAGATCGAGGCGCGTTTGGGATAATTGCTTGGCAGTAGCAGCAACAGTCCGATGACGATGACCTAAGAACATAGAGCTATGTAAAGTACCACGGTTACCGTATTCATTTATTGCTTGCCCAATGTCTGAACGAAGTTGACGGATCGCATCTTCATAGACGTTATTGAATCTGAGGCCGGAAGCAGCAAGCCACTCTTTATGCATGAGTATCATCTCCTTAATGCTATTAAGAAGAATTATACCACAATTCAGTTAATTATTAGGTTTAGTGTACCGATAATTTTGCAAAGCCGTTATAAAGCACTTTATCAGATGTATGTGATAAGGGTAGGCAAATTACGGAGATGATGATAGTGAACAAAATCAAGGAAGGGTTCAAGATATCGTACAGCGATGTAAAATCTCAAGATCCAATAGATCCGCTGGCAATTACCTATTTAAAGTACCAATATGGATGACCATAACGGCAGCAGTAATTCTGATTATAATTTAGTGAGACTTGTGATATGGTAAAAGCAATCCATTTCAATTAAAAAAAGAAATGAATTTAACCGTATGAGGCTTCAATGCGAGCGCTTCATTAATATTGAGTTACTGAGCTAATGAGTTAAGGATTTCTGCCAATCTATCGGGTGCTCCGGTACGGTCCTTCATCTTAGGGAGAGTCTCATCTGTGTAGTGTGCTGGTCGGAGCAGCGGATAGCGGGATGCGACATAACCGTCGCGTATGTAATAGTTAGCGGTAACGAAAGAGCTTCCGTTTCGAAGAAGATAGTCGACTACTTTCATGAGTTTATGGGGATTCCGCGAGACCATCTTAAAATAGTCGGTAAAAATGGAAGTTTGGTCGATGCTCTATTCCTAAGTGCGTCGATAAGCATAGCATCAAACGAAGGAGAGATACCACTAGCAACGATACAATCTTTGCCAATATCAGGACCGGTATGCGGTAAGATATTCGGCGGCAATGTGATAACATCTAGCGTGGAGTTGTATTTCTCATAGTTTATTTCTTGGCTCGTACTCGTCGCCAAAGACTGGAAGGCACGATACGCGTATGGGTAATTTTTTTTAATTCATTCATTGAGTAATCTTTAGGTATGCGGTGACCGCTGGCGGCGCTAAAATCATTATCAGTGAAATAGTTTATGGCTTCCTCAGTAAAGACACGGATATCTGTATCCGGAATGATCTGGCTCTGACAGTTAAGTCCATACTTTCGAGCAAGATTATCACTTGATAAATCTTCTAAAAAGCTGTTACGGACGCAAAAGTTTACGAGGCAACGGATGGATACTGATGCAGTTAGCGGTTCGTAAAAAATTGCTTCTTCTAAACTGGGGAATAATATAGTGGCGCGGTTTAGTTCGTCTGACCAAATGGATGCTAGTGACGTTAGCCGCCACCAGATATCCTGTGTAACCTTGGTCATTACATGCTTGGGAAGTTTGTACCTCGCTAAGCGGCTTGTTAGAGGACCTGATATATAATGATCGATACTCATAAATCGAAGATCGCCTCCATTTAATATAGAATAAATTAATTATATGTATGAGAAACGTTAGAGAAAAATAAAGCTTTCAAATATACGTTATTTGTACCGATTAAATGAGGATTCGCGAAAAATATGGTAAATTCTTCCTTGAAATTACATTTATGAGTAAATTATCAAGAGTTTTATATGAATACAGAAGAGGAAATCTAGAAAATATGTGGAATTTTCTATCAAAAATTGAAGCACTACGCTCGACAAAAAATGCAAAGATTGAGTGCATCACAAACATTTTAATGCATTAGGGCAGCTATTGGATTTGAGGCAACAGACGACTTTAAAAAAATATTCTTACATATGTTATGCTATTCTTATCATTTTGCACTGCTTTGCTATTGCAGTTTAATGTCAGGATGATAAAATGGGAGATGTACACATTGTTCAACAACGCTATTCATATTGGGTCGTCAAACTTAGATGAATTTAAGGTTTCTTAGTAATAGTATGGAGGGATATCTGATGGAACAATTTGATAATGTATCCGTAGTAACAAAAGCTAATGTATATTTTGATGGCAAGGTGACCAGTCGTACTGTACTATTTGCTGACGGAAGCAAGAAAACGCTTGGAATCATGTTGCCCGGTGATTACGAATTTGGCACAGACAATGCCGAGACAATGGAGATTCTGGCAGGTGAGCTGGATGTGTTGCTGCCAGGGCAAAGCGAATGGTGCACTTATAAGGGTGGAGACAACTTCTGGGTTCCATCTAATTCTCGCTTTAGCCTTAAAGTACATATAGTAGCCGATTACTGTTGCTCATACGAAGATAAGTAGATGTACAAGTAGATGCATACTTATTGCTAATAAAACAAAAACGATTCTAGGAGATAGTCCTTTCACTTGGTGTGTTGGATCACAAAAAAAGGTGAAAGGACAATCAAATCGGTAGTATATAATTACTGCCGATCTTTCTTTTTTATCTATACCATAATATCTAAGACACCAGGTAATTTTCCTGGTGTCGTTCTTTATGTACATTTACTTAATGCAACCGTTCCTATATAGAAGGATATTGGAATATTTAACAGAAAACAACAATTAGTGATTAATGAGTAAAATAGATTGGACATTCCAATAAGCCGGAGAGTAGCATAACAGGCTTTATGCGGTATATGTGATTGAAATGAGGTTAAGATTTATGAAAGAGTCGACATTCCCCTTGTCTCATCAGTTAGCGATCTATCAGCGGTTAAAAGAAAAACAGTCGAAATTAGCGCAGATGTATCTTGGCGCAATTATGACGTTGCAACACCATGATAACCCAGAAAGATTGGCTCAAGTTGCGCATAGTCTGCGCGAGTTAATGGAAAAAGCATCTTCCTTTCTTGAGGTGGCAGTGGTCAAGCATGGCATAAAGGTAGCTGAAATAATAACGCCACTTTGCAGAAATTGGGCAAAAACTGCATATTCTAGTGCATGCTATAAAGACGGTAAGTGGAGCGGTACTATCGATAATAAACTTGGCGAGGCGCTGATTAAAGTAGACAATTTCACAATCAATTGGCTAGATGATAAAAAAAATAAAAAGGCTGATGAGATTGGTCCTTTGTTAACGAAACTGTGTGGTGTTGAATATCCATTGCCGCAGGTATTAAACGATATTAATTGGAAAGAATGGCATAACCTAAATATATATTTTCAAAACGTAGCTCATCATGGCCAAGTTAAAGAGGATGATTTTAATAAAAAGTTATATGAGTTGGAGCAATTCCTTCTCAATAGACTAGCTCCTTGCTCAGTTGAAGATTTTGCAATAATTGATAGTATTATTCAGGAGGGCGAGAAGGTTGGATAATGTACTGGTTGACAAAGCTATAGACCAAATTAGAAAAACACCAGAGCACCATCGATATTTTTTTGAAAAGCTAAGCTCTCCGGTTTGGATAGAACCGCTTCTTTCCAAGGGTTTTTTTAGAGATGCTCCAGATATAGAAAAAAAAGGTGAATATTTAGCATTCAGGTCGTGGCCGGAATCCAGATATTTGGCGCGTATGGCGAATCTTGATAGCGCGAGTGTTGCTAAGGCGCTATTAGAGATGAAAGATACGGACAATCCAAGAGTTCATGAAGATGTTCTTGATGCTATAATAAACCTTGACATTTTCCATGCTTTAGCTGTTATTAAAAGGGAATTAAAGTGGCTGAAAGAACAGGATCATTTTTATTTGAATATTCCGGTGAAGCTACAGGACGTAATATTAAGATTTATTCGAGATGGGAAAACAAAAAGGGCGATTGATATAGCTGGGATATTATGGTGTTTAAAAGAAGTCCCGGATTTGAACCCGAAAAAGGCGAAAGAATTGGGAGTAACTCCAACTCAACACGCCTCTCCTCAATACGGCGAATGGGAATATATTGAGGGAATAAAACGGCTGGTTCCCGAACTAATAAAGGTGGAGCCGTTAATGCTACTGGAATTATTAGTACATCTTCTGAATACAACTGTATTAGTCGAGGTCGGTCAATTGACAGACTTCTCCTATGATTATTCCCATTCCTGGAGGCCCGCTATCGAAGACCATGAACAAAATGGAAATTATCCGGATGCCAGAGCGACCCTGATCGAGGCACTTCGAGATACATGCTTTACTATTGCCCAAGAAGGCATCATGACAGTAGTTGATCTTATTACGTTTCTAGATGGATTTAATTGGCCCATTTTTAGGCGTATTTCATTATATCTTCTACAACACTTTGAATGCACACCTCAGGATCTTGAAAATAGACTTACAAATAATAATTATTTTTTTTCGATTGATATGCGATATGAATATTTTCATCTTTTGGCAAAAAAATTCAATCTCTTATCTTCGGCAAAACAAGAAATAATACTAGGATTGATCGACGAAGGGCCAGATGTTGAGAATATAAAACAATATTACAACGAAAGATCCAATCGTCAGCCAACCCTAGAGGAAGTTAATCTTCATATAGGGAGCTGGCAATTAGATAGACTCGAAGCAATCGCTGGATTTCTGCCAGTAGAATGGAAAGATAAATACCAGTTCTTGTCACACAAATATAGTAAGTCTGAGCACCCCGATTTTGTTTCATATCACAGTACAGCATGGAGAGGTCCAACGAGCCCTGTAACAGTAGAGGAAATAAGTGAGATGCCTGTGACTGAAATTGTAAACTTTTTGACGAGTTGGAAACCCAGCAATGAATGGCATAGTTCAACGCCTGAAGGTATAGCAAGGGTATTAGAGGTAGTGATAAGTAAAAATCCGGCAAAATTTAGTTCTGATTTAGATGGTTTTGAGCAAATCATCCCAACTTATGCCCGAGCAGTTATATCTGGTTTCAATTTGGCACAGCAAAGGGGCGAAGAACTTGCCTGGGGAGAAATAGTTTATTTTTGCGACTGGATCGTTAGTCAAAGGCGGGATGCTCTAACGGATATAAGCCAGTACATGCTTGATGCTGACCCTGATTGGGGATGGTCGCGTAAGTCCGTAGCGTTCTTAATAAAGGATGGTCTTTCAACAAATAGCATTTCATATGATCTTAGAAAACCAATATGGTCAATAATTGAGAAGTTATCTAGTGATCCAGAGCCTACGCCGGAGTATGAGCAACGATATAAAATGGGACCTGAATTATCAATAAATGTTGTCCGGGGAGTTGCTTTATATTCGGTGATAGCCTACGCTCGATGGGTTTGTGATAATGAAAAATTATTCCATGAGGATGGTAGAAAGATTAAGGGATTTGAATATTGCGCTGAAAGTAAAGCAGTTCTTGAAGAACATCTCAATTCCACAGTCGATTCTTGTTGCTGCATTCGATCAATTTACGGCCAAAAGTTCGTGAATCTACTTGAAATAGATTATGAATGGGTTAGAGATAATACTTCAAAAATATTTGCGATTGATAACCCAAAAACTCCTCTGTATAATGCAGCGTGTCAAGGGTATCTGAACTCTTGTAGTCCTGATTTAACGATGTACGAGATTCTTAAACCTTGTTACGAAAGCTGGATAAATATGCTTGACCTTGCAACGGAGGAAGATCTATCTAAAAATCTAAGTCGCCATCTAATAGAACTTTATGCGTTAGGTGCTTTTCCCTTAGCAGAAGAGAACAATCCTATAAGTCAGTTCTATAATTTATCATCGGATAGTATAAATGCTTTTATGATTTCACATATTGGTAGAATATTAAAGCATGAAGATAATATTAGAGATGAAGTAATACAAAGATTAAAAGAACATTGGGAGCAGAGACGTACTGATATTGGGAGCGAAGTAGAGAATCATAAAAATGAGTTGACAGCATTTAGTTGGTATGTTTTATCAAATAAGTTTCCGCCTGACTGGGTATTTTGCCAACTAAATGAATTGATCTCTAGAGGGGTTGTTATAGAACCTCTGTTCTCTTGTTTTGAATTTTTAGCAAGTGTAGCCGCAAAACATCCGATAGATACAATAAAATTCCTTAGAACCATATTAAATAGTCTTACAAATTCAGAAAAAATGTACATTAGCCTCGAAAATATTAATGCTATTCTTTTAGTGGCAAAAGAATATTCTACTGAGACTCAAGCTATAGCTCGTGAAGCCATTAATAGACTTGTTATTCTCGGTTTTCACCAATATCACGAAAGCTAGTAGGTAGTATAATAAAATTAAGCTCTATGCGGAATCTTACTATCTATACTAGATAGTGAAGACACCAGATAATGAAGTGCCTTTTTTTGATTACCAGCACGCAAGTGAACGGATTATTCTAGACGGCAGTGTTTTTTGTCAATTTACTAGCCCATGAATGACCTGATTTTTTGTCAATTGATAGGCAATAAATAGTTTTACAATATTTTGTCACGTAAAACCAGTAATTTTACTCTGAAGGCCTGTTATTACTGGGTAGGAGATCAATCGTGCTGCTCCACCACGCATAGGCATTCCGGGAAAAGCAGGTATGATTTTGGCACGGATGCTGCTGAAGTGATGGAAATTTTGGCTGGTGAAATGGAAGTATTATTGCCTGGTCAAACAGAGTGGCAGACCTACAGTGCTGGAGATTCTTTTAATGTTCCTGCTAATTCTCGTTTTAAGTTGCAGGTAAAAGCCGTAGCTGATTATTGCTGCTCATATGAAGTGCTTTAATCGACTCTAGATATACTTAGTAGGGCAAAGGGCAGGTTACGTGTACAGATGAGTTTATTTTTAAACTCATCTGTACACTTTTTTATTTAAGATCCTACATCTGCTAACTTAAAGAATTTAATCCCTATATTGTGGGTCTGTCGTTGATAGGAATATAGAGTATCGACAATTCTTGCTAACAATGTTTAATTCAAGTTATAGATTTCAAAAAAATGGACATTACCATTGAAGCCCGTATTATGGTATACTTGGTAAAAAAGATAAAGGAATGAATGGCAGTGAATATAGTTAAAATAATGTTATTAGTTGCAATGTATTGTATTGTGACTGTGACTGGATATGCTCAAGATGGAAAAATACAGCTTCTGTGGGAAAATGGGGTAGATGCTGTTACTTATGAATTAGAAATTGCTACGACACCGATTAAAAGTAAAAAAAGCGCTTCAAATGAACAGCTTATTTATCGAACAACAGGTCTTTCTACGGCAGGGGTGGAACTTCCTCTATCCTTGTTAGAGAATAAAAATCTTAAAAAAATATACTACCGGGCGCGCCCTTTAGATTTAGATAAAAATCCTGTCGGCGAATTCTCTGCGCCAGTCCCTTTATCAAAAGGCGTGATCAATCCTCAAAAGCCAACACCAACGGTTTTTCTGAAGAAAAATCATCTTGCACCCTTATATCCTGTATATGGATGGATACCTGTTTTGGAAGCAACGCGTTATGAAGTAGAAATTATGAGTCGTGCGCCAGAAAACCCTAATGGCGTACAAGCTTCTCGGTATCGCATACGTTCCTATATGGTTGAAGGCGGATTTGATTGTTATGATACTCATCCGTATGTAGAACCTGGTACTTATTATTGGCGAGTTCGAGCATTAGATGGGGATAATGAACCAATTGGAACCTATTCCGATGCTATCTCTTTTACTGTTAAAACAGGTAACTATAAGTGGGCAGTTTTTGGTGATAGTATCACTCATGGTGGTGGAGCCATTTCAAACCCGCCCTCGGATGAACGCTTTGAATATGTGTCTTACTTACCTTTTCCAGTAAAAAATTTGGGTAAGAGCGGAGATACAGCAGAAATGCTAGTGGAACGCTTTGATACGGAGGTCCTTCCGTTTAAACCCAAATATCTGTTTGTTCTGGGAGGAAGTAACAGCATTCGTGGTGGTGTATCAGGGGAAAGTGTTATTGAATCTTTACAGACCATCAAAGAAAAATGTGAAGACAACCAGATAACGCCGATCTTTTTGACATTACCTCCGATCAATCCAGAGAGAATACAGCGAGTATTTGGTCAACCCACCGCTGAGAATTGGCAGGTTGAATTAGAGAAAGTGAATAATTTTATTCGTAATCAACCCAACGCGATTGAAACTTATTCATTACTAGTCGATCAAAATGGAATTCTTCCTGTGGAATATGCTGAAGATGGACTTCATCCTGATATCTCAGGGAAGAAAATTATGGCAGGTTCTATCAATGCCTTTTTGAAAAATCATCGTTTAAAATAAGAGCAGAGAGAAGTCATGAAAAATAGCCCTACAACCTTTATGAAAAAAGGTTTGTAGGGCTATTTTTCAATGTTTTTCTTTTGGCATCATAAATGAGTAGATCAATACTTGGATAAACTATTCATGGGATGAAAGGAGGCACAGTAGTGAAAATTTTAGTTGTAGAAGATGATCAGATGTTACGAGAGGCTGTTGTGGCTGTATTACGGGAAGGTGATTATTTAATTGAGGATACTGGTACTGGTGATGAAGGATTATATTTGGCAGAGCAAGGTATCCATGATTTATTGATCTTAGATATTATGCTGCCAGAGGTGAATGGTCTAGACATTGTCAGACGTGTGCGGGCACAAGGAAATTTTGTACCTATTTTACTTTTGACCGCCAAAGATAGTATTGAAGATAAAGTCATAGGATTTAACAGTGGAGCAGATGATTATTTGGTGAAACCTTTCGCTGTAGCAGAACTATTGGTAAGAGTTAAAGCCTTACTTAGACGTACAGGAATAGGTGGTAAAGAAGGGGAACATTGTTATGGTGATGTGTCTGTTCATCCTAAGCTAAAAGATGGTTTTGTCGGAGATCATCCCTTGCAGTTGACAAGTAAAGAGTATGAACTCTTGGAATATCTAATTCTTAATCAGGAACGAATTTTGAGCAGAGAGCAGGTTTTTGATCGTATATGGGGCTTAGAATCGGAGACTGGAATCGGCATTGTTGATTTATATATTCATTATTTGCGCAAAAAAATGTCTCCTTATGGGCGTGACCACTTCATTCAGACTGTGCGTGGGGCTGGTTTTATGCTCAAGGACAAGTAGCATGTTCAAAAAAACATTACGGCGATTAACGATCATTAATTCCATGGTGTTCTTATTCATTTTTATTGCTTTTGGTGTGATGCTGTATACCTATGTCGCTCGCCAACTATTTGATGATATTGATCGAGCGATGGAGCACAAAGTAGAGGCTTTTCATATTAATAATGGTCGTCCTACTAGCGGGCTCATTCCGCCTGTCTTTTTTGATCCGCGTATTTTGATTTTGTTACGGGATACAGAAGGAAGGATGGTTAATCTTTATCCTTTTCCGATCGAAGGCATTAGTGAGATTATCGCATTTTTTGAGAAGAGCCAAATCAGCCAGTGGCAGACACGGAGAATTGAAAATCATGTTTATCGTATACTGAGTTTACCTTATCAATATAGTGACAATATTTTGCAACGAGGAAATTCTCAACCGAGTCAGATTGAAGAGATCATTGCTGTTAGTATTGTTGATTCTGAAGTAGCCATCTTGAGACGTTTTATGATTATTATTCTCATAGGGCAGGCGGTAGGGATGATGGTCATTATTCCTGCAGGTTATTACCTAGCCCAACGTGCTCTGGTACCAATCAGGGAAGCGTGGGAAAAGCAGCAACAGTTTGTAGCGGATGCTTCCCATGAATTACGCACTCCATTGGCGGTAATCAAAAGTAATGCAGAATTATTATTACGTCATCCCCAGCATACAGTTGAGGAAGAAACGATTCGCATTACTAATGTGGTCAGAGAAACCATACGAATGAGTAAATTGGTTTCAACCCTCTTTACTTTAGCGAGGGCAGATGCCAATCAAATTGAAATACAAGTAGAACCTCTAATGCTCAGTGAAGTGATTATCCATGTTGCCCAGCAGTTTGAACCCCTAGCAGAGATGAAAAATATTAGATTACAGCTTGATTTGCAAGAGGAGATTGAATTAATAGGTGATAAGGAACGATTACATCAATTATTCGTTATCTTATTGGATAATTCTCTGAAATATACTGGAAGCGGTGGTTCTATCTCCTTACTTTGTTACAAGAAATCGAATATGGCTTTTATTGAGGTGAGTGATACAGGATGCGGCATTGAAGCAACCGATTTACCGAAGATCTTTGATCGCTTTTTTCGTGGTGACAAAGTCCGTTCCCGAGAGGCTGGTGGGGCAGGTCTTGGTCTGGCAATCGCATATTGGATTGTTGCAAAACATCGAGGAAAAATCTGGGTGGATAGTCAGGTAAGCGTTGGTACCCAATTTCACATTACTCTGCCTTGTCCTCCCCTAACACATGGGTAATAAACTGTTGTGCTTTTCGACCTGAACGACCAGCGTGAGAGCGTTCCCACTTTAAAGATTCTGAGCGCAATAGATCCAAGGGCATTGTAATATTATTTTTTCTTGCTAATTCTTCTACAATGCGTAGGTATTCATCTTGGGTGGGGGAGAAGAAGCTTACTGTAATTCCAAAACGATCAGAAAGAGAAAGCTTTTCATTGACCGTATCAAAATGTTGAATATCGTTACTTTTTTCAGTGCGATCATTCCAACTTTCTCGGATTAAGTGCATTCGATTCGAAGTAGCATAAATGAGAACATTGCTTGGTTTAGATTCAATGCCACCCTCCATAACAGATTTCAAATGTTTATATTCAATTTCAAATTCTTCAAAAGAAAGATCATCTAAGAAAATAATGAATTTTTTACCTAATTTTCCTAACTGTTTTAAAATCCCATGTAGATCGGGAAGATCATGTTTCGCTACTTCTACAAGGCGCAGGCCATGAGAAGAATAATGATTGACAAGTGCTTTTACGGAAGAGGATTTGCCAGTGCCGCGATCCCCTGTCAATAATACATTGCAAGCCGGTTTGCCAGTGATAAAGGCCTCGGTATTTTGGACTAAGACCTTTTTTTGCCGGTCATACCCAATTAAATCATTCAATTGAATTGGATCACAGTGGACAATCCCTTCGAGTCCTTTATCTCGATTCCAGCGAAAGGCCGTGTGATTTACAAGTTCTCCATAGCCATAGCTCACATAATGCTGAAGGAGTTTATCCAAGATTTTTTCTTGTGAGTCGCTTTTGGATTCATCGAGGAAGTAAGGGGTCAATTCCTCCAAATACTGTTTTCTTGTATTGTTTGTAGGCAAGTAATGATTGATGAGCAGATCTTGGGTATCGAAGAAACTAAGATCCTGATTAATAAAATTTTTTAAGATAGCAAGATCGTGTAATGCAGCAAGGCGGAGACTTTTGCCAATGTATCCGCCTGTTTGTTCTGCCATGACACTCAATGTATTTTCATCCAAGGATATTAAATAAACAAGATAAGATTTTAGAACATTGTCAGTTAATCCTAATTGCTCAGATTTTTGTATTAATTTATAAAATAAGTCAAAAGGTAGATTTTCTTTTGTAGTCGCCAAAAAAGCACAAGTCTTTTGAATAAGTTCATCTTCTATAATATTTCGATAGATTAACAATTGATCTAAGTTTGAAGTCATTTTTGTCATCACTATTCACCACTTTATTATATTTTTAACGATAGATTCAATTATAGTTTCATTAAATCCATAAGTAAAGTGATGTTTATATCTACCTTATGAAGCACCTGCAAAGGTGCCTTTTATTTTTCATTAAAAATCTAAAGGAAATCAAAAAATGGGACTGTAGAATGAAATAAACCATATAGTATATGTGCCTTAGCCTATTACTTATAGTAAAAATGTGAGGAGGACAAAATGAATGTCAAGAAAAAAATGTCGTCGATTGCCCTTAGTATCTGCCTTAGCAACAGGTCTATTCCTTTTGAATACAAGCATATCAATGGCTGAGATTCCAGAATTGTCCTTAGATGATAGTATTGCGATGGCTCTGAAAAATAATCCATCCATTCAAATGGCCATTGCTGATAAAGAAAAGGCTGCTTGGGGTATCAAGGAAAATGAAGCGGGTAAACTGCCAACCTTATCTTTGATGAGTGGCTATAATCGATCTCCAGGTTCATCTTCGCCAACTGATAGCTTCAACAACTCATTAAAGTTGAACTGGTCTTTATATACTGGTGGCCGTGTTGAAGGACAGATCAATCAAGCAAAACTCAATGCTGATGTAGCTAGTTTAGGTGTAACCAAAGCGCAAGAACAATTAAAGTTAGATACTACGACTGCATATTACAATGTATTACAAGGTCATAATGTGGTAAAAGTCAATCAAGAAACAGTGGATAATTTGACGCAGCATTTGAAGAATGTTAAGGCTCAATACCAAGTAGGAACAATTGCTAAGTCCGATCTATTACGGTCAGAAGTAGAATTAGCGAATGCTGAGCAAAATTTGACTAAAGCGCAGAATAACTATGATGTCGCTGTTGCCAGTTTTAATAATATGACAGGTATGCCTATGGATAGTCAAAATATCATGAAAGATGATTTAACGTATGTGAAATATGATATGTCATTGGAAGATAGCATTAAAATGGCTCAGGAAAAACGCCCAGAAATTGCACAATCTAAAGATAATCTTGCTATTGCTACGACAGGCATAAAAATTGCTGATAGCGGACGATTGCCGACGGTGGCTGTTAGCGCTAATGATGGCTTAAGTGGTTCAGATTTTCCAGGACAAAATAATAATTGGTCAATAGGCGTTTCTGCAAGTTGGAATATTTTTGATGCTGGAGTTACAAATTCCAAAGTGAAGGAAGCCAAAGCCAATGAAGATAAAGTCAAGGCAGGAGATCAACAAATTCGTCAAGGCATTGAACTAGAAGTTCGCCAAGCTTATTTGAGTATGAAAGAAGCTGAAGCGCGAATTGAGACATCTAAAGTGGCAGTCAGTAAAGCTGCAGAAGATTTAAAAGCTTCTCAAGCAAAATATTATGCTGGTGTAGGTACAAACATTGATGTAATTGATGCACAAATGGCTCTTACCCAAGCAAATACCAACGCGACGCAAGCGTCTTATGACTATAATGTGAATAAAGCAAAATTAGAAAAAGCTGCTGGTTTGGGAGTGAAATGATAGGGGGGAATTCCATGCTGCTTATGTGGAAAAAAGTTTTACAGTACAAAAAATGGTTGATTGTGACAGTGGTTATCATCGTAGCAGTTGCAGGTGGGATTTATCTATATAAAGGTAAACCGACACAAGTTACACTGGGCCCAACGATAAAAGTAGAGAGAGGCGATATTTTTTCCATGGTTTCAGCGACAGGTACCATATCACCTGTTAATATCGTTGATGTAAGTTCTAAGATTTCGGGTTTGATTGAAGAAGTGAAGGTTCATGAAAATGATTTGGTTACAGCAGGGCAAGTTTTGCTAGTGCTTGATGATACTCATTTGCAAGCATTAGTTGATCAGGCTAAGGCTCGTCTCAATAATGCATCTAGTAGCTATGAACGAAATCAACAGTTACATGATATTGGGGCGGTATCTGATCAGCAGCTAGATGCTAGTCGTACGGATTATAGCGTAGCTAAAGCCACTTATGATGATGCCATATCTCAGTTAAATGAAACCGTAATCCGTGCTCCGATCAATGGACAAGTCATCGGAAAACCTATACCAGCCGGTCAGGCGGTAGCACCTGGTGTATCCACACCCATGGTATTATTAACAGTCGCTGATATGTCAAAAATGCAAATTCAAACACAAGTCGATGAATCAGATATTGGAAAAATACAAACAGGCCAAAAGGTTACTTTTACAGTCGATGCCTATCCAGGGAAAACTTTCAGTGGAGTTGTGTCGAATGTTTCTCAGAAAGCAAATGTCCAATCCAATGTGGTTTACTATAGTGTACTCGTTGATGTAGATGCTGCGGATAATTTGTTAAAACCAACAATGACAGCGCGAGTTTCAATTAGTGTGGCTGAAAGTAAAAATTCCTTAGTTGTACCATTAGCTGCTGTTAAAACGAATAATGGCCAGCAATATGTGATGGTGGTTCAAAATGGAAAAACAAAAAATACACCTGTTACAACTGGAATCGTTGGTGATGATAAAATTGAGATTCTAAGCGGAGTGACGGACACGGATGAAATTTTGGCGTCCCAGGTTAAAGTGCAAACAGCAAGTAGTGGGCAAAGTGGCAACAAGGGTGGTCCTATGATTCCTGGTATGGGTCGTTAGAGGAGGGCGTTTATTATGTCAATTTTACTTTCTAATGTGACTAAGGTGTATCATTTAGGTGGAGAACAAGTTAATGCACTAGCTGGTCTCACATTAAACATTAGCCCTGGTGAATTTACAGCAATTATGGGGCCCTCTGGATCAGGAAAATCCACCTTGATGAATATACTTGGTTGTTTGGATCGACCGACAAGTGGTTCTTATATGCTAGATAACCAAGAAGTAGCGACGCTTAATGATGATGAACTAGCAGTGACTCGTAATCAAAAAATAGGTTTTGTTTTTCAAAGTTTTAATCTGCTGCCACGAATGTCGACATTACAGAACGTAGCACTTCCCATGGTGTATGCTGGGGTGGAGAAAAAAGAACGTATGGAGCGAGCAGCCCAGGTATTGACAATGGTAGGATTGGCAGAACGAATGAATCATAGGCCCAATGAACTTTCTGGTGGTCAGCGCCAGCGTGTAGCGATTGCTCGCTCATTGGTTAATGATCCGACTATTATTATGGCTGATGAACCAACAGGTAATCTGGACACTAAGTCAGGTGATGAAGTAATGGCTATTTTTTCTCAGCTTAATACTGAGGGCCGGACGATTATCCTAGTAACTCATGAACCAGAGATTGCAGAGTATGCTAAACGGGTTGTCCATGTTCGGGATGGACTTATTGAGCGGGATGATTGGAAAGTGAGGTGAGTCTATGTTTGGCGAGAGCATTATCATTGCCTTAGATGGACTTAGGGCCAATAAACTCAGGGCGATGCTTACCATGTTAGGGATTATTATTGGTGTTGGTGCAGTGATCGCCATGGTATCCATCGGTATGGGAGTTCGTGACAAAGTAGAAAGTTCAATTGCGGGTCTTGGTAGTAATTTACTTGTCGTTACCCCTGGTGCTCCTTCGGTAGGAGGGGCGAGGCAAGCTGCTGGATCTGGAATTACATTGAATGAAAAAGATGCAGTTGCCATTGCACGTGAAATATCTGGTATCAATTTAGTGGCACCGGCAGTAAGCCGTCAATATCAAGTGGTCTTCGGTAACCAGAATTGGACAACTAGTATACAAGGCACAACTCCTGAAATTCTAGGGATACGTAGCTTTACGATACAAGAAGGTGCTTTTTTTACCAATCAAGATATCGAAACACGGGCAAGGGTAGCAGTTATTGGAAAAACAGTAGTGGATAATCTATTTGGTGGTGTAGCACCCATTGGGCAAACCATTCGAATTAATAAATCACCCTTTCGCGTCGTTGGCGTATTAGAGGGGAAGGGACAATCAGCTGGTGGTGGAGATCAGGACGATACGGTGATCATACCTTTAACTACAGCACAGGAAAGGTTGATGGGGATTACCTATGTTCAAAATATTAATGTTCAGGCTACAGGCACTGATGTGATTAATCAGGCTCAGGAAGATATTACAGCTTTGCTACGAAGCCGTCATAAATTAGCATCGACTACACCAGATGATTTTACTGTACGCAACATGGTAGCAGTCATGGCAACTGCTGATGCGACAACAGGGATGATTACTTTGTTACTCGGCATTGTTGCTGGTCTATCTCTTTTGGTAGGCGGTATTGGGATCATGAATATTATGCTGGTATCTGTTACGGAGCGAACTAGGGAAATTGGCATACGCAAAGCCTTAGGAGCCAGGCACTACAATATTTTGTTACAATTTTTGATTGAAGCAGTCGTGATTAGTGTAGCGGGGGGCTTGCTAGGGATTGCGTTAGGAGTCGGTTCATCCTACGCAATTTCAGCCATTGCAGGCTGGAAGACAATCATTTCGTCTCTTGCCATTACAGCAGCCTTTGGTTTTTCTGTCATGATTGGCTTATTTTTTGGAATCTATCCTGCACGCAAGGCCGCATTATTAGATCCTATTGATGCATTGAGGTATGAATAAGGAGGTGATATAGCATGTCTGGACATTTGTTATCGAATATGTTCTATATCCTATTACTTGCAGGGTTTCTATTTTACTCATATCGTATTGATAAAATGCTAAATGAATAAATCATCGTCCTTGGCAATTGTCATTTAGTGTTATTAGCCGTTGATGTATGATATAATTTATCGTGGTGATGAAAATGATAATATTTAAAAATGATTGGCAAGATTTACTGAAAGAAGAATTTGAAAAAGAATATTATTTAAACTTAAGAAAATTTTTGATTCAAGAATATAAAACTAAGACCGTTTATCCTGATAAGTATGACATTTTTAATGCCTTGCATTATACGGCATATGGTAAGGTAAAGGTTGTGATCTTAGGCCAAGATCCATATCATGGACCCAATCAAGCTCATGGCCTAAGTTTCTCAGTAAAACCAGGTGTTAAACCACCACCATCTTTACTGAATATTTATAAAGAATTACAGGATGATATGCAGTGTTATATTCCAAATCATGGTTATCTGAAAAAATGGGCAGATCAAGGCGTTCTTCTTCTTAACACCGTACTCACTGTTGTCCAAGGAGAAGCTAACTCTCATAAAAATATGGGATGGGAACAGTTTACAGATAAAGTGATCAGTTTACTCAATGCAAGACCAGAGCCTATTGTTTTTATTCTGTGGGGAAATAATGCTCAATCCAAGACTGCTTTGATTACAAACAAAAATCATAATATCATTAAATCAGTTCATCCAAGCCCTTTATCAGCAAGCCGAGGTTTCTTTAAAAGTAAACCTTTTTCACAAACAAATCAATTTCTATGCTCGCGAAATGTCAGTCCGATTGACTGGCAAATTGATCATCTTTAAAACTTTATTAAAATAGACGTGTACTATAACCATTGATCCGTGTGGATGTGGTTCTAGTCACGTCTTTTCTTGCGTTGCAAAAAACTTAAGGAGAAGAGTACTCGTATAGTCAGATGGTGATATGATATAATAAAATTTAGCTATTTCTTTATCGATATAGAAAAAAATTTGGTGATTGCCACCTATAATTGTTAATTCAAGGTATATAGTAGGATCGAGTGGAGGGTTAAAATGAAAAAATATATCCGTATATTCATGATTATTTCTCTGATATTTGCTTTAGGTGGGTGCACCAATACTAAAAAAGATAGTGCAGTACAAGAGACTAGCAAAGGGCAGACTCTTACCATTGGTCTTATGCCTGATGTAGATTCTATTCCTTTTATTATTGCCCAGGAAAAAGGATACTTTAAAGAAGAGGGCGTAACCGTAAAACTAGAATCTTTTAAAAGTGCTGTCGATCGGGATAGCGCTCTGCAAAGTGGCAAATTAGATGGTGTTATCTCTGACATGTTGGCTGAAACCTTTGGGAAGGAAGGCGGTTTTGATGTCGTAATCACTTCTTTAAGCAGTGGCAGTTATAAATTGGTTGTTGGTAAAGATGAAACTGCAATGCGAGTCGAAGATCTGAAAGGTAAGGACGTTGCAATTTCTAAAAATACAATTATTGAGTATGTGACAGATAAAATAATGATGAAAAATGGTTTATCCAGCGATGATATTCATAAAACAATCATTCCGCAAATTCCGACGCGATTGGAAATGTTGAAGAATGGAAAAATTGCAGCAGCCACCTTACCTGAACCTCTCGCAACGATTGCCGTAAAAAATGGTGGTAAGATAATAAATGGTTCTGATCAATTAGGCATAAATCCTGGAGTGATCTTATTTACTGCTAAAACAGTCAATCACAAAGAACAAGAAATGAAAGCCATGTATAAAGCTTATAATAAAGCCATTGATTATTTATCACGAGAACCTATGGAGAATTACATTGATCTATTGATTGAAAAAGGAGGCTTTCCTGAAAGTGTGAAGGGAGCCTTAGTTCTACCTGAATATAAAAAAGCGATAGCTCCTAATCCGAAAGATGTTGCTGATGTTCTTGCGTGGCTAAAAGAAAGAGGATTAATTCAAAAGACTTATTCCTATGAAGAACTGGTTGATAGCCGGTTTGTAAGGCCATAATAAGATGATTCAGATTAAAGATTTAGTTGTGACCTATGTGTCAGAAGGAATTCAATATACAGCATTGGAGCAGATCAATTTTGAACTTGCCCCAGGAGAAACATGCGCCATCATTGGTCCTTCAGGTTGTGGTAAGTCGACGCTTTTGAAAGTATTAGCTGGCATTATCAAAACCTATGATGGATCTGTTGAAATGAATGGACAGGCTGTGATGCCCCATAAACAAAAAATTGGTTTTATCCCCCAAAACTATGGATTATTACCGTGGAAAAATGTTTGTGATAATATCTTACTTGGGATTAAGATAAAAAATCAAAAAGCAGCTGATGTCAAAGAATCTCTCAACCTTTTATTGCAGCAATTAGGGCTTATAGGGCTGGAAAATCGCTATCCAGGGGAACTGAGCGGAGGTCAGCAACAGCGGGTTGCTTTAGCACGATCCTTTCTTTTAAAACCAGATTTACTATTAATGGACGAGCCTTTTTCTGCTTTAGATGCTATGACACGCGAAGAAATCCAAGATGTATACCTTGCTTCTTGGAAAAAGCATCCCATATCTACGATCCTCGTTACCCATCATGTGGAAGAGGCTGTGTATTTGGGGCAAAAAATTCTGATTCTGACTGGTTGCCCTGGAGTGGTAAGTCAAGTTATCGACAATCCATTATTCGGGGCAGAGGGAGTACGCAGCCAACAGGAATTTTTTGAACTATGCCTTGCACTACGAAAAATGATAAAAGAGGACTGGCGAAAATGACAGAAAAGGCACAAAAATTTTCTTATCTATATGGGATGGTCACCTTTTTATTTCTTTGGTATGGCATTTCTCTTTGTATGGATTTGCCAATCATTCCTTCTCCAAGGGTAGTACTCATTAATTTATATACGATATTTCTTGCCAAAATTGCCATTCATAGTTTTTACAGTCTATGGCGCATCGTTGCAGGAGTTCTTCTTTCTGTAGTTGTTGGTGTGCCCCTTGGTCTTTTGATGGGGTATTTTGTAAAGTGGAATCGTATGTTAGCGCCTCTTGTTTACTTGACCTATCCCATTCCCAAAATTGCTTTGTTACCCATTATCATGTTGCTTTTTGGCTTAGACGAATTTTCAAAGATCTTGATGATTGCCTTGATTATTGTTTTTCAGATCATTGTAGCAGTCAGGGATGGGGTGAAAAGTATTCCCCGGGAAACTTACTATCCTTTATATTCTCTCGGTGCTACATTTATTAATATTCTTTGGGAAATCCTAATTCCTGCTTCTTTGCCTAAATTTTTGACTTCTCTTCGAATTGCCATGGCCACAGCCATATCTGTACTCTTTTTTACGGAAACTTTCGGGACTCAATATGGGATGGGATATTTTATTATGGATGCCTGGATGAGAGTCAATTATTTAGAAATGTATTCAGGGATTGTTGTATTAAGTTGCATCGGACTCATTATATTTGGTGTGATTGATTATCTGGAGAGGCATTTCTGTCACTGGCAATATAAATAAAAGGAAAACCACTTTAAAGTCGTTGACTTCAAAGTGGTTTTTATTTCTACTATGAGTGTCTATTTCTGTCATTCATAAAGGCATCTAGTCACTTTTTAGTAACCCTCTCACTAATAAGTGCGTACTTGTTGGAAACTTTGTACTGAGATACAATCAAAGAGTTATAAAGTATAAAAGTAGATTTGGGAGGTAAATAATAAGATGCTTAAAGTGATTGCAAAGTGTTTAGTGAAAGCAGAAGAAATTCAAACTTTTAAACAGTATACTATTAAGCTGATAGAGGAAACTAGAAAAGAAGCAGGTAATATTTCTTATGCGCTTTATGAAGATATAGCGAATCCGCAAATTATTACTTTTATTGAAGAATGGCAGGATAAAGAAGCTCTTGATCAGCATATGAACTCAGAACATTTTCGGGAGATTTTTCCAAAACTGAAAGCGCTTCAGGAAAAAGAAATAGAAGTTAATCTTTATAAAAAATGTTAAAAGGAGATAGATAATATGAAAGTTGTTGCTTTTAATGGAAGTCCTCACCAAGAGGGAAATACATACCATGCTCTAAAGATGGTCACTGAGGAACTAAGAGCAGAAGGAATTGAAGTGGAAGTTGTCCAAGTTGGAAATAAAGCGATCAGAGGCTGTACTGCCTGTGGAGGCTGTGCGAGAAATCAAAATGAAAAATGCGTACTTCCTGGTGATGAAGTCAATGATTGGATTCAAAAAATGAAAGAGGCCGATGGTATTCTACTAGGTTCTCCAGTTCATTATTCCTCTATTGCTGCTACGATGAAAGCTTTTCTTGATCGGGCTTTTTATGTTACAAGTGTAAATAAATCAATGCTTAGGCATAAGGTTGGTGCTTCTGTTGTTGCTGTTAGACGTTCAGGTGGTGTAACTACATTTGATCAATTGAACAACTACATTAACTATTCTGAAATGCTAATGCCGACTTCAAACTATTGGGGTGTAATACATGGTACAACACCAGGTGAGGTTGAGCAAGACGAAGAAGGCAAACAGATCATGAGATTGCTTGGTAAAAATATGGCATGGCTTATGAAGTTAGTTGAGTTTGGCAGAGGAGAGATTAAAGAACCTGAACGGGAAGCTAAGGTTTACACTCATTTTATTAGATAAGATAAGGATCTCTGGTCTTGGAACATTGAAAACCTAGACTTTATCTTTGACGATTGGCATTAAGGAGCTTTAGTTGAGTATATGAAAGAGTCTAAGGGGAAAATAAACTAGGGGGAAATAATGACAATGAATGAGACGTTAAAGAATATTAAAGAGCGAAGAAGTGTAAGAAGTTTTAAGAATGAACAGATTAAGGACTCTGAATTACAAACAGTACTAGAAGCTGGATTTTATGCGCCGAGTGCAATGAACCAGCAGTGTTGGAATTTTACCGTCGTGCAAAATAAAAATCTTCTTGAAGAAATCGGCACTCATTCAAAAGAGATTGCAAAAGAATTTGACAACGAACATTTACAAACGTTAGCCAATAATGAAAAATTTAACGTATTTTATGGTGCTCCAACAGTGGTCGTTATTTCTGGTGAAGAAAATGCCCTTTTATCTGAGGCTGATTGTGCTGCTGCAACTCAAAATATGTTGATTGCTGCTCAATCCATTGGGCTTGGATCATGTTGGATTAATTTTGGAATGTTTGTTTTCAATGGTCCTAAAGCTGAATATTACAAGCAACAATTACAAATACCTGCAGGATACACACCTTACTATTCTGTTGCCTTAGGGTATAAGACTGCTGCAACAATGAATGCTCCGAAACGAAAAGAAAATATCATCAATTATGTTAAATAATTTGAGGACTTGGCACAAGCCAAGTCTTTTCTTATTAATCAGATTTTAGCATTGGACTATTGGCCTAATTACGATATAATCTTACTATAAGAAGTAGAGTTGGCTTTATTAGAGAGGAGAGATGAGAAATGAAAAAAAAATTGATCGTTGGTATGTTGCTGGTAAGTTTATTATTCGTTACGAAAGCTCCAGCAGTGACCCAAGCTTTTGGGCTTGGTGATATTTTTAAGGTGGGGGGTATATCAATACTCATCAGCAAATTTGCTACACCGCTCAATAACTTTATCAATCAATTGACTTTCAAAAATGGTGCTGGCAGTGATTATGCAACGAAGGTTGTACCGATTCTTTCATTTGGAAATGGCGGCTACGTAGGAGCTGCGCAAGTGATGGGGCCGCAAGATTTAGTTGATAAAACTGAAGCCGTTATTCAAATTGAAAGCAATTTTAGCGGTAATCAATTCCGTGTCAAGGCACTTGTTCCAATTGATAGTAAGAATCCTACTAATTTCTCTCGTATAAATGGAGTGGGTGTCTCAGCAATCATTGATATTAAGATCTAAGAACTTGGCTTGTACGAGCCGTAGTTTCTCTCAATTAAAATTAGAAAGTAAGTAGTAAACTTTCTAATTCTGCAAGAAGGAACAGCCTTTGACATGAGGTTGTTCCTTTTTATCTACAGCTAAAAGTTGTTCGTATGCTTAGAGTTAATTCTCGCTCTAATTTAAATACTCATAATTCAGATATGGATAAAAAATAATCTGAAGGGAGTAAAATATGAAAAAAATATATTTTAATTGGTACATGCTTTTATTTTTCAGTTTAGTTATATTTAATACAACAGTTGGATGGGCAAATCCACAGGAGTCCAATCAATTGAGTAGTGGGGCGGGAATGTTTACTATGTCTGAAACAACAGGCGTAAACAATGATAACCTCCGGGTTTTTTATTATCGCCCATCAACTTGGACACCAGAAAAAGAAATTGTTATCGTATTACATGGTGTACAACGTAATGCTGAAGAATATCGCAATCAATGGGAAAAATATGCAGATACTTATAATTTACTTGTGATTTGCCCTGATTTTTCAGCAGATAAATATCCTGGAGTGGGTTATTATAATGTAGGCAATATGATGAATACTGACAATGAAAATGGAATCGTGCAATCGCGTGAAAAATGGATATTTCCAGTCATTGATCGTGTATTTGATGAAGTACATGCACGAGTCAGTGCAACAACGGATACTTACACTCTATTTGGACATTCAGCAGGAGCACAATTTGTCCATCGATATTTTCTTTTTTCTCTAGAATCAAAAGCAAAAAAAATCATCTCAGCAAATGCTGGTTGGTATACAATGCCAGACAGAGAAGCACCTTTTCCTTATGGACTAAAAAATATAGCAATAACAAATGAAGATTTAGCAAAAGCCTTTGCTAAACCAGTGACTATTTTATTAGGAGAGAATGATGTTAAAACAGGTGGAGTCCTTCGGCATACTGAGTTAGCCGATGGGCAAGGTATTAATCGTTTTGAACGTGGGAACAATTTTTTTGCTATGGCGAAAGATAAGGCTGAAGCACTAGGAGTGCCTTTTAATTGGAAGTTGATTACTGTACCTGGAGTTGGGCACAGTGACGGAGGAATGGCGGCAGCAGCGGCAAAACTAATAGCAAGCGGAGAAGAATAGATGATGATATAGAGTAGGGCAATGTAAAGACCACTGCTGAAGTCAGCATAAAATAACCATTGTAATATTAATATTAGAAAAAGGCTACCATTTGGTAGCCTTTTGTTGAGTCATTTTTATTTAAGATTTTTTGCATGTAATTCTTTTATTTGCTCATCTTTTGAACTAATTATTTTTTCATATTCATCTTTTATCTCAGTTAAATTTTTATTGAGTAAATTGATGAAAGAGGCCATTTCGTCTGAACTACCAGCAATACGATTAAATAATAGAAGATTTGAAGCAAGGATTGCTGGAATTTGCTTATGAGAATAACGAAGTTGGTGATCGATTTCGCCATACCCTTCTTCAAAAATTGTTCTAACTTGGATTTCTGCAATTACTTTTTGATTTGTAGGAAAAAATTCAATTAAATAATGGACAGAACGATAGCCAGATTTTCTAGAATTGATTTTAATATTTAATTCTTCAAAGCCTTGTGTGTCATCACCATCTCGGACATTGGCTGTAATTTCTATTATTTTCCATGTATTAGAAATGAAATTATGGATATCTTCCCAATCTTCTTTGAAAATATGTATGGCTCTGATTCCAATTAAATCAGTAATTTCTTCTTTATAATTATCCACTGTAAATTGAAAATCTTGGCCGTTAACTTCTTTTCGTTCAGGTGTTTTGCGGATTACCTTTTCAATCAAACGTTCAGATTCTTTTACTCGAGACTTTACAAAATGTATCTTTTTATGTGCGCGTAGGGTGCTTGCAATAAATTCGGCTTGTGTATGATAGGTATCTTTATAGTTATTAAAATCAAGATATAAATCTGTTAGAGTTTCCCAATTGATTTGATTTTTTTTAAGATCGTCTTCATTGATATGGTATGCTTTTAGAAAATCCTCTTTTACAAAATTCATCTTATCTTCCTCTCTACTAACAACACAGTATATATTAAATTATACCTAATAATTCAATATATAACAAATAGAAAGATAAAGCTTATACATTGAGATCAGTTTTTATACAATGTAAGGATACACTATTTTATTATATTGATTGACGCAGGACGCATATCCCAGTATAATAAAAAAATACTTGCCTAGGTAACTAATTTTTTTGAAGGTAGTGAACTTTTATGTTTATATATGGCCATAAAGTCAATCAATTAGCGCGATTGTTTATGAAACGCTTCAATGAAGAATTTGCATTATCTGGTCTTTATAGTTCGCAGTGGGGGTTTATTTTGCATCTGTATGAGCAGGGATTCTGTACACAAAAAGAATTAAGTGAATATCTGTCAATTGAACCTCCTACAGTTACTAGGACTTTAGTTCGTATGGAGGAGGCTGGCTGGGTTATCAAAGAGGAGGGTGCAGATCGCCGAGAGCGCAAGGTTCATTTATCACCAGAGGCTTATGAGAATTTTTTTGCATGGCAGAAAAATTCAGATTCCTTAGAAATGGAAGCTCTTGCAAATATCCCTGAGGCGGATTTAGAAGTATTTACATCTGTACTGCAGCAAATGATGGATAATTTGAGAAAATCATCTCATACAAAAAGTAAGAATATAAGGATAGGGAATAAAAATGAAATTAGAGAATCAAGAAAAAAATAATATGTTATCAAATATACGATTATCCGTAGTTAAAATTATCATATTTGTGTTAGGTTTATTCATATTGGCATTTGGAGCAGCCGCTTTAATTAAAGCAAATTTGGGTGTGGCATCATGGGATGTGCTACATATTGGTTTAGCTAAACGAAGTTTTTTATCCATTGGGGCTTGGGTACAAATTATAGGAATTTTTATGATTCTTCTTGCCAGTGCATTAGAACGCAAACAACCTCAGATTGGGAGTGCAATTAATATTATCTTAATCGGTTTTTTTCTAAATTGGATCTTAGATTCGAATATATTTCCTATTGTTGATACTTTATGGAAAAGTATTTTATTATTGGCATGTGGTGTCGGATTGATGGGATTGGGGTCTGGTATGTATGTGGCGACTGCTCTTGGGGCAGGGCCGCGTGATGGTATGACATTAATATTGGCAAAGATGTCTGGAAAGTCGGTGCGCCTTGTGCGTACAGGCCTAGAAGTAACTGCTTTATTTTGTGGTTGGCTTGTTGGTGGACCAATCTCCATAGGAACTTTTATTGTCGTTTTTTTAGTAGGACCTATCATGCAAGCTTCTTTATTTTTTTGGCGTCACCAAATTGAGGATTTTGAAAATTTATTGATCGAAAAAGTTGTTGAAGAACCAATTAACTAAGATGATCGTGATAACGATTAGTAATACGACAAAGAGCTATTGGCAATCAGCCAATAGCTCTTTGTTTTATTAATTGATGTAATGCTCATCTAGAATATCTTCCTATATCTATTATTTGAAAATTTTGACCCGATCTTCAATAGGGCTAAATTCTTTGTCGCCAGGCTTAACGGTTGGCTTGCCAAAAGGAAGTTGGGCAATGAGTGTCCATGTAGTGGGAATATTCCATTCCTTACTCACTTCACTGGCAATCAAAGAACCGTAATGTTGCAAAGATGCACCTAAGCCTTCTGCTTCCAATGCAGTCCACACAATAAATTGCAGCATTCCAGAGGAATGATGGGACCAAATGGGAAAATTATCTTTATATAATGCAAAATTAGTTTGCAGTTGCTGGATGACATTTTCGTCTTCAAAAAACAATACAGTACCATATCCGTTTTGGAAAGAATTAATTTTTTCCTCAGTGGGAGCAAATTTATCCGCAGGAACGATTTTTCGTAGTGATTCTTTTGTGATGTCCCATAGTTTATTCTGATGATCTCCTAATAAGACGAGGACTCTAGCACTTTGTGAATTAAATGAGGAAGGAGCATGTTTAACAGCAGTTTCAATGATTTCTTGAATTCTTTCATCTGATATAACGCTTTCTTTACTAATTCCATAAATTGAACGACGTTCTTGGATCGCAATACAAAAATCTTTTGACATATCTACACCCCATTTAAAAAAAATTTATTAACTAAATTATACCACTATTTTCTTTAAAATACTTTTTTAAAATAAAAATATAGTCTTTAAGATTATAGCTATAAAATAGCAAAAAAATATTATAAAAAAGCTAGAAATTTCAAGGGTTTATTGTCGATTGAACACGAATTAGTATGATGACTAAAAATTCAAAAAAATTTGAATAAGGGGGTGTAGAAGGTGGTAATTTCAAACAAACAGATTCAAGAAGACTTGAAAACCATCAACTTAGAAGACATCATTGATATTGAGTTCTTGCAGACGTTCCAAGATAACTTTGCGGAAGCTGTAGGTGTAGCAAGTATTGCAGTCGATATGAGTGGTAAGCCTGTCACGAAACCTAGTAATTTTACAGACTTTTGTATGAAGTACACCCGAGGATCAGATGTTGGTAATAAACGTTGCATGGAGTGTGATCGTAAAGGGGGCGAAGAATCGGCTCGAACGGGTAAACCAGCTATTTATGAATGCCACGCTGGATTAGTCGATTTCGGAGCTCCCATCATGCTTGAAGGCAAGCAGATAGGGTCGATTTTAGGCGGTCAGGTATTAACTTCACCACCTGATGAGGTTTATTATCGTAAAGTAGCGCAAGAAATTGGAGTTGATCCTGATGAATACATTGTAGCCTTACGTGAAATTCGACAGTTGCCACGTCAGAGTTTAGAATCTGCTGCAAATGTTTTATATTTAGTTGCCAATACCCTGTCTAAAGTCTGGTATCAGCAACATAAATTGAAAAATATGGCTGGCGCAATAAATGATAGTATGGTTCAGATCTCTGCAACGATGCAAGAATTGGCAGCCTCTGCAAGTGATGTGAGTAATAATCAAAGTTCTTTGAATGGAGAAATTAAAAATGTAAGCATCGTATCTGGAAAAATTAATGACGTCATGGATTTTATTAAAGAAATTGCAGATGAGACTCGATTACTGGGGTTAAATGCAGCCATTGAGGCCGCAAGGGCCGGCGATGCAGGCCTTGGTTTTGGTGTGGTAGCTCAGGAAATTCGTAAGCTATCTGGCGATTCGAAGCAGACAGTAGGAAAAATTAAAGAATTTACCATGATTATTCAAGACTCTGTGAATAAAACAGTCACAATGGGAAATGCGACTTCTATGACGGTTGAACAGCAAGCAGCCGCTATTGAAGAAGTGACAGCGAGCATTGAAGAAGTAACGAGTATGGCAGAAAACCTGTATGCCCTGGCAAATGAAGCATAATGTCAGCTGATTACACTTATTATGGAGACTGGGAGGGGATTGCATGGCTCGTGTTCAAGTTGTAGTTTTTGAAATTGGTGGTAATGAATTTGGCATTGAAGCTAATTTAGTACATGGTATTATTAGGACTAATAAAGTCAGTATTCAAAGTGTCCCAGTTTCATCAGATGATGTTGAAGGAATGATCGACTGGCGAGAAAAGGTGCGGTACGTCTTTAATTTAAGTAAAAAATTAAGGTTAACAAGCAAAATAGGACATGAAGAGAGTAAAATTATTATGGTTCATGCAAATGAATTGATTGTAGGTTGCTTAGTGGATGAAGTAACGGATATTGTGCTATTTCATACGGAAGAAATAGAACCTGCACCTTTATTTATCCAACAGGCAAATCATCATTATATAACCGGAATTGGTAAAGTTGATGATCGTTTCATTGTAATGCTTGATGTAGATAAGTTGTTGAGTAGTGTACTCATTGAAGGGTTTTCCGCACAAAATATTGGTGTACAACCTTAATGTTCTTTAAAAAGGAAAAGAGACCTCTGCCACGCGTTGGTAGGGGTCTCTTTGTTTATATGGATATGTCAACTGTCTGAGTTGTTTCTGATGATGTCGATGATGATTCACTAAGCATTTTTGAAGATGCTTGGACAGGCTGATTTCCTAACTGTACGGAATAAGCAGGACCAACCTTTGGTGCTTTGGAAGTACTGGTGCTTCCAGAAGAACTTTGAGATTGTTGTTGTGCGATCTGTTGTTCAACTTGTTGTAATTGTTGCTGAAGAGTTTGAATTTCTTTTGCATTTTTAGTTGCATCTTCTTTTTGTAATTTCTTTATTTCTGCTTCTATTTTTGTTTTACTGGCTTCTAAAGTGGTAGTATCGCTTAGGCTAGATTGCGATGATTGTGTTGATTGGTTACTGACTGCTGATATAGACACGATAAACGCCTCCATTCATATATCTTATTTATCTTGATATCGTAATCGAATCTTTGAATTTTATTTGAAAATCTAGATTGATAGAACTTTATAAAGATAAAATGTAGATAAATGTAAAGAAATATCCATTTAAAAAATTTCTATTCCGATAGGACAATGATCGCTACCTAATACTTCAGGATAAATCGTAGCAGTTTTTAAAGAGGTTTGAAGCCGATTTGAGATTAGAAAATAATCAATTCTCCAACCAATATTGCGGGTTCTGGCGTTCATCATATACGACCACCATGTATAAGCATCTTTCTCATCAGGGTAGAGATAACGGAAGGTATCGGTAAAACCAGATTGTAAGAGTGCAGTCATCTTGCCTCGTTCTTCATCAGTAAAGCCAGCATTACGGCGGTTGGTTTTTGGATTTTTAATATCAATTTCTTCATGAGCGACGTTAATATCACCACATATAATCACAGGCTTTTTTATATCAAGTTGAGTCAGATAAGCTTTAAAATCGTCTTCCCATTTCATACGGTATTCTAAGCGTAAGAGTTCTCGTTTTGAGTTTGGCGTGTAGACTGTTACGAGAAAGAAATTTTCGAACTCTAATGTGATGATACGTCCTTCTTGATCATGTTCGTCCATGTTCATGCCATAGCTAACGGACAATGGCTTGATACGGCTGAAGACAGCAGTTCCAGAGTAACCTTTTTTTATAGCACTATTCCAATACTTCTCATAGCCTACAAGGTTCAATTCAGCTTGATCTGGTTGCATTTTAGTTTCCTGAATGCAGAAAATATCAGCATCGATATCGTTAAAGAAGTCTTCAAAACCTTTTGTAAGGCATGCACGGAGTCCATTTACATTCCATGATATGAATTTCATTGCTCAACACTCCATTTATAGATAAATTTTCATATGATCAAGTCTATCTATAGTATATGAGCAGAAAGAACTTTCAGCAATACTTGATGTACAGGGGTGTGTAAAAATATGAAAAGAAATAGTGTGATTTTTCGGAGAAAATCTATTATTTGTTAGAGGTATTTACTTATTTTTGTTGAATGGAAATTAAAATGAATATGAAAAAATGAGAGGCACTATATGGGAATTGGTCGGAAAGTTCTTGTATTAAATATAACATTAGCTATGGTCTCAGTTCTTTTAGTGTTTATTGTGGGGCATCAGATTTGGAATACAAGTTATCTTGCTTTAGAAAAACATGATGTGCGTGATAATACCAATAGAGCTTATGAAGCTTGGAAAGAGGAAATCGATGTTCTCAGTTCTTTTGTAGGTGATTGGGCTCCATGGGATGAAACTTATTATTTTGCTAAGCAGCCTTGGGATAGTGAATTTGAAAAGAAGAATCTAGATGATGCTGCAATGGAGAATATTAATGTAGACATGGTCATTTTAGCTGACCCCTATGGTCATATCATCTATGCAAAAAAAGTAAAGATGGGAAATGTTAAAGAAAAAATAATCTCAGATGAGTTGAGTGTTCAGGTGAAAAGAATCAATGATCAGTTACCATCACCGATTACCAGGGAAAATAATATAAAGGGATTTATCATGTTATCCGATGGTCCAGCATTAGTGGCAGCGCAACGGATTGCAACCAGTGAATTTGAAGGACCAAGTCCTGGTGTATTGATTTTTATCCGAAATATAGATGATGAACATATGAAAAAAGTCGCTAAGCGCGTGCAAGTTGAAATGTCTTTTAGTAAGTATCAGCAAGAACCATCTGTTCTGCAGCCAAACTATTGGCAAACAATTAATGATGAAAGACAAGTCAAAGGGTATCAAATCATTACAGATATTTATGGCCATGAAAAATATTTATTAGAAACGACCATACCTCGTGATATTTATCAACAAGGTCAACAACAAATGAAGTCTTACGCCATATTAACTCTATTATTTGGCGTGGGAATTACAACAATGACTCTTATTTTATTTGAAAATTTGGTTTTTAAACGATTACGAAAGTTAGATGGGTTTATGAAAAATATTGGGGATGGTGGGAATATTATTGAACGGTTGCAGTTATCAGGTAATGATGAATTTTCACGAACTGCAGCCACGATGAACCGAATGCTTGATCAAGTACAGCAAACTCAAGAGAAACTTAGAAAGTTAAGTTTATACGATGGACTTACAGGTTTGTATAACCGAAATTTTTTTGAACAAGAAATTAATCAAATGATTGGTGAAGATACACGGAGTATTGGGGTTATTTCATGTGATGTGGATGGACTAAAATTTGCTAATGATACCTTAGGTCATTCTGTCGGTGATGAAATGCTAGTGCAAACATCACATATTATTACACAGGTATTAGGAAACCAAGGAAAAGCCATTCGTATGGGTGGAGATGAATTTATTATATTACTTTTTAATGTTGATGAGGAATACATTAAGATCATCTGTGGAAAGATTAAAGAAGCGTTACAGCAAATCAATGTACGAAGGAATAATTTTAATTTACAATTATCAATGGGTTGGGAATATGATGATATCCAGCCCATTGATAGGGAACTCATTTTAAATATGATCCGAAAAGCTGATGATGGAATGTATCGTCAGAAATTAGCCAATAGTTTTGAAAAACGTCGTTTAATGATGCAAGAAATTATGGAGATGTTAAATCGCCGTGATTATCTTAATGAAGGACATGGTGACAGGGTAGCAGACATGGCAAGGCGCGTTGGCGAGGCTATTGGTCTTGATGAATCAAAACTAGATCATTTAAGAATTTTAGGTAAGTTTCATGATGTGGGTAAAGTTGGTATTGCCGATGAGATTATAGTTAAATATGGGATGCTGACTGTTGATGAAAAAATTGAAATGGAGCGGCATTCTGAGATTGGGTATCGGATTGCCCAAATGATCCCAGAGCTAATCCCTATTGCTGATTTTATTCTTAAGCATCATGAATGGTGGAATGGTCAAGGGTATCCTATTGGTCTACAAGGATTGGAAATACCGATTGAAGACCGTATTCTATCGATTGTTGATGCCTATGATGAAATGACGAGCGACCGTCCTTATCGAAAAGCAATGACACAGGATGATGCTTTAGCTGAATTACAGAGATTGAGCAGTATACAATTTGATGCAGAATTGGTTCAAATATTTAAAAAGATTATTTAGAAAAAATCCTAGGAAAATTCAATGAGAATTTATCTAGGATTTTTTTATGAAAGTGGGATTATAGTTTTTCTATTAAGAAAAATTTAAGAATATTATATAATAATATAGGTATCACTTAATTATAAGATTAAGGATATGACGATCGTAGTCAAAGGAAAAAGGGGAAATTATTAATGTTTTCTAAAGTCGAAAAAAATTATTTAATTAATATTATGTTAGTCAGTATTAGTTTAGTATGTGTCCTTACGGGAATTGGTTTATCAATTAAGCCAGCATTTCTTATGCCAATTCTAATCTCCATCAAGTTTAAATCTCTTCATGAATGGACAGGATATATACTTACCATTTTAATGATCTGGCATGTAGTGATGCATTCTGATTGGATAAAATCCATGACAAAAAACATGTTGAGCAGCAAGAAAAAACTCATTGCAACGGTTCTAACTGGGTTAATCGCTCTTGGTATCTGTGTCTCAATATCAACCATGTTACCTGATTCGAAAATGCCTAGTGGTAAAGAAGTAAAACAACCTTATACAAAAAATCTGTAGTAAGATTTCAATGATAATCTATAAGACTTGGAATAAGCCAAGTCTTATTTGTTATTTGGAGAATCAAATGTATATGTGAGAGGTGGAGAAAGACAAATGAAAATTTTAGTTGTTGAAGATGATGGAATGCTGCGAGATGCTATTAATTCTGTACTCAAAGGTGAAGGATATAATGTTGAAGAGACTGACAATGGTGATGAAGGTTTATTTTTAGCTGCGCAAGAAATTTATGATTTATTAGTATTAGATATTATGCTTCCTGGGTTAAACGGACTTGGGATTGTACAAGAATTGCGCGAAAAAAACATTCAAGTTCCTGTACTATTTCTGACAGCAAAAGATAGTATTGAGGATCGTGTAGCTGGCTTAAACATTGGAGGGGACGATTATTTGGTAAAACCATTTGCTGTAGCTGAACTTTTGGCTCGGGTAAAGGCATTGTTACGGCGTAAAGCTGGCAGCTCAGAAGAATTAGTTGTATATAAAAATATTTCTCTTCATCATAAATTACAAGAGGCATATTATGAATCAATGCCTATGGGACTTACAGCAAAGGAATATGAACTGATTGAGTATTTGATCTTAAATCGCGAGCGAATTTTAACTCGGGAACAAATCTTTGATCGGCTTTGGGGTTATGAATCAGAGAGTAGTTATGGAATTGTTGATGTATATGTTCATCATCTTCGAAAAAAAATGTTAAACCTTGGTTGTGATCATTTTATTCGTACCGTACGTGGTGTGGGGTATATGTTAAAAGATGATCGTCACGTATGATCATTCATTTCTAGAGGATAGGAGCGTTTTATGTTACAAACAGTTTCTGCGATGTTTAAAAAAGTAATGGTAAAGTTAACGATACTCAACTCAACGGTTCTGCTGTTAGTATTTATCATTTATAGTACTGTCATTTATACGTATATTAATCAAAAATTATTTGATACGATCGATTCTTCCATGATACAAGCAATAACAGATTTTAGTGGTTATAATACCCAAGGCTTTCCTTATCGTCAATTTCAAAATCAAAATGGAAAAATGAAATTACCTCATCCTGAAGACGAACATCGTAAACCTCCACCATTAGTTGATTTGAGAATATTAGTTGTAGCCGAAGACGTGGATGGTCGTATACTACTTCCCCAGCCTAACGAGAAAATTGATATTGAAGACGTGGCGATGTTATTAGAGAATACTGTTAATGATATTCCTCAAAGTAAAACAATCAATGAACATGATTACCGTATGCTCAGTATTTCTTATGCAGTCGATTCTTATCCGATGGTACGTGTAGGTAAGGAAAAAATGATTGCTGTAAAAAAGATCAGTGCGATTACTGTTGTTGATCCTGAAGTGAGTATGCTCAAGCGTCTAGTGGTTATTATTATGTTTGGAACAGTGATTGGCTTTTTTGTTATTATCGGAGTTGCTTATTATTTAGCAAGGCGTGCTCTTGTACCAATTAAAGCTTCTTGGGATAAACAGCAACAGTTTGTAACTGATGCTTCCCATGAATTACGAACTCCTATTGCTGTTATCAAATTGAATACGGAACTGCTGCTTCATAATCCAGATCATACGATTGAAGAAGAAAGTATCAGGATTGCTGGAATCCTGAAAGAAAGCACTCGAATGGGGAAATTGGTTGCCACCTTGTTAACTTTAGCGCGAGCCGATTCGAATCAAATCGAAATGGAATTTCATACTGTTTTACTTCCAGAACTCATTTCTGATATCATTCAACGATTTGAGCCGATTGCAGAGATGAAAGAAATTGGCATTGAGATAAAACTTGATCCTCATATGGAAGTGATAGGGGACAAGGAACGCTTACATCAACTATTGGTTATTTTACTTGATAATGCAGTTAAATATACGCCTCAAGGCGGTTTGATTACAGTCACTGGATATAGTAAGAATGGATTTGCCCAACTCTTCATCAAAGATACTGGTATTGGCATTTCAACAGAGGAACTACCTTTTGTATTTGAACGTTTCTATCGCGGTGATAAAGCACGATCAAGGGACGATGGGGGAAGTGGTTTAGGACTTGCCATTGCAAAATGGATTGTGGAGAAACATGGTGGGAAAATACGCGTTGAGAGCATCAAAGGAGAAGGTGCCCAATTTCAACTGCAATTACCATTAGAAAAAAAGATATGAATGTATGATATATGACCTTCTTCTTTTTACATTTTAAGAAATTTTTAAGAAAACAAATGCATAATAGGGGTGTAGGCAAATAATAAAAGGATAGGTGAGTCATAATGAATAAGAAATCACTATTAGCTCTGACTCTTGGTGTAAGTTTAGCAGTGGGAAGTTTGGTCATGGGGACCAATACGATGGTTCAAGCAAATCAAAGACCAGCAGGTATGGAACAAGAAGAGGGTCGACCAGACAAACATGTAAGACCTATGTTTAATAAAGAACACCAAGAAGAGTTATTAGCACTGTTACAAATTGATGAACAAACTTTTAGACAAGAAAAAGAAAGTGGTAAGTCACTGGCGGAAATTGGAGCAGAGCATAATGTTTCGCGACAAGAAATTGTTGACTTGGTTTTAAAACATATGAATCAGCATTTGGATAAAGGCGTGGCAGAAGGTCGATTGACTGAAGACCAGGCTAAAGAGATGAAAAACCATGCTGCAGAAAAAGCCCAAGAGATGGTTGATGGAAAACATATGGGATTTGATAAAAAACATGGTGATAAAAATGGATGTCATAGAGAACCTATGCATAACAAACAAGATCAACAAGAACTTTTAAAGTTGCTCAAAATTGATGAGCCAACTTTTAAGCAAGAAATAGACAGTGGTAAGTCATTGGGACAAATTGCAACAGCACATCATGTTTCACAACAAGATATCGTCAATCTCATGGTCAAACAGATGAGTCAACATATTGACAAAGAATTAGCTGAAGGAAAATTGACTAATGAACAAGCTAATGAAATGAAGCAACATGCTGCTGAGAAAGTTAAAAAAATGATTGATCATCCCATGATGAAACATCATCAACAACATGAAAGCAAACAAAATTAAGAAGTAAATTAAATGATCAACACCCCCTGTTTAGTTTCAACTATGAAGCTAAACAGGGGGTGTTATTTATAATATTTAATTCAATGTCGATAGCAGGATATTGATGTAGAAATATCGAAATTTTCAAAGTAACATGTGGATAAAGGAGATATTATATGGCTCGCTCAATTCGTCACCAACTGACATTGATTATTTGCTCGTTAATTGTGCTTGTTCTCACCGTAGCTCTGGTGATGAGTTATTATTTTGTTGCCAAAGATTATGAAGAAAAAATGCAACAAACTAATTTAGTGATGGCTGAGAGTCTGGGAAATAATATTGCTCAGTTTATGCAAAATGCCTACAATATTAACGCAATGATTGCCCAATCGCCTGATATAAAAAATTTTGATGAAGAGAAGCAAGGGCAATTACTAGTTAATATTGCTAGTCAATATCCCTTTTTTCAACTTTTGGCGATTCATCATCTCAATGGTGATCAAAGTGCTCGTTCAAGTGGTACGTTAGCTAATCGCTCTGAACGTTGGTGGTTCAAAAAATTTATGCGAGAAAGAAAAGATTATATCAGTAAAACTTATTATTCTTTATTTTCTGAGTCGCCGATTACAACTATCAATCATGGAGTGTACAAAGATGGTCAGTTAGTTGGTCTTCTTATGGCTGATATTGAAACATCAAAAATACAACAAATGGTGGAAAATTATAGCTCGGGGGCGGGTAGCTATGCTTATCTTCTAGATAGTGAAGGGGTCGTGATTGCTCATCCTGATCGGCAACAGGTGGCGAATCTTTATAATTATAAAAATATGAAGGCTAGTGTATTACTGCGTGATGAAAATGGTAACATTGTCCACAATGAACGAAATAATGAACGAACTCAAGACATTGATTTTTCAGTACCTCCTTCTTTACAGGTGATCGTTAATAAAGTGACGGAAGGCGAGACTGGGGTAGGAGAATATACTGATCTTAATGGGGATACATACATCTGTGCGTATCGTACGATTTTATTACCAGGGCATTCTGACCCATGGAGCTTGATTGTGGTGCAGAAAAAAAGTGCAGCTTTAGTCTTTTTGTATCATACGACGATTAAAAATGGTGTCATTGGAATCGTGATTACCTTTTTGGCGGGACTAGTCACTTTGCTTTTTTCTCGTCGATTGACTAATCCATTGATTGAGATTGTCAATGCTACCAATAAAATAAAAGAAGGAGATTTAACGATACGTTTGACTGTTGATTCACTAAATGAAATTGGTATACTTGCGATTAATTTTAACCAAATGGTGTCTGAATTGCAGCAACATCGGGATCGTTTACAAGAGTTAGTTGAAGAACGCACAGGAGAACTAGGAGCTGCCAATCAAGAATTGACAGCCATGAACGAAGAAATTATCGCAATGAATGAAACCCTAGAAGATACAAATGAACAATTGTGTAATGAAAATAAACTCAGACAAAAAATAGAAGAAAATCTTTTATTAAGAGAACGACAATATCGAGCTACGACAAGTTTATTGACACGTCCGGTTGAAGAGTTTGAAGGCCTTTTAGAGTCAATTCTACAAGGAGCTCTTCAATTGGTTAATGCACCTGATGGTTACATTGCCTTGTATGATGATCTTGGAAAGGGTTTTTGTACTTACTATGGGAGTGGAATTTGTGAACATTGGATTAAGTCCTTAGTGTTAGCTGAGAGCGAGATTGTAAGACGAGTTTATCATACTGGTGAGATTGTCGCAGTGGATGACTATAAAGAATATCCTAATCGCTTAGATGATCAGAGATTGGAGAATGTTGCTAGTGTCATTATGCTTCCCTTAAAACACGAGGATCAGGTAAAGGGGATTCTTTGCGCAAGTTGGAGGAATGAGATACATTTTATAACGACGGAAGACGTAAAGGTTTTACGACAGTTTTGCGATCTAGGTTCTGTGGCTATAGAACGCACAAATATCCACAAGAAGATTCATCAGATGGCTTTTTATGATGCGTTAACGGGTTTGCCTAATCGAGAGAGTTTACAGTCCTATATGACAAAAGAATTAAAGATGACTCATGGCAGCGAAATCGCAGGTGCAATTTTATTCGTTGATATTGATGATCTTAAATCAGTGAACGATAGCTTTGGACATTCTTGTGGTGATGGTATTATTAATACAGTTGCCAAGCATATTATGACTGCAGTTGGTCGCGATGTATTTGTCGCTCGGAGTGGTGGTGATGAATTTAGTATTGTCTTGTCCGGTGAAGAGAACCGAGAAAATATTGCTAAAATTGCCGATAACATTCTTGAGGTACTTTGCCAAGAATATGAAGTGGCTATGGAACACCTTCATATGTCAGTCAGTATTGGAGTTGCTCTTTATCCCGGTGATAGTGATAATGTTGAAGAACTTATCAAAAAAGCGGATAGTGCTATGTATGCGGCAAAAAGAGCTGGTAGAAGCTGTTGGCGGTTTTATGAGCCAGTCTTTTTTCAAGAAACCTATGAAAAGATGATGCTCACAAATGGATTACGTCGTGGGCTAGAGCGTGGGGAACTATCTTTAGCTTATCAACCACAACTGAATATTACAGGCGATGATGTTATTGGATTTGAGGCATTACTTCGATGGAATAGTTCGGAACATGGCTTCGTATCGCCCGTTCGTTTTATTCCATTGGCAGAACAAAGTGGATTGATTTTGCCAATTGGGCAGTGGGTAGTTCGTGAGGCTTGTCAATTTGCTAGGAGACTTGCAAATATGGGAAAAGATCGAATTCATGTCGCTGTGAATATATCACCGAAACAACTGCTCGCCGAAGATTTTGTTGAGAGTATTTATAGAAATATCCAAGAAGCAGGTATAGGGCCAGAACAAATTGAGATTGAAATGACTGAAAGTGTTCTGATTGAATCATTAGAAGAAAGTATTCTTAAACTCAATCAATTGCGTGATCTTGGCATAACAATTTCATTAGATGATTTTGGTACTGGTTATTCTTCATTGACTTATTTGAGAAGTTTGCCAGTAGGAGTATTAAAAATTGATAAGTCTTTTATTGATCAAATTATTACAGATAAAACTCAGCTACAAGTGTTTGGGACCATCATTAATTTGGGGCATACACTGGGATTGACAATTGTGGCCGAAGGGGTGGAAACGAAAGAACAGCTTAGTCTTTTAGAGCAATTTCAATGTGATCGAATTCAAGGATATATTTTTAGTCCAGCTATTCCTGAAGACGAAGCAATTGAATTTTTAGTAAGAAATTGAAGAATCTTGAAAGGCAGGACTAAGGAGCAAGAGTGTAGAAACAAATGGTAGGAAGTTATGAGTCGTATCTTGTATTGTGTAGGAGAGATAGATATGAAATATCGCGTTATTGTAAGCTTGTTTGTATTCTTGATCCTCATTATTCCATTCAACAATACTGTTCGTTCCAACTCTGCTTACACTTCGAGTAAACAGACTTACCTACATGAAGAAGATAAAAAAAATATTTTAGTCCTCAACTCCTATCATGCAGATATGCCTTGGGTGCAAATGCTGGAAAGAGGAATTAAAACTGTATTTGATCCATATCCACAAATCATATTATATTTTGATTATATGGATACCAAACGTAATATTGGCAACGAATACCTAGAAAATTTATATAATTTATATACATATAAATATAAGCATAAGAAATTTGATGCAGTTATTGTGACAGATGATGTAGCGTATCAGTTTGCGCTGCAACATCAAGAAGAATTATTTCCGTCTACGCCCATCGTTTTTTGTGGAGTTAATTTTTTTTCAGAGGATCAAATTCAAGGGAATCCATGGGTGACAGGTGTAGTTGAAGTTGTTGATATGAAAAAGACCATAGAACTTGCATTACAGTTACATCCACAAGTCAAACGCATTGTGGTTGTTAATGATGAAAGTGCAGTAGGAGAAACTAATAGACTATTATTGGAAAAAATAATACCTAACTTTTCTCCCAATATACAATTTAGCTTATTTCAAAATATGAGCATGAAGGAAGTCTTGGAACAAGTTGCTATTCTTGATCAGGATACATTAATTTTGCTGATGACTTTTAATGTTGATAAGGAACAAGCTGTTTTTAGTTATGAAGAAAGTAGTGATTTAATTTCTGCTCACACTAATATACCGATTTATGGTACATGGGATTTTTATCTTGGGCACGGTGTTGTTGGCGGTATGATGACAAGTGGATACCTGCAAGGACAAAGGGCAGCTGATTTGGTATATCGAATTATTGTTGGTGGTGAACCCTCAGCGAATATTCCTGTAATTACGGAAAGTATTAATCAATATATGTTTGATTATAATGATATGATAAAGGTCGGTCTTGACGAAAGTAAAATACCACGAGGCAGTATGATTATGAATAAACCTGCTAGTTTTTATGATACATATAAGAATTTAGTATGGTTTTTGATCCTTATATTTATTACCTTATTAGCCTTGATTATCGTATTGGCCATTAATATACGCCGTCGTAAGCGTGGAGAAAAAGAAATTCTTCAGTTAAATGCAGAGTTAGAGACACGGGTCTTAGAGCGGACCAAGGAATTGCAAAGCACAAATGATGCATTAACGAATACATTAGTTGACTTACAACAAACACGTAATCATCTAGTCGAATTTGAAAAAATGGCTTCTTTAGGTGAATTGGTGGCAGGGGTAGCTCATGAAATTAATACACCAATTGGTAATAGTATTACAGCTACTTCTCATTTGGAAGTAAAAACATCTCAAATAAATGAAAAATTTTCTAATGGGCAAATGAAAAAATCTGATTTAGAAAATTATTTGGATGCAAGTAATAAAGTCGTTAAGATTATTTTTACGAATTTAGAACGAGCAGCACAATTAGTTCATAGTTTTAAAAAAATAGCAGTAGATCAATCGGTTGAAGAACGGCGACAGTTTGAGTTAGGCGAATATATGAATGACGTGTTAGTAAGTTTAAAACCTCAATTAAAAAAAACAAAACATAAGGTTATATTGAATTGTCCTGCGGATATTAAAGTGTATTGGCATCCAGGCACCTTATGGCAAATCATATCCAATTTGCTTAATAACTCATTGGTACATGCATATGATGAAGATGAAATAGGGACAATCACAATTGATATTTCCCATGATGATGGAAGTATTTTATTGCAATATAGTGATGATGGAAAAGGTATGCCACCAGAAGTTCAAAAAAAAGTATTTGAACCATTTTTTACAACTCGCCGTGGTACAGGCGGCTCAGGACTTGGTATGCATATTGTATATAATTTAGTGGTCTTTAAAATGGGTGGTAGTATTGAGTGTATGAGTAAGCTCGGCGTAGGTACTGTATTCACAGTAAAGCTTCCTGATGTCATGCAGAAACAAGGAGGGAATATTCATGGATGATACTTTATTATTTATGGAAGAAAGTGATGTAGTTCATAGTGAAAATAGTATGCAAGATACTTGGAAAGTACTCATTGTTGATGATGAGGCAGAGGTACATGTTGTTACGAAACTTGTTCTAGATGGTTTTATCTTTGAAGGGAAAAGAGTAGAATTTATCAGCGTTTATTCTGCTGCTGAAGCTAAGGTGGAATTGCACAAATATACGGATATTGCGCTCATTATCTTAGATGTAGTCATGGAAAGAGCTGATGCTGGGCTGCAACTAGTAAAATATATTCGTGAAGAGATGAATAATAAGGTTGTGCGGATTGTATTACGTACTGGACAACCAGGAGAGGCACCAGAATCACGGGTTATTGTAGAATATGATATTAACGACTATAAGGAAAAAACAGAATTAACAGCTCAGAAATTATTAACAACATTGATTTCTTCCTTGCGTTCATATCGGGATTTAGTTACAATTGAGCGCAATAAAAGTGGATTAGAGCGAATTATTGAATCTACACCTGAAATTTTCCGCATGCAATCGATGCAAAATTTTGCCACAGGTGTATTGATGCAGTTAATTGCTATGTTGAAGTTAAATAAAAGTAGCTTATATTTAAGAGTATCGAGCTTTGCTGCCACTTGCAAGAAAGATGGATCACTCAATATTTTAGCTGCTACAGGTGATTTTGAAACCAATATTGAAGAAAAATTATCTGCGGATGTACAAAATAAAATCGATGATGTACTGCATGAAAAAGCAAGCATGTTTTTTGATGATTATTTTATACTCTATTGGAATAGTGCGGATAAACATGATTATTTAATTTATATGGAAGGCGATCAAAAAATCAGTGAACTTGATCGGCGTCTTTTAGATATTTTTTGTCTAAATGTATCTTCAGCTTTCGAAAATTTGAAATTACATTTAGAAATGTATGATACCCAACGGGAAGTGTTTTTCCGATTAGCAGAGGTAGCTGAAACTCGATCAAAAGAAACGGGTAATCACGTACGACGGGTAGCTGAATACGCTAAATTATTAGGAGAAAAATATGGGTTATCAGAAAAAGAATTGGATATGCTTCACCTAGCAGCACCCATGCATGATCTTGGAAAACTAGGTATATCCGATGGAATTTTAAATAAACCGGCTAAATTGACAGCGACTGAGTTTGATATTATAAAGATGCATTCAATGATTGGGCACGATATGTTGAAAGGCTCAGAACTCACAATGTTAAGAGCTGCTGCTATTATTGCCAAAGAACATCATGAACGCTATGATGGAACAGGATATCCCGATGGTTTACGAGGGGATGAGATTCATATTTTTGCAAGAATAACAGCCATTGCAGATGTATTTGATGCGTTAGCTTGTGATCGAGTTTATAAAAAAGCTTGGAGTTTAGAGGATATTACCGAATATTTTCAAGAAAATAAAGGGGGGCAATTTGACCCTGTATTGGTAGACTTATTTTTTGCTAACTTTGATGATATATTAGCAATAAGAGAAAAATTTGCTGATGATTGCTATTTATAAAGTTTGATTGAATTGATATCGCTATTTTTTTCACATTATTGGCTTGACGATGCTATGAGTGGTTGATATAATAATTGCAATTGCATACAATACGGTTAAGGTGCCCCCAGTTGGGGGATAATAGGGAAGTCTGAGCATGGTAAAACATGCATAAGCGCGGGCCCGCCACTGTACTGAAGAGACCTTACAAAACCACTCATTAAGGGGAAGGTGTAAGTTGTCGATGATTCGGGAGCCAGGAGACCTACCTTTATACTGTTTTATGATCTTCATGGAAAAGAAGGTTTTTTTGGATTGATAATCCCTAAAAACCTTCTTTTTAACATTTTCCCGGGAAATATTAAGTTTACTTTGAAAAGTGGAGGGTTAAGATGAGTTTATTAGAAGAAACATTGCTGAAAATTAGTGATCTAGACAAAGATATCATGTCCAAGGTGCAAACTAGATTAGATAATCTAACAAAACCCAAAGGAAGTCTTGGACGATTAGAAAATATGGTAAGACAATATGCAGGGATTATTGGGAAAACTCAACCTGATGTGCCAAAGCATTGTATGGTAATCACATCAGCAGACCATGGTGTGGCTACACTAGGCATCAGTGCCTATCCAATAGAGACAACACTGCAAATGACAGCGAATTATCTGATCTCAAAAGGTGGTAGTGCAAATGCTTTTGCCAATTTTTGTGGTGCTGATATGGTAGTCGCAGATATGGGAATCGCTGGTGATCTATCTCATGTCCCAGGACTTTTACATCGGAAAGTTGCCTATGGTACTCAAGACTTTACTCAAGGTCCAGCTATGACCCGTGCTCAGGCTATACAAGCTATTGAAGCAGGCATTGAAATTGTAAATGAGAAAGTTAAGCAAGGTTATACATGTTTTAGTCTTGGGGAAATGGGAATTGGTAATACCACCTCAAGTGCTGCCATTGTGGCTGCTTTTACAGGACTGACCCCAGAACAAGTGACAGGAAGAGGGACAGGAATATCAGATAGTCGGCTGGAAGTAAAAATTAATGTTGTTCGTCGCGGTCTAGAAATGAATCAACCAAACCCTAAAGATGGAATTGATGTATTAGCAAAAGTTGGTGGTTTTGAAATTGGTGGGTTAGCAGGTGTCGTTCTTGGTTGTGCAGCAAATCGATGCGGGGTCGTGATTGATGGCCTTAACACTACGGCAGCCGCACTCATTGCCAATGCTATTGAACCGATGTGCAAAGAATATATGTTTGCATCTCATTTGTCGGGTGAACCAGCACATGTAATTGCCTTAGGTGTTTTGAAGCTAGAGGCATGTCTTAATATGGGGGTCTGTTTAGGAGAAGCAATTGGTGCATCCATGGTGATGGATATGCTTACAGTAGGGAGTAAAATGCTGAAAAAAATGAAAAATTTTGAAGACGCTGGAGTATCAAGGATGATGTCTCAACAATAATAATGATCGTAGGAGGATAGACTCATGTTCGAAAATATAATATCTCTGATAAAACCATTAGATGAAACTGCAATGGCAAAATGTCAACTCCGATTAGATAACCTGACTAAACCCCTTGGTAGTCTACATTCTTTTGAGCATATTGCGCGTCAAATGGCAGGTATTACTGGTCAACATAAACCTAAAATGTTAAAAAAAGGCATCATTCTCATGGCAGGAGATCATGGTATCAATGATGAGGGAGTAAGCACTTACTCTAAAACGGTGACAGCAGAGATGATGATCAATTCTTGTCATGGAGGGGCTGCGATCAATGTATTTGCTGAACACGTTGGTGCACAGCTTGTTTTAGTTGATATGGGAGTAGAGGCGAATTTATCTGTTTGTCCGAATTTATGTCATGAAAAAATTGCCTATGGTACAAAAAACATCACTCAAGGATCAGCGATGACCCGAGACGAAGGGAGTGCTGCCATTTCTGCTGGTATCCGCATTGCCCAAGAACAAATAAACAAAGGATGCCAAATTTTAGGATTAGGTGCTATCGGAATTGGTAATACCCTTCCAAGTGTAGGAATCATTGCATGCTATAGTTCGAAGAAGATAAATGAGCTTATAGGACTTGGTACAGGTATCACTCCAGAACTTCTTAGTAAGAGGATTGATATTCTTAACACAGCTCTTGCGATTAATCAACCAGATCCACAAGATGCTCTTGATGTAGTGAGTAAAATAGGTGGTTTTGAGATTGCCGGTTTGGTAGGTGTTATATTGGGCGCAGCTTCAGGTGGTGTAGCTGTTGTACTTGATGGTCTTGCAACGAGCGCAGCAGCTCTGATTGCTATGAAAATTGCTCCTCAAGTGAAAGACTATCTAGTAGCATCCCATTTTGCAGTAGAACCAGCACATAAAGTGGCTTTAGATCTTATGGAGATACCAGGATATTTACATCTTGATATGCATTTAGGTGAAGGAACAGGAGCAGCTCTTGGTATGTCTTTAATCAATGCATCTTTACATGTAATCAATGATATGAAAACTTTTGGTGAAGCTGAAGTTGCTGTTGCACAAGATGGTCCAGGTGCTTTGAAGCAAGATAAAAATGTCAGAGAGTAATCAAATAGAGTAAGAAAACGATATTGAGATTGTTCATTGAGCAGGGATAAGATAGCAGATCTATCTTATCCCTGCTTGTTATCGTCAATCATATTTTTATATTCTATACTTGTCAGAAGGAGGTATTAGGAATTTATTTGTCGAATTGTGGCAGATGAATCAATCGAGATCTATTTTTGAAAGGGGAACAAGGAAATGAATTTAAAGGTCAAATTAACATTGATTTTTTCATTATTATCTGCAGTGATTCTCTTGGTGTCATCACTTGCTGGATATATTTTTACGAAAGAACAAGTTACTAAAGGCATTCAGCAAGAAATGAAGGCGAATATCGACTCTCATGTAAATAAACTTGATGGATGGTTGCTCAGTAAAGGAAAAATGATTGAAATAACGGCGGGTACAATACAGAGTACATTTAGTGAAGGGGAAATAACAGTACCCATGGTAGCTGGATATAGGACTGTGGATAAAGAATTCTCCGATGTCTATTTTGGTTCTGTACAAGGTAAAATGGTAGATGGAAGTGGATGGACACCTCCTGCAGATTATGATCCTAGGGTGCGTGAATGGTATAAAGATGCAACACAACAAGGTAAGTTGATTTTTACAGAACCCTATTTAGATTTAGTCACGAAACAAATGGCGGTATCTGTTGCACTGCCGATTAAAACAACTTCAGGGCAAATTCGAGGAGTTATCGCTGCAGATATGTTGTTACAAACACTGGTTGAGAATGTAAAAAAAATTAATTTGCAGGGCGCTGGATATGCATATTTACTGGATGCCAAAGGTGTTGTACTCGCTCATCCAGATGCGGAGATGGTGTCTAAAAATGTTCTAGAAGTAGAAAAAATAAAAAGTTTATCTCCTCTATTTAAAGAAATGCTTCAAAAAAATGAAGGTTTTAATACATACACTTATGATGGTAAAGATTTATTGATGGTTTATAAAAAAGTACCGTCGACAGGATGGATTTTAGCAATTAGTGTACCTGAAGATATTGTGTATACACCTCTTGTTCATTTAAGATGGCTATTTTCTATTATTGCAGTAGTGGCAATTTTCATTGTGATTGGAATTACCTTTGCGACTGTGAAGCGAATTACCAATCCTTTAGAAGTATTGGCTCGTGAAGTTCAAATGGTTGCTGCTGGAGACCTTACAGTACAGGCTAATGTAAATGGGAAGGATGAAATTGCTATACTCGCCCAAGGGTTTAATAAAATGGTACACAATTTACGCGAGCTTATTATGCAAGTTCATACGAGTTCGGAGCAGTTAGCAGCTTCTTCAGAAGAGTTGACTGCGAGTTCTCAGGAATCATCTCAAGCTACAAATCAAGTGGCTGGATCTATTATGCATATTCATCACGGGGCTAAAGACCAACTGAATGGAGTAGAAAATACAGGGAATGTAGTACAAAAAATGTTAACAGGAATACAGCAGGTGTCTGATGGTGCTAATCATGCTGTCACAAAGGCCTCACAAGTTGTTGATAAAGCTAAAGACAGTGGGATTTCTATTGAACGCGCCATTCATCAGATGGGCCTTATTGAACAAACTGTTAATACTTCTGCTAAGGTTATTGCTAATTTAGGTGAAAGGTCAAAAGAAATTGGACAGATTATAGATACAATCTCAGGGATAGCAGGTCAAACTAATTTATTAGCTTTGAATGCGGCGATTGAAGCAGCGCGCGCAGGAGAACAAGGACGTGGTTTTGCGGTAGTTGCAGAAGAAGTTCGTAAATTAGCTGAGCAATCACAGGAAGCTACAAAACAAATTGCTAATCTTATTGGTGAAATACAAGGGGATACGGAAAAGGCTGTTGTTTCTATGAATGATGGTACCCGTGAAGTAAGCCTTGGAACTGAGACTGTTAATACTGCTGGTATTGCATTTCGTGAAATTGCGCAAATGGTAGAACAAGTCTCAAAGCAAGTGATTGATATTTCGAATTCGATGCAGCAGATGAATCAGGGCGGACAACAAATTGTTTCAGCTGTAGATGTAATCAATGATTTGAGTAAAAGAGTCGCAGATGAAGCTGAGACTGTATCTGCCGCCACGGAGGAGCAAGCAGCCTCTATGGAAGAGATTGCTTCTTCTAGCCAACATCTTGCCGAAATGGCACAAAAACTTCAAGAGATCGTAGGCAAATTTCAAATTTAGTCATTGCATAAAGCAAAAGACGCTGTTTATCAACTCGGATAAAGAGCGTCTTTTGATATCGAAAATGAATAAAAAATTATAACATAAGACGCTTTGTGCAGGAATTATTGGCTGAGACAGGAAATAATTCAATATAGGGTTAAAGAAGGCTTGGTCATCGAATAAAGAAATGTTTTATATAGGAGAGATTTTTATGATTATTGATGGGAAAATCGCTACTGATATCGTTGACTTTATATATGAAAGGACCAATTACCATACGATTGTTTGTGATACTGCTGCAGTCATCATTGCTGATTCTGCTCGGAGTAGGTTGGGAGTTATACATGCAGGCTCAAAAAAAATACAAGAAGAAGGGATTCATCGTATTGTAGTTACTGATGAAGAAGTCATTCGATCAGGTAATAAAATGAAAGCAGGAGTTAACCTTGCTATTCAGGATGGAAAAATGACTGTTGGTACTTTCGGTATTGCGGGAGAAATTAGAATTGTTGAACCGATCGCACAACTTGCTGCTGGTTGGATTGTTGGAAGACTTCATGAGCAGGAAACGGCAAGGGAAGTACGGATTTGTGTGAATGAAATGTCTAATGCGATAGAACAAACTTCGATTGCTACTGGAGAATTAACCATCGCATCACAAAAATTGGCTTCAGCTGATATTGAATCAGCGACCATGACGAAAGAAGCTGCTGATGGAATTAATAGTACTTCAGAAATACTTGGAGTGATTCGGAAAATTGCAAGTCAAACAAACCTTCTTGGTCTTAATGCAGCGATTGAGGCTGCCCGCGCAGGCGAACAAGGCAGAGGATTTTCTGTTGTAGCCGAAGAAGTGAGAAAACTTTCTGGTGAAAGTAACCAATCGGCTACAGCCATCGAAAATCAATTAAAAAAACTGAAAGGTTCTGTGAATAAGGTTATCGATGGTGCCAAAGAAAATAGCAGTATTTTACAAGAACAGGCAAAGTCAACACAAAGTATTGCTCAGATGGTAGAAGGACTTCGTCGAGTGAGTCAACGTCTTTTAGATCTCGCTGATAGAGCTTAGGTTTGATGTAAGCTAAGTCTTTTCTAACGGAATCAGAAAGTATAACACTTTCTTGATTCCAAGTAAGAACGACTAAGGCTTCTGCCTGCGTCTGAGGACTTAGCACAAGCCAAGTCTTTTCTTATATTTCTTGGAGGATTTTAGTATAAAACGTTGAATAAGTAATATAATTTATATAGAATGATTTTTCGTTTTTATAATGCTTGTAAAAGGTTTTAATTATTTTACAAGAATTAATTTTTCTATTTAGTTAGAGGAGAGGGTTTTTATGAAAATAAAACGAGTTGATGCAACCATTAGTACCAATAAGCTGCAAGAGTCTAAAAATTTTTATATGGAACATTTTGATTTTCAATTATTGTATGAAAGTGACTGGTATATAGAGCTAATTGCAAGGGATTTAGCAAGCGGTATCAGCTTTACCTTACCACAACGAGAAGAAGGGGAATTTTTTAATGGTAAAGGTTTAATTATTTCATTTGAAGTTGATGATGTTGATGCTGAATATGACCGTTTAAAAGCAGAAGGATTGCATATTTATCAAGAAATGCAAGATAAGCCATGGGGAGAAAGAAGTTTTGTGATTAATGATCCTAATGGTATCCACGTTTATATTTATAAAGCAATCTTACCAACTCCAGAGTATAAACAAGTTTATGATGCTTTTAAAAAGTAATTCAGTAAGCCGAAATCCTTGTATAATATAAGGATTTCGGCTTATTTTTATTAGACTTTTTCGGGTGTATTTACAACATAGACTTTAACTTTTTGAATACCAAAGTCTTTTGCTTCATTAACAGTCCATTTCGCAATATCAACGCGATTACCTTTAATGGCTCCGCCTGTATCTTCTGCGATTGCATACTCGCCATGACCGTCAGGATATTCGATATATACACGTGAACCGAGAGGAATGACTTTAGGATCAACGGCAATAATACCAGGACGAACTTGGCTGCCGATATAAGTCTTGTTGCCCCATTGATCATTGTCATGAGGACCTGGAGCATAAGCAGTTGCGGAGATATCGAGTACTTGTTTATATTGTGTTGGTGGAGTACCTGATGATGGTTTTGTTGCAATAGGAGATTCACTAGGAGGGGAAGGTTTAACTTCTTCCGTTGGTTCAGGCTTAACTTCCGTAGTTGGCTCTGTTGGATTGTTTTCAGGTTTAGCTTCTTCAGTTGGTTCCGGCTTAACTTCTGTAGTTGGCTCTGTTGGATTGTTTTCAGGTTTAACTTCTTCAGTTGGTTCCGGCTTAACTTCTGTAGTTGGCTCTGTTGGATTGTTTTCAGGTTTAACTTCTTCAGTTGGTTCCGGCTTAACTTCTGTAGTTGGCTCTGTTGGATTGTTTTCAGGTTTAACTTCTTCAGTTGGTTCCGGCTTAACTTCTGTAGTTGGCTCTGTTGGATTGTTTTCAGGTTTAACTTCTTTAGTTGGTTCCGGCTTAACTTCTGTAGTTGGCTCTGTTGGATTGTTTCCAGGTTTAACTTCTTTAGTTGGTTCCGGCTTAACTTCTGTAGTTGGCTCTGTTGGATTGTTTCCAGGTTTAACTTCTTTAGTTGGTTCAGGCTTAATTTCCTTAACTGGTTCTGGTGCCTTACTTTCTGAATTAGTTTTTTCAGTTATTTTTTGATTAGCTTCAGAATTTTTATTAATAGTTGGAGCTGGCTGTTGGTTTTTGCTTTCGTTTTTTGTTTCTTTCACCGATGAATTAAAGTTCAATTGAGCTGCTGATTGACTTGCTTTTCCAAGCCCTTGTGAAGTGGTAGCTGATGGATTTCCAGAATTTACACTGGCTGATGCATGGGCTGTTGCAGTGGGCATTCCTGGTAACATGGCGGTTGATAATATAGTTGCAGCAGCGACTACTGCAGCAAGGTTTTTATATTTTTGTTTAAAACGTTGGATTTGTTTGTGACGATATTTATGTGTCATAATATAGCCACCTTTATCAGCAGATTAATTATAGTATGGATTAAAAAAAGTTTTAAAAATCCTGTTATTTTTTAAAAAGTTTGGAAAATATTATTTATACTTGTTTATTCGTAGGGAAGCGCAGGATATGTGTGATTGGATAACGAAATGCTAGTTATATAATAGGCAGGAGATGTATTATGAAAAATTTTGGACTGACGCTTGCAGATAAATGGTTAATTGGTGTCGTTATTTTATTTTCGATCATTGGTATTGGTCTTAGCATTTTCCTTTTTCCTACTCAAGGAGATACCATTGCGGAAATTAGGGTTGATAGTAAGCTAGTTAAGGCCGTTACTCTTCGAAAGGGTTATAGTGAGGAATTTCGTATTGGTGGTCAAAAAGAATATGCAGTGATTGAAGTACAAGATGGACGTATACGAATACGGCAAGATGACTCACCACGCCAAATTGGCGTGCAGACGGGTTGGATCAGTAAACCACCTCAACAAGTGGTAAATTTACCTTATCGTATTGTAATTAATTTAGTATCCAATGAGTCTCTTGATGTCGATGATATTGCTAGGTAGGAGGAGATATAAAGATGAAAAAAATTATTTTTTTATTTTGGGGGCTTTTACTTTTTGGTTTTGGAATTGTAATGACAATCAAAAGTAATTTAGGAACTGGTCCATGGGATGCCCTTCATTTAGGGTTAATTAATTATCTTCCTTTGACTTTAGGACAAGTATCTCAATTAACAGGGGTCCTTGTTATTATTGCCAGCTGGTTTTTAGGAGTAAAACCAGGATGGGGTACACTTGCTAACATGTATTTTATTGGTTTATTTATTGATTTTTTTATGACCTGTAGTTGGTTAACGGTTCCTAGTCATTGGTTCTCCCAATTAGCCATGTTATTAGGAGGCGTTGTGGTTATTGGCTGGGCTAGTTTTTTTTATCTTTCTGCTGCATTTGGTGCTGGTCCTAGGGATAGTTTTATGGTGGGATCGATTGACAAAACAGGTTGGCCGGTATGGAAGGTGAGGACTGTCATAGAAACGAGTGTAGCTATTATTGGATATCTTTTAGGAGGGCCTGTAGGAATTGGTACTGTGATTATTGCTTTGACATTAGGACCTTCCATTCAATGGGCCTTTAGTATTATGGGCAAACGAGCACAAGATATAAAGCATGTACCTCTGATCAAGAGAATGGAGACTGATGGATAAAAGATAAGTTGTAGAAGGAAATTTGATTGATTATTTATTGCTTTTTAGATGAAATTATTATTTTGTCTAAAAATGTACATATTTATTCAATAAATGGTAGAATAAAATAATAAGATAGAAAACCTATCAAAAATTGATGAATTTTTATAAGTAGTCACAATTAAACTTTTTATGGTACGAAATATAAGGATAGGTGAATCGTTTTGGCTTTTCAACTGCGTAGAGATATAATCCGTAAAATAATTAAGTTGATATATGATATTACTGGATATTTCATTGTTATTTGGGATGATCAAGGTCTTATAATTGATTCTACCGAAAAAATGAAAGTTGATCGGTTTGAAATAATTGATCCTTCTCAAAGAATAGTATTAATCGAAGAAGAAAATACAATTGATTCAAAGCACTTTTATTATGAAAAAAATATTGATATGAATAAAAAACATTTTGGTAAAATTGCTATTCAAGGTGTAGGGCAAACTGGAGAATTATTATCAATATTTATTGTTGAATTTATCATCTTTTTTATTCAAGAAAATAGTCTATGTCTAGGAATATCTAGTGCAGAAATGAAAAAAATTGACGATCAGCAATCAATTTTTATGAAAATATTTGAAAATAGCGGGGAAGCAATTTCCATTACTGATGCTCAGAATAAATTTGTAGCTGTTAATCAAGCTTTTACTCAGGCTACTGGATATTCTTTTAATGAAATTGTTGGAAAAGATCCGAGTATTTTAAAGTCTGGTCGGCATGATAAAATTTTTTACCAAAAAATGTGGGCTGCCATCAATCAAGCTGGTTTTTGGCAAGGAGAAATTTGGGAAAAGAGAAAAGATGGTACATTCTATATCAAATGGCTAAGAATCCAGCAAATTAAAGATAAACAAGGGAATTTAATCAATTATTTGGCAAATTTTGAAGATATTACTGAGCGTAAGGCTGCTGAAGAAAGGATTGCTTATCTTGATCGACATGATGCGTTAACAGGATTACTGAATCGGAAAACGATTGTTGAAGAGCTTGGTATAGCAATACAAAATGCAAGAGGCAATGGTAGTTGTATTGGAGTTATTTCCATGGGTTTGGATCGATTTAAGAATATAAATGATTCTTTAGGCCATGAAGTGGGCGATGATTTTCTAAAAGAAATTACTAAACGTCTAGAAATTTGTTCAACTGATAAAAGTATTACTGGACGTTTTGGTGGTGATTCTTTTGTCATTATATTACTAGATATTCATAAAGAATCTGAAATTGTCACAGCGATGAATAAAAGAATTGCTATGATCACACAACCGGTTGTATATGATCATGTAGAACTTATGATTACGGCGAGTATGGGAGTTAGTATTTTTCCAGAAGATGGTGATACTGCAGAAGTAATACTTAGAAATGCAGATACGGCAATGCACAAAGCTAAGGAAAATGGTCGTAATACGTATCAATTTTTTACTGCGAGTATGAACGAATATGCTTCAGATCGACTAATTATGGAAAATGGTCTACGCCGCGCACTTGATCGACAAGAGTTTACCCTACTGTATCAACCGCAACTCGACGCCCAAACTGGAGCCGTTGTTGGCGTTGAAGCTCTGATTCGCTGGATCCATCCAGTCAGGAAGATGATCTCTCCAATGGAGTTTATTCCTCTTACAGAAGAGACGGGCCTTATTATTCCAATTGGTGAATGGGTGATTATTGAAGCTTGCCGTCAACATCAATATTGGATTGAAATGGGTCTTCCTCCTATCCCAATGTCAATCAATATATCAGCAGTCCAGTTTCGTGATCCATGTTTTTTACCTATGTTAGCTGGGGTCATCAGAAGCAGTGGCATAGAGCCAGGTTATTTAGATTTGGAAGTTACAGAGAGTGTTGTTATGAAAGAACCTGAATTTGTCATTGAACAATTGAAAAGTATCAAAAAGATGGGGATAAAATTATCCTTAGATGATTTTGGTACAGGTTTCTCAAGTCTTAGTTATTTGCAATATTTTCCTTTAGATAAACTGAAAATAGATCAATCTTTTATTCGCGGGTTGATGAAGGTTCCTGTCACCCAAGCAATTGTTGAATCCATTATTGCCCTTGGTAAAAACTTGAAAATAAAGACCATTGCTGAAGGTGTCGAGCTGGAAGAGGAATTAAATTTTTTAAGAAAACTTCAATGTGATGAAGTTCAGGGGTATTATTACTCAAAACCATTGTCTAGTCAAGATTTTGTCGAATGGTTTCAGAATCGAAAAATTGAAGAATAATGAGAATTTATTAATGTATAAAGAAAGTCCCTATTTACTCACGGAGCAAATAGGGACTTTCTTCACATTATAATTTTTATATCATTAACATAAAGTTTTCATTACTTTGCTGATATCAATATGTTGAATATCTTGAGTGGCGAGGGGGGCTTGAGTAAGTTGCGGTAAGGAACCATTAAAAGTAGGCTTTATTTTACGGTAAAATAGACCGACAGGTATTTGCTCACCCCATAAAGTTGCCAAGGAAAGAGCGGATTCTAACTGATCAGGATTATAACCTTCCATTTCTTCAATGGGTTTTATCCGTTGCTGATACCATTGGTATGTATTAATATGATTAAAAGAAACACAAGGTTGAAGAATATCAATGACGGAAAAACCTGGATGACGGATAGCTTCAGCCATGAGATTTGCTAGTTGGGTACTATTGGAGACAAAGGCGCGAGCAACAAAGGTAGCTCCTACATTAAGTGCCATTTTGACAATATTAATTGGTTGCTCTACATTGCCTAAAGGAGCAGGAGTAAACTTTGTAACAACTCCTAAATCACTGGTTGGCGAAGCTTGTCCTTTCGTGAGTCCATAAATTTGGTTGTTGTGAATGAAATAAGTAATATCCAGGTTACGCCGGGCTGTATGAACAAAGTGTCCCATGCCAAGGCCCATTCCATCACCGTCGCCGCCTTCGGCAATCACCGTTAGATTGTGATTCGCTAATTTAATGCCTGTAGCAACTGGCAAAGAACGTCCATGAAGTGTTTCGATGCGATATGTATTTACATATTGAGAAATTTTACTGGAACAACCTACACCAGTTGCCAGTACTGTTTGTTCTAAATCAAGATTGAGTATGCCCATTGCTTTTTTTAGCGCATTTAAAATTCCATAGTCACCGCAACCAGTACACCAAGTCGGAACATAGGGTAGATTGATATCATGAGCAGCCATTAGGAAAGCACCTCCTTGATTTTTGCAAGAATTTCTGAAGGTACAAAGGGACGTGAGTTATATTTCAAGTAAGTATAATCAGTTTTATAGCCTGTATGAGCACGAATAATACTGCCAAGTTGTGCTGTTTTATTGCCTTCAATGAGTAGACTTTTCTTTATATTTTTTAATTTTAGTTCCATGGCAGCAGTCGGGAAGGGGGAAATATAAAGAACTTGCAAAAAGTTTACGGTGATTCCAGCGCTTTGTGCTTGTTCGATGGCTTCAAGGATCGCACCTTTGGTTGATCCCCATGCAATAATTGTTAGATCTGCATCAACAGGGCCATAGGTGTTAATTGCAGGTATCTCCTTTTCCATAGACGGAAGTTTGTTAAATAGTTTATCCATACTCGCAACGGCTACAGCGGGCTCATTAATAGCATATTCATGATTTCCAGAACTGTAAAAACCATCTTCACCGTGGGTATAGCTTGTTGCAATATGACGCCCGCCAATTTGTCCAGGAACTGCTTGGGGAGATATACCATCAGGAGTCAGTTTATAGCGCAGATAAGGTTCATCAGAACCTTGTTTATTAGGATCAAAACGTTTTCCACGATCAATCATTAAGTGCTCTGTTTCAAATAATGGTTGCGAAATCGATGAATCTGCCAAAAATTTATCTGTTAAAATGATACATGGTACTTGATATTGATCGGCTAAATTAAATAAACGAAAGGTTTCATAAAAACATTCTTCAATATCCCCAGGTGCTAGGACAATACGGGGAAACTCTCCCTGGGAGGCATGTACTACAAAATTTAAGTCAGCTTGCGCCGTTCTCGTTGGTAGACCTGTACTTGGACCGCCGCGTTGAGCATTGACCATCACAATGGGGAGTTCTGCTTGGGCAGCAAAACCTAATGCTTCGACCATAAGGGCAAAACCACCACCGCTTGTTGATCCCATGGAACGTACACCCGCAAAAGAAGCACCAATGAGCATATTGATAGCGGCAATTTCATCTTCAGCTTGCTTGAAAACAAGACCATAGTCGGCTCCATAGTCAGCTAAGTAACTGAGGACACTAGAACCTGGCGTCATTGGATAACCAGCAGAAAATTTGCAGCCAGCTTGAATGGCACCTAAAGAAAGGGCCTCATTACCGTTTATTAACATTTTAGGTTGGCTTTGTTGCTTAAATTGTAATGGAAAAATTTTTTCTGTAGGTAAGGTAGAGCGGACATGATCATAGACTTGTTTTAAAATTAGAATATTAGCTTCTTGTAACTGTTCATTATGAAATTCATCTTTTATAATATCGATTAATACTTCAAGAGGATAACCTGTAAGAGCAGAAAAGGCGCCCAGCATTGCGCTATTGCCCATGATCTTGGCACTCCCTTTAGGAATATACTCCATTAAAGAGACGGGATAGAATAATGTTTCAGCAGAAAGTTTGCTTTCATCGATTGTAACGGTCGTTGAATCATACAATACAATCGCTCCTGGTTTTAGCTGCGGAGCGTGACATTCAAAAGCTTGTTGAGAAAAGAGTCCTAAAAAATCAAGATCTTCTTCATAAGCTGTCAGCGGCTCATCTGAAAGACGCACTAGACAAGAATTGAGCCCTCCTTTAATGAGAGAAGGATATTCGTTAGCAACAAAGGACCATAGACCATTGCGATTAGCTCCTTTGGCAACCGTAGAACCAGCGCTCATAACACCGTAACCTGCTTCACCACCAAATAGACATGTATAAGATCGTTTACTCATTCGAGTTCCCTCCTAGACAGTATTTGTTGTCATGTGACAATAAATTCGTGAAAAATCAGACAAATCCTTTTTTAACCCTATCAATCGACAATTTTATTTTTTTGAAATTTATCGATATATTATTGTAATATTGATTTAACATATGAGCATCAGTGTGATACAATCTGTATAATCAAAAGTTTGGAGGTAGGGTATGCAAGTATTGAAAGATAAGATTCAGGCCGAAGGAGTGGTTATACAGAATTCGCTACTGAAAGTAGATTCTTTTTTGAATCACCAACTTGATCCGGAGTTGATGATGAAACTTGGAGAAGAGTTTGCTCTTCGGTTTAAAAATAATAAGGTAACAAAAGTGTTGACCATTGAATCTTCGGGTATTGCCGTTGCCATTATGGTAGGGCTTGCCTTAAAAGTGCCTGTCGTTTTTGCTCGAAAGAAAAAATCAGCTGTTTGTAATGATGAAGTTTATAGTACAACCGTTTATTCTTTTACTAAAAAAGAAAGCAATTATGTGACCGTTTCTAAGGAATTATTAGCAACGGGTGAAAATGTGATGATTATTGATGATTTCTTAGCAAATGGCGAAGCTGCTCTTGGTCTGACGCATATTGTCGAGCAAGCGGGTGCTAATGTTGTGGGAATTGGAATTGTGATTGAAAAATCATTTCAACCAGGTGCAGAAAAATTAAAAAGTGCTGGATATCGGGTGGAATCTCTCGTTCGTATTAAGTCCTTTTCAAATGGACAAGTCAATTATGTATGATGTTATTTTATTTGATCTTGATGGAACATTAACAGATCCTAAACCAGGTATTACGAAATCAGTACAATATGCTCTTGAAAAAATGGGTATTGTCGAAAATGATTTGGAAAAACTAACGATTTTTATTGGACCGCCATTGATAGCCTCTTTTAAAGAGTATTATCACATGAATGACGATGAAGCAAAGCAGGCTCTTGTGTATTATCGCGAGCGCTTTTCCCAAGTTGGATTATATGAAAATGCAGTTTATGAGGGTATCAAAGAATTACTTGAGAAATTGCAAAGTCAAGGAAAAACATTATTTGTTGCTACTTCAAAACCAACAATATTTTCGATAAAGATATTAGAACATTTTGGTTTAATTCATTTTTTTAAAGCGGTGATCGGCAGTGAACTTGATGGGACAAGAGTGGAAAAAAGTGATGTGATTCAGTTTGTCTTATCTCAAGTTGATCAGTCTGCTGCACAAAAAATCATTATGGTTGGCGATCGTAAGTTTGATATCGTTGGGGCCCAAGAAAATGGTATTGATGTGGTTGGTGTCTCTTATGGATATGGTAGCTGTGATGAGCTGATCCTAGCTAAACCGAACCATATAGTAAATACTGTACCAGAACTAGAGCAATTGTTATGCATATAAGTTTATTCAATATGATTCCTTTGGCGTAATATAGATAAAGAAACAAAAATAGAGATGGAGCTAAAGCTCCATCTCTATTTTTGTTTCTAGATAATAAGGGTTCAGATCTTTCTTGTAATTGATTAAAATCACCAAGAAAAATCTGAACCTTATTTAAGCAAGTGGTAATTTAATCGTGAAAGTTGTTCCTTTATTAACGGTACTCTGGACGGAAATTTGCCCACCATGCATTTCGATAATGAACTTAACAATGGATAATCCGAGACCTGTACCACCAGCACTACGAGTCCGTGCTTTGTCGACTCGATAAAAACGATCAAAAATGAGAGGTAAATCGGCAGACGGGATGCCAATGCCAGAATCTTTCACAATCAAGATCGCTTCTTTATCCTCCTGATAGCATTGTAAAACAATCAGACCTGTCGCAAGAGTATATTTGATGCTGTTATCTAACAAGTTAATGAGAATTTGTTTGAGCCAATCAGGGTTAGCCATAACAATAAGAGGTTCAGAAGGGGCATCAATCGTAATTGTGATATTTTTTTCGTCAGCATGGGCAATGAGATATTGCTGAGCCTTGTGTAGGAGCGGCGTTAAGTCAGTTGGTTCTAATTTAATTTGTTGACGGTATTCTTGAGAATTAAGCTTAGCTAATTGTAGTAATTCGTTGATTAAACGTTGCATTCTTTCGGCTTCGCTATGAATAATATTAATAAATTTGGTCCTGAGTGCAGAGTCTTCCATAGCCCCATCTAGCAAGGTTTCAGCAAAACCTTTTATAGCTGTAAGAGGAGTTGCCAATTCATGGGAAGCATTGGCAACAAAATCAGCTTGGCGTTCATGGAGATCTTGAAGGGTTGTGATATCGTGGAATACGCTTAAAATACGAGTATTATCCTTCTCTTTAGTTGTAATGGGTGCTAAAAATACTTGAAATACTCGTTTGTTACCATGGATTTTAGTTTTAAGCTGAATTTGCATGCTTTGGTCATTGATAACAGTTTGATGTATAGAACGATCCAATTGGCTATTGCCAATGACTTGCATATTATGTTGATTCATCATGGAATCATGAATGTCAAAAATATCTCGAGCCGTTTTATTGGCAGTTAACACTCGCCCGTAACGATCAAGAAGAATTACAGAATTATCCATGTGTTCAAGAATAAGAGTTAATTTTTGCGCTTCAGCAGTTGTTTCATTGATTTTGTCATCTAGGTTGGAGGCAAGATGATTGAGAGTATGGGCTAGGAGTTCCAGTTCATCTCCCGTGCGCACATAAAGCCGGCGATCTAAATTTCCGTCTCCGATTTCTCGAGCAGCAGTTGTTATTTCTTCTAAAGGTGCTGTATATTTGTGAGCCAATCGGAGGCTAAGAGCAATTGCTAATAATGAAGTTAAGAAAATAGTGGCAAGGAGAGTCGACTTAATGCTGTTAAAGCCGGCATCAACTGTAGCAAGGGTACTGGCAATTCGAACTGTTCCTAAGACCTCGCTACCATGCCAAATGGGAATGGATGCGTAGAGCATATTCTGATTAATGGTAGTACTATAGCGAATGGATTTTCCGACTTCGCCACTTAAAGCGGCGGATACTTCGGGACGTTCTAAATGATTTTCCATAAGTGTTGGATTTTCCCAAGAATCAGCAAGTACAGTACCATTATTATCGATGACTGTAATTCGCAAGTCGCTTTTGGTAGCTAATTCTTTCAGGCGTTGATCGATACCTGATTTTTCTTTCGGTCCTTTCATGTAATCTTCCAAAAATTGTTCTGTAACTCGAGCATTTGTTAATAGGCTACTTGTTAACATGTCTAAATTATTTTGATAAAAAAACCATAAAAGATAACTGCTTAATAATGACATTGTTAATAAAATTAAGACAAGATAAGTAACAATGAGTCTAGATTTTATACCTCGTTTAAACATAATAGCCCTCCCCTAAAGTATATAGAAAAATCATACAATAAAAAGATAGAACTAGCTATGAATTTAACAAAAAGATAACCTAGGCTTAACAATATACTTATATTAATGAATTAAAATATAACATGAAGTATGTACGAGAAATCCATAAGACCGAGAAATTTTGTACATCGGTGGAGGAATAATTTACATGTTATTCTGGAATATGCTAGATATAAATAAAGATCTAATGACAGATCATAATGACTATACTCAGGAAGAATTAGAAATCTATAAAGAATTGGATAAAGTGTTAGTAAATAAAGAAATTAAGGCTGTTTTTCAACCGATTGTATCTTTATTTGATGGAGAAATTTTTGGTTATGAAGCTTTGAGTCGAGGAATTCCAGGATCATCCCTTGAAAAGCCAGATGCATTATTCGCTGCTGCTGAGCGTTTTGATAAAGTATGGGAGCTAGAATTTCTCTGCCGGAGTAAGGCTTTTGAGAATGCTTATAAATTACCCAATGAAAAGATGCTGTTTATTAATGTTGCCCCCAATATTATCAATGATGTCCGTTTTCAAAAAGGCGCTACCTTTGATATGTTAACTCAATATAACATCGATGCGAGTAATATTATTTTTGAAATCACCGAGAAAAACTCAGTTGAGGATTATAAAAGTTTTCGACGTGTTCTGGATAATTATACGAGTCAGGGGTATAAAATTGCCATTGATGATGCTGGATCAGGTTATTCTGGCTTAAAATTATTAGCTGAAACCAGACCTCAGTTTATTAAAATGGATATGGATTTGGTGAGAAACATTGATAAAGATGCTTTAAAGCAAGCTCTAATGAAAGCTTTCTATGAGTTTTCTGTTGCTGCTAATATGAAAATCATTGCTGAAGGAATTGAGACTCTTGATGAGTTAAATACCATTATTACGATTGGTATACCTTATGGCCAAGGCTATTTATTGCAGAGACCTGCTAGTGAATTTCTAGATGTGAGTGACAAAATTAAAGAAGTGATTATTAGTAAAAACTATCGGAAAAAACAAGAGTCTTTCCATACGCCCTTGACCATGCCAATTGGTGAAATTAGTCGGCGTGATCAGGGCTTTTCTGCCATGGTAACAGGTGGTCAAGTGTTAGATTATTTTAATGAAAATCCTAATGTGATGGGAATTGCTATTTTGCAAGGAGATACGCCAGTAGGGTTATTAATGAAAAATAAATTTTTAACTCATTTGGCAACTAAATATGGAGTGGCTGTCTATATGAATCGGCCTGTTGGATTACTGATGGATCAAAATTTTTTGATTGTCGATTATGATACACCGCTAGAGCAAGTATCAAAATCAGCTGTTGCAAGAGATGAGGATAGCTTGTATGACTATATTGTAGTGACTCAGCAAGATAAATATTATGGAATCACGACGATCAAAAAATTGTTGGAAAAAACTACCCACTTGGAAATTAATCGCGCTAAACATAGTAATCCATTAAGTGGTCTACCTGGTAATATTTTAATTGAAGAAAAGTTAAAATTAGTGATTGAATCTGAAGAAACTTATTCAGTCTTATATTTTGATTTAGATAATTTTAAAGCCTATAATGACGTCTATGGTTTTGAAAATGGCGATAAAATTTTGTGTATGACCGCTCAACTTATTCAGTCTCAATTTAAAAATTATCATATGATGGATGCATTTGTAGGGCATATTGGCGGTGATGATTTTATTGCGATCATCAAAAATATTGATGCTATGCTGATATGCCAAAGGATTATTGATTATTTTGATGCGAGGATTAGAGGATTCTATACGGAAGAGGATAAAAGCCGTAACTATATTATTGCAAAAAATCGACATGGTGTAGAAGAACATTTTCCGATTGTATCTCTTTCGATTGCTGTATTATCTAATATTGGTAAAAAATTTAAAAATCCAGCAGATTTAGCAGAAGCAGCCAGTATTGTGAAAAAGAAATGCAAGCAAGTTTGGCAGAGTTGCTATTTTTTTGATTAAAAAGGGCATTGTTAACAAAATCGTAACATTACCTTAACACATAGAAATGAAGATTGTTTTACAATATAACCATGATAAAAAAACGTAGGGGGTCTTGATATGAAGTTTTTACAAAAAAATAAAATCATTTTAACTGTTGCTGCATTATTGGTAGGTGTTAGTTTGATTGCAGGCTGTGGTGGAAAAAAAGAAGAAGCCAAAGCAGCTGATGTTCAAGGAACAGTAACAGCATCTGGCTCAACGGCTTTACTTCCTTTATTAAAACCAGCACAAGAAGAATTCCAAAAGAAATACGCAAAAGCAACGGTTACGATTTCAGGTGGTGGATCTTTCACTGGCCTAAATCAAGTCGCAGCTGGTTCTGTAAATATAGGTAACTCAGATGTTCCAGCAACTAATGAATATAAAGATAAAGGTCTTGTTGATCATCAAGTAGCCGTTGCTCCTTTTGTATTTATTGTTAATCAAGATGTGAGTGTTGACAATTTGACTCAACAACAATATGTAGATATTCTGACTGGTAAAACAACTAACTGGAAAGATGTTGGCGGTAAAGATCAAAAAATTACATTGATTCACCGTGCTAAATCTTCAGGGTCACGTGCTACGATTGCTGAAATCGTATTGAAAGGTGCTCCGTTTACAGATAATGCTGTTATCCAAGATTCAAATGGTGCTGTACGTTCCGCTATTGCTAGCACACCTGGTTCAATTGGTTATGTTGATTCAGCATATGCTGATAACACGATCAAATCACTTGCTTATAACGGCGAAAAATACTCTGCTGATGCTGTCGCTAATGGTAAGTATCCTGTATATGCTTATGAACATATGTTCACTAAAGGTGAAGCTACTGGCGCTGTTAAAGCCTTCATCGATTATGTAATGAGTAAAGAGTTCCAAGAAACCTATGTTGAAAAAAATGGATTTGTACCTATGACAAAAATGAAGAAATAATTTCACAAAAACTTGATATAAATCATACAAGTAAACGGTCATGTTAATATCATGGCCGTTTATTTATAGAATCGATAAACTGTTCATATGAATACATCAATCAGATAAGCCTTATTATGGATGGGGGTAAAGTTTAAAAAATGTTAAAGAGGATTATCACGCTAACAAAAAAAGTACCTTTTTCTTTTCGATCCCTAAGGGTCTTACGAGTAGGGGTTTTACGACAAAGAAAAAATAAAAAACCTCTTAACTTAAAAGTTTTGCAAAAAATTACCTTACGACAAATCATGGCCAAAAATTCTTGGTCATCCCTCGCTACCCAAGCGACGATGTTGATTGTCATTACGTGTATTATACCTTTGAGTATTGTTGGCTGGTATTTTACGACACAGACAATGGAAAGTCTTACCCAAGCTACAATTGAAAAAAATAACAAAGTTGCTGATCGAATTGCTAGTGATATTGGGACCAATTTACAGTCGAAAAAAAATTTTTTGTTGGTTGCCAGTGGAAGTCCAGCCATTCGTAGTATGGAAAAGGAAGGAACCCTCAACTATCTAAATCAGATTAAGCCTTGGTATGGTAGTAATGAAACTCTCTTTGTGGCCCAAGTTGATGGGGCACAAATTGCGCGAACAGATACGAATAAATTGACTAATATTGGTGATCGAGATTATTTTAAAAGTGCCATACAAGGATCAATTCATTTTTCTGAGCCCCTGGTTAGTAAAGCAACAGGGCAATTAACAATTATTGCTTCAGCACCCATCTATGGCGCAGATAGTAAAGTAAAGGGGATTATTGGAGCCAATTTATCATTGCAAAATGTGAATGGTATGATTGAACAAATCTTGTCACAAAATCCAGGATATGCAGTGACAATTATTAATAAGAATCGAGTGCCCATATTTTATCAAGGTGATTCAACTGCAGTTGCTGAGTCTAAGCAACTCGATGAAGCATATTACCAAGAAGCGTTGGAGAAACAAACGGGTAATACGGTGGGAGTCTTTAGAGGGCAAGATTATTTCATATCCTATCGGCCAATTGCCAATACAGAGTGGGTTGCAGTTTCATCATATTCTAAACAATCTGCATTGCAATCAGCTTATGACATGGTCGAAAATAGTACCATGGTGACCTTGTTTATGATTGTCTTATTTATGATGATTGGTTTATTTTTTATTCGAAAAGCATTATATCCTTTAAAAGAACTCGCCGTGGGCGTAGGCATCGTAGCTCAGGGTGATCTAACTCATACTATGTTGGAGTACAAGCATGATGAATTAAGTCATGTTGCGAAGGCTTTTAATGGGATGATTCTTAATTTGCGAGAGATTGTTCAATCGGTAAAACAATCATCATCTCTTGTTGTAGAATCAACCAATAGTGTTGCTGCGACTTCAGAACAGTCTAGGGAGGGGAGTTCTCTCGTATCACAATCTGTGATGGCGATTGCTAAAAAAATAGCCGAACAGGAAAAAGAAACACAAAGAACGGAAGAACTATTACAAAGATTGCTTGGTATTACGGTAAATGTTTCAGGTAATATTAGTCAGGTTGCAGTTTCGAGTAATGACTGTTCCATCGCAGCCACAGAAGGGCAAAGAGTCATTGATGAAACCATAGACAAGATGCATAATATAAAAGGTCTTGTTGTTAGTACAGCCCAAAATGTTACCTTACTTGGTGAAAGTACTACAGAGATTAATAAGATTACAAGTATGATCAGCCAAATCGCCAGTCAGACAAATTTATTGGCATTAAATGCAGCAATTGAAGCAGCTCGTGCTGGGGAAGCTGGGCGTGGATTTGCAGTCGTGGCTGATGAAGTACGCAAACTTGCTGAGCAGTCTGCACGTGCTGCTAAAGAAATTTCAGTACTCGTTACTAAAATTCAGGCTCAGACTAGCGGTTCGGTTCTTGCGATGGAGCGAAGTGTTGAAAATGTAGAACATGGTGTACAAAGTGCTCAAACGAGTGGGGAAGCATTTAAGAAAATTGTGGAAGCCGTCAATCATGTTCAACTTCAGTCTAATACCATTACCTTAGAAACTGAAAATCAGGTTACTTTATGTCGAGATGCTATGCAAGCAATAGCTAGTATCAGCCTTTTGGCAACAAGCAATACGAGCAGTGCAGAGGAAATTGCTGCTGTATGTGAAGAGCAAGAAGCTGCATCGGCAGAGATTAATTTTTCTATTGGAAAATTACATAATATGTCTTATAATTTGGAGAATTTAGTATCTCAGTTTAAAGCGTAAAAAAATGCACCACAGTGGGTGCACTTTTTTATCGATTAAAATTAAGATTCACGGGGAAAGAAGCGAGTATGGATAGCATTCACAGCTTCTTTGACTTTATCAGCTTGAATTAGACAAGAAATACTGATTTCAGAAGTGCTAATCACTTCAATATTGACGCCAGCATCAGATAAGGCACCAAACATATTAGCAGCAATGCCAGGGTGACCAAGCATACCTGCGCCAACAGCAGATACTTTAGCTACATTATAATCAACAAGGATTCCGAAGACATGCATTTCGTTACCCAATTCTTCCACAAGAGCTTTAGCTTGAGGTAGGTCTGGTTGTGCAACAGTAAAGACCATATCAATAATATTTTTATCTGTATTACGAATGCTTTGTACAATCATATCAACATCAATATTAGATTTAGCCAATGCTGCAAAAATTTTATAAGCAACACCTGGGCGATCTGGCAAGCCTAATATGGCAATTTTAGCTACATTCGTATCGTGGGTAACTCCTCTGATGATAAATTCTTTTTCTTCCACTGTATATTCCTCCCTTATAAATGTACCCGAATCACAGGTAAAAGTTGAACGTACATGAATAGGTACACCATAATGTTTACCCATCTCAACAGAACGGGGTTGCATTACGCCGGCACCCAATCGCGCCATTTCTAGCATTTCGGTATAAGTAATTTCTTTCATGCGTCGTGCATCTTTTACAACTCTAGGATCGGCGGAATACACACCGTCAACGTCTGTAAAAATTTCGCAGGCATCTGCTTTTAACGCCCCTGCTAAAGCGACAGCTGAAGTATCGGATCCTCCTCGACCTAATGTAAGAATATCTCCATCGGCATTAACACCTTGAAAACCAGCGACAACGACAATATTACCTTTAGCCAGTTCATCTAATACTCGCTTTGGTTTTATGCCTAAAATTTTACCTTTTGTATAAGCTTTATTGGTATTAATACCTGCCTGTGCTCCAGTTAATGATATGGCTGGTTGACCTAACTTATTAAAAGTCATTGCTAATAAAGCAATGGTTATTTGTTCACCTGTTGATAATAACATATCCATTTCTCGTGTATACTGATAAGGTTGCCCCACTAAATCTTTGGCTAGGTTTACCAAATCATCAGTTGTATCTCCCATCGCAGATACAACAACAACAACTTTATCCTCAGGTGCTTTTTCACGCAATACTCTTTGCGCTACTGCCATAATTTTTTCAGGTGTAGCAACTGAACTACCACCAAACTTTTTTACAATTAAAGCCATCCCCATCCTCCTTTAGCTCAGTTATTACTGGCAATCATAAGTATATATTCTCTGTAAAAACACAAAACCCTCCTAAGAATGGACAAATAAATAAGTTATTGTAAAAAAAGTTAGTTGATGATAAAAAAAAGTACTATTCTAGAGATTAGATTATAATTGAAAAGATAGTCTAAGGGATTAAATTATCTAAAAAACTTGTATTTTAAATAGAGTTTGTGTTATTATCAGTGTAGTTTACTTTGGGTGGTATCATAACGAACCATACCGTAAACAAGTAGGCGCTCTATTCAATAGTTAAAAAAATTATTATCCGCTTAGATCTGTACAATGGACTGAGACGGGAGGTAGCAGGGAAAACTATGCCTTTCGGACAAGTGTCGGAAGGCTTTTTATTTTGCCCGCCTTTATTGGCTTTATGAGATCTAAGAGTAGGGAAAAGGATTGTACAGTAGCAGACGCAGGCAGTTTAGATTTGGAAGAATACATAATAAATTAGGAGGTTCTTACGAATGGACAAGAAAAAGATAACAATTCCTCAGATGAAGGAAATGAAGCAAGAAGGAAAAAAAATTAAAATGGTGACTGCTTATGATTATCTATTAGCTTCAGTAATTGATAAATCACCAATTGAAACAATCTTGGTAGGAGATTCTCTAGGGATGGTCGTACTTGGTTATGATAGTACAGTTTCTGTTACAATGGATGATATGTTGCATCATGTCAAACCTGTGGTAAAAGGTGCTCCTAATACATTAGTCATTTGTGATATGCCATTTGGTTCTTACAATGTGAGCATCAGTGAAGCTATTGCTAATGCCAATCGAATTATGAAGGAAGGCGGAGCAGATGCTGTGAAATTAGAGGGTGGAGAAACGGTTGTAGAAACAGTGCGTGCCATTGTTAATGCAGGCATTCCAGTTATGGCGCATATCGGTTTGACACCTCAGACTGTTTCTCAATTGGGCGGTTTTAAAGTACAAGGTAAAGATGCTGATGCTGCTCTAAAATTGTTACAAGATGGACAAAAATTAGAAGAAGCGGGGGCTTTTGCTATTGTTATCGAGTGCGTGCCTGCGCCTGTTGCCAAACTATTAACTGAAAAACTTTCTATCCCAGTGATCGGTATTGGCGCGGGTACTGATTGTGATGGACAAGTATTAGTAGCTCAAGATATGTTAGGTATGTTTGATCGTTTTGTACCTAAATTCGTAAAGCAATATGCTAACTTGAATGGTACTATTGTAGATGCTTTACAGCAGTATGCAACTGAAGTCGATAGCGGTGCTTTCCCTGGGCCAGAGCATAGTTTTGGTATGAAAGAAGAAGTTCTTAAAAAGCTGTATTAGCGTAAAAAGGGGGCAGTTGGTATATGAATGGATATACCTGGATAATTATATTGTATGCACTCTTATTAATTGGTGTAGGATTTATCATTACCAAACGTGTCAAAGGATCAGATGATTATTTTGTGGGTGGCCGGAAGTTTGGACCGGCCCTTCTATTTATTACGATGATTGCTCCAAATGTTGGTGCAGGGTCAACGGTTGGTGTAGCTGGTCTTGGTTTTAAAGTCGGAATCTCAGCTGCTTGGTGGATTGTAGCTTCTGCGGTTGGTACTTTCATTTTAGCCTTTATTGTTGGACCTGTGATTTGGCGCTTGGCAAAAGAACATAATTTTTATACACTTGGAGATTATTTGGATTATCGTTATAACAAAAATTTTCGCGGCCTGATATCTCTGATGATGGCAATTGGTACGGTGGCAATTTTTGCAGGACAGTTGATGGGGATTGCGTGGATACTATCTGCTGTAGCTGGGATATCCAAAACTGTTGGTATTTTAATTGGTGCTACTGTTGTGGTTTTCTATTTTGGTGCAGGTGGTTTACTGGCGGCTGCTTATGTGAATATTATTGAAGCAATGGTAAAATTGATTGGATTTTTAATTGCAGTACCTTTTGTTCTTAGTTTTGTCGGTGGCTGGAGTGGCCTTGAAACGACGATTACTGCCAATATGGCAGATTCAGTTAGGTCTGCTAGCTACTTTAGTTTTGATGGAGCAGGGATCAGTACAATTATGGGTTTTTTCTTGATGTTAACTCCATCTTTTTTTATCTCTCCTGGTTTGATTGGTAAAGTGTATGGTGCTAAGAATAAGAAAACTGTTATTGTAGGTACATGTTTATGTGGTCTTGTTATGCTTGCTTTTGCCCTTATCCCCACCTTTTTGGGAATGGCGGCAGCTGCTGTTGTACCGGACTTAACAGAGCGTGAATTAGCATTACCCATTGTTATGAAAGAATGTATGCCCTTTTGGGCATCAGCTTTAGCACTGGCTGCAATTTTCTCCGCTGAAGTGAGTGCGGCTGATGCAGTCTTATATATGATTACGTCTTCTTTTACCAAGGATTTGTATAAAGCTTTTATTAAACCTGATATTTCTGACGAAAAGCTTCTAAAAAGCAGCCGTATTGTTGCAGTCGTGGCAGGTGTATTAGGAGGATGTGTAGCCATTGCCTTACCTAATATTATTACTGCTCTATCGATTTTTTATTCTCTTATGTCAGTTTCTTTGACAGCACCTTTGCTCTTTGGTCTTTTCTCAAAACGTCCAAGTACGACAGCTGCCTTTGTTTCTGCAAGTGTAGGAGTAGTTATCACTGTCTATTTGCAGTTTTGGAATGGTGGAAAAGGCTTTGGAATGCTAAATGGTCAATCGACAGCAATTTTAGCCACCATTTTTATTATGTTTTTTATGATGTACGCGTTTCCTGCTCAGAAAAAAGAAGTGTAATAAAAAATACGATTTACTTTTGGAAGTAAATCGTATTTTTATTTAAGATAGATTTTTATATTCACGCAAGTAATAAAAAGTTAGTGCGACTCCAAACATGGTTCGTCCTTCAAAAGAATCCATAGAAATTCCCATAATTTTTTCGATAGATTGTTTGCGGAATAAAACTGTTTTGTAATGAATAAATAATTTTTCTGCCACAGAACGTAAATTATTATTAATGATAATTTCTTTCATTGTATGAAATAGATCAGTTCCATTTTTCTTGTCATGCTCAAGAATTTTACCAATTGTATTAGTAATAAAAATATCGACTTCCTGTTTATTAACATATTGGGTTAAGACAGGAAAATATCCGCTATTTAGAAAGTGATAAATACCCAAATCAGGATATACGTTCATACCAATTACCGCAGTATTGCGCGCTTGTATATAACGATGAGCAAATTGATCCATTCTAGAATAACGTTCGGAAATTCCAATAAATAGAATGACTTCGGGAAAATGCATAGTTATTAATTTTTGTAAACGACAAGCCATTGCACGTTCCTCTTTTATGCAGTCGTCAGAGGAAAAAGGCGTAAAATTTAAGATGCTTATTCCTTGCGGTGTTTCCCAAGGAATAAGACCAGGTTCTGCAGCAAGTGTATCAATAATATTAATTATTGATACATGACTAATAGGATGAATTTGTAAATTGGAATGTTCATCTTGAAATTTAATGAGCAAAAAGAAAAAAGAAAAATCTTTTGTAAAATCAATATCCAAGAATGCTCCTTGTTGTATGATTTCTTTTGTCTCAATGATTTCTCCTGAAATTAGGTAATTGAAAAATTCTTTACGTTCTTGGTCTATAGAAAAGGAATTTGATAGTGAAAATTTTTTGGAAAGTCTTTCTATTGTTGTGTCTAATCTTTTTTTGGATACGGGTTTCATAATGTAATCTGTCGCATTGACTTCGAAAGCCTCTAGTGCAAAATGAGCGTAGGCTGTTACAAAAATGATATTGGTGTTAAGGTTAGCTGAAATTATTCTTTTGGCGATTTCGATCCCATTTGTTTTGGGCATATCAATATCTAAAAAAACAAGGTCAATATAATTGTTATAGATCATTTCCAATGCTTCTTCACTATTTGTAAAGGATCCTAAGATCTGAATTTCATTATACTGTTTGAGTAAATGCTCTAATACTTTAAGCGCGGGCCTTTCATCGTCGATTAAAATCGTTTTTAATATGATTATCACTTTCTTTCATAGGGATTTTAATGCTCACAATTGTTCCAGTTTCCGTACTACTGATCAGATCAATGCCGTATCCATATAGACGTTTCATCCGTTGATTAATATTTTTAAGACCTACGCTTTTATTTGAGAAATCTTCGATTAAGAGGGTTTCTAATTTGTTGAGATCAATGCCAATACCATCATCTTTTATTTCGATTAAGATAAATTCAGCTTGATGACTAATTGAAATTTTAACGGTTCCTCCGCCTACTTTGGGTAATATACCGTGTTTTACTGCATTTTCCACGATTGGTTGTAAAATAAGTGTGGGTACCATAAAATCAAGAGGGATAAGAATATCATATTGACAATTTAGTTTTTCTTCAAATCGTGCCTTTTCAATCACCATATAGGATCGTACAAAATCAAGTTCTGTTTGTATTGAAACAAAATTATCCATATTACTAAAATTAAAGCTACCACGTAAATAATTGCTTAAGTCTAATAGCAAATCGCCTGCCTTTTCAGGATCGGTCCAGCAAAAAGAAATAATAGTATTGAGAGCATTGTAGAGAAAATGAGGTTTAATTTGTGCTTGTAAAAAGGCCATTTCAGCATGGATTGCTTGATTAACAGATTTCTTTAGTTGTAGGAGGGTTTTCACCCGAGCCTTTAATTCATTAGAGTCAAAAGGTTTTGTCAGAAAGTCATTTGCACCAGATTCAAAGCCTGTCAACATACTAACAGGGGAATTCTGTGCAGTCAACATCAGTATTGGCAAATTTGACAATGAATAATTTTCGCGCAGTTTCTGGCAAACTTTATAGCCTGATATTTTAGGGAGCATAATATCGAGAATCACCAGATCAATGTTTTGAGTGTGAGCGATTGCTTCTAATACTTCCACCCCATTTGTAACGGCAATAATAGAATAATGCTCTTTTGACAAAATATTAATGAGAACTTTTAAGTTGACATAATCATCATCTGCGATTAATATTGTGAATTCACCTTTTTGAGGTAAGAATGCAGGTGTCTTAAAGAAGGGGGAGTTTACATGATTATGATGAGAACATTCATTCACATTGTTGCTTGAATTATGAAAAGAATGATTTTCAGTGGTGAGAGGAAGGCTAAAAGTGAATGTTGAACCTTTACCTAATGTGGAGTTAACGGTGATTTTTCCACCGTGTATTTCAACGAGGTATTTTGTAATACTTAACCCAAGACCCGATCCACCGTATTCTCTTATTAATGAGGTATCGACTTGTTCAAAGGATTTAAAAATATCTTCAAGTTTATCTTCGGGTATACCTATGCCTGTATCTTTAATACTGATTTCTATCATATCGTGATTTATAGCAGTAGAAATAAGTATTTCGCCATGCTCTGTAAATTTGATAGCATTTCCTAATAAGTTATAAATAATTTGAGTAAGCCGATCTTCATCGGCATAAATGGGAGGAAGGTTTTCAGACAAGTTGTTCTTTAAAAGAATAGGTTTAGTTGCCACTAGATATTTTGTTAATTCTAACACCATCATGACTAGTTGGCGAAGATCAATATTTTTTTTATTAAGCTTTATATCATTATTTTTTAACTTTGAGTAGTCTAAGATATCATTGACAAGCATAGCCAATCTTTTGCCACTTGAAACAACAATTGAAAGATTTTCTTGTTGGTCTTGGCTTAATTTTTTTGATGAAGTTTGTAAAACTGATTCGGTAATATGAATCATTCCATGTAGAGGAGTTCGTAGCTCGTGAGAAGTATTAGCCATAAATTCATCTTTCATATTGTTTAATGAAAGGAGTTGGTCAGATAGTTTTTCAACTTCTGAAAATGTTTTGGAAAACCGTTGAGCTAAAATTAATGATTGGAGAAGGGCAAGAAAAAAGATTGAAATAGGAAATATACCGTCATACTTACTATAGACTAAGTTCCAATGATACAAAGAGTCGTAGATAAGGGTTCCTAGAAAAAAGATAATAGCCAGTAATAATAAACCAGCACCATCTTTTTTTCTCATGGTAGCTATTGATAGCACTACTATACAATAAAAAGCGGCTAATCCTAGAAAAATTTCATAATAGAGTGTAAATTTTGTATAAAAACTAATAGGAAATATTATTGTAAATAGAGTTAAGAATAGAACGCCACCAGTTAATATTTTTTTTATTAGTAAAGAAGATTCTTCAGGGTAGAGTTCGTGAATAAATGCTACTAAGGCAGTAGGACCCCAATATATTGTCATATATTCGAAAAAAACCAAGCAATTGATGCTAAGACCTGGGAATATAGTAAGAATAAAATATTCACCACGAAAAGTAATTCGCATAACCCCTATGATCAGTAATAAGGTAAAATAGATTGCTAATTTATAATTTTTTTGGAAAGAAAAAACTGCTGTATGATATAAGGCCATAATCAATACAGCGCCTAAAATGAACAATTCTCTTTGTGAAGCATTTTCTTTTAATGTGATGATTTGTTGGTCAGTTCCGAGAGAGATTGAATACCAAAGGCCACCGCGAGCATAAGTAAAGTTGGAAACTTGTATGATAATTTCGAATTCCTCAGAAGTATTTTGAAATATACTAATTAGAGGTTTATATTCTGGTGACGATTGATTTTCGCTGCTACCCACCACTCCGTTCTCAGCAAGAGTTGTATGATCGATCATCAGTTTATAGGCTGTAGACATAGTAGAAATTTTTAGACCATTAAAGGATTGATCAGCCTTAGTTTTAATTTTTATTCTGTAGGTAGCATAACCAAATCCAGGAAGATTCTTACCATCAATTTCATATTGATTCCATACATTGGGCACAGTGAAGTAACCACTTAAAGAGGGGCTTCCTCCGTGAAAATCATCATAAGTTAACAATTGATTCCAATAAAACTCCCATTCACCATCTAAAGTTATTATACCATCTGTTTTAAGATCCCATTCTGTAAGATCTAAGACTCCATTTTTAATTTGGGGTCCTTTTTTATGAGGTGTAAAGAGTGAATAATTTGATGAAATCAATAAAAGAATACTCAAAATAACAATTATACTCAAAAGTCTATAATTGTTATTGGAAAAAATAATCATATATGTTGCCCCTCATTTTTTCATATGTAATTTGTTTTTATGAACAGAATGATTATGTACTACTTTGAATAATATATCAACTGTGGAATTATGTAGCAACCCTTCAAATCAAAATATACAAAGAAGAATGATTTATTTTAATCTTAAATATATGATTAATGGTTTTGGGAAAAAATACCTATAAATTATCCAATTGGATAAACTTATCGATAAAAGTTTAGACTCTTGGATAATAGTAAAAGGAGAGGTAGAATGATAAAATTACATATAAGTAAATATAGTTTACTATTGTTGAGTAAGTATGATTGGTATTATTATTTTGTGCTATAGGGGGACTATTTTTGGCGAAAAGAAATAAAAAAAATCTTAAAAGAGAAAAAAAATTGATAGTACCTCAAGCTAGTTGTGAATTGACTCATTTTCATATACCAATGATCATGGTAAAATATTCGATTGCAATATGTTTTATCCTTGTAATACTAATGACTGGTTTCTTTTTAAATTATCGACAAGTTGTAAGTGCAGCTCATGCAAATAAAGATGAGTTAGAATTTTTACGAAAAAACAATAATGATCAGATTGGTAAAATTGAACAACTTGTTCAAGATACTAATCGTTTACAGTCTGATATGGAGAGATTGAACTCTCTTGACGTTGAATTAAGACGAATTCTTGCTAATGATAATGGGACAAGTACATCCAGAGCTGGTTTGACGCGCCCTTCAGAAAATTACACTGATAGAGGGAGAACTCAGATTCAGCAGGATATTAATACGATTCATAGTACGGTGAATGATTTGCAAGTAGCCATCAAAGAACGTGAACAAAGTTTAATTGAATTGAAAGAAGAGTTATTAAAAAAACAAGCCCAGTTAGGGGCGCGACCATCGATTTGGCCAGCAGTAGGTGAGGTGACTTCTCGTTTTGGCTGGCGTGGAGCACCGACAGGGCGCGGCAGTGACTATCATCCTGGTATTGATATTGCCAATCATATTGGAACACCGATTGTTGCAACGGCTAATGGGACAGTTATATTTAGTGATTGGTATAGCGGTTATGGAAAATTAATTCAGATTGACCATGGAAATGGTATTGTTACACTTTATGGACATAATTCTCAAATATTAGTACATGATGGTCAAGTTGTAAAAAGAGGTGAGCTAATTGCCTATTTAGGGAACACAGGGTATAGTACAGGTCCTCATGTTCATTATGAAATTAGAGTGGATGGCACTGCTGTTAATCCTGCTAATTTTTTAAATTAATATATACTTCCATAAAAGCTAAAGACAGTCTCAACGGCTCATTGTGATCGTTGAAACTGTCTTTTTTACAATGTAAAAGTTCATTATATTCAGTCAATAATTATATTTAATAATGTCGTATTTTAGCATATTGACACTAAATTTGTTTATGTGGTAATGTAGACAAATGAATAATTAAAGGGGGCTTTTTATGAGTAATACTGACACGCAGAAGGTAAAAGTAGTTGTAGCAGATCCTGGTGGATTGGGATTATTTGGCTTGGCAATGGTTACCTTAGTTGCATCGACACAAAAACTTGGTTGGACGACAGGTCTATCATTTGTACTTCCTTGGGCGATCTTTTTAGGAGCGTATGCTCAACTCATGGCAGCTAATATGGATTTTAAACACAATAATATTTTTGGTGCTACAGTTTTTGGTGCATATTCTTTATTTTGGTTTTCAATCGGAGGATGTTGGTTAATTAATATGGGTGTTTTTGGAGAGGCTTTGAAGGCTGGTGCTGACGTCCATCAATTAGGTGTTGCATTTATTGGTTATTTAATTTTCTCTCTTGCCATGACAGTTGGTTCTCTTGAAACAAATAAAGTATTATTAATTGATTTCATTTTTATTGATCTTTTATTCTTATGCCTGGCAGCAGATTCTTTTGGTGCGCCTCATTGGGTTCACTCTTTAGCAGGATGGGCTGAACTGATCATTTCCTTAATCTCTTTTTATGGCTCAGCTGCATCTGTGCTTAACACTCATTTTGGCAAAACATTTTTGCCTGTGGGCAAGCCATGCGGAATATTTAAATAAATTATAAAATCATAGTTCTATATAATAAAAAATGTCGATCGCTGGCAAGTAAGCCGGAGATCGACATTTTTTAATTCATGATTTTACGAGAGCATCATGAAATTTAAAGATGAAGTTATTTGTTTAAAATTTTAGGAATTTTAGGAGCTCTTAGCCTAGCAACTGGAGGACGGTTAGAACCAAGAAGGGGTCTGAGGTAATTTTTGAAGGCGTCAGTGATATGATTTCCTTCAGCATTGATAAATTCATCAGGCATATATTTAGTTTTACCTGCAACCTCAGCAAGAGGAGTCATTCTATATTCTACTGCATAATCTCCAACTCTATGAATCGTTACTGAGCCGTTACAATTTGCTGAGAGGGCAAATTGAACTGCTTTTTCTCCAACTTCCCAGGCTTCTTGTTGATCAACATCAGAGACACAACCAAGGAAGCAACGTTGAATATAGCCAAAGGTATCACTGCGAACCCGAGAAATCCCTAGTCCTTTTTTAACAGCATCTGTAAGTAAATCACCTAATGCTCCTGTGCCTGACATTGTGATATTTCCATGAGCATCTTTCTCTACATCTTTGAGTAAGCTAAGGATAATCGGTGTGCCCGATGCATCTTTGATACCTTCAGACACGGCTACGACGCACACGCCATATTGGTCGTAAACTTTTTTTACATCAGCAATAAAATTCTTCATGATAAATGGACGTTCTGGCAAGTAAATGAGATGCGGACCATCTTCAGGAAATTTTTGTGCACCAGCTGCCGCTGCTGTTAAGAATCCAGCATTTCTGCCCATAATAATACCCATATACACTCCCGATAATGCATTCATATCGAGGTTAATACCAGCAAAAGCTTGGGAGACAAATCGTGCAGCTGAGCTAAACCCTGGTGTATGGTCATTGACGACTAAGTCGTTATCAATTGTCTTAGGTACATGAATGGCACGAAATTCATAATTATCTAATTTAGCTTCTTCACTAACAATATGTACTGTATCAGAAGAATCATTGCCACCAATGTAGAAAAAATAGCGTATGTCATGAGCTTTTAAGACTTTAAAAATTTCCTTGCAGTAATTGGCATCGGGTTTTACTCGTGTCGATAATAAGGCTGAAGAAGGGGTTTGGGCTACTTGATCAAGGTTGAAAGCTGTTTCTTGGGTTAAATCAATAAAATCTTCATTAACGATACCTTCCACACCTCGAAGGGCACCATAAATTTTACTGATTTGTTTATGCTTTCGTGCTTCGGCAATAATTCCGGCCATACTTTGATTGATGACTGCTGTTGGGCCACCGCCTTGGGCAATGAGTGCCTTGCCTATAAGTTCCATAAAAATCCTCCTATTTAATAAATGACTTTTGAGATTAGGTATACATAACGAATCATCAAAAAATGAGCAATTTGTATTATATACTAAAATAAAGGCAGGGGCAATCTATCGCGACGTTTTAGGAGTCGAAGAATGATTGCCCAAAGAGTTACTCTTGTGATAAGTGAATTAATTCATCTTTATTAAGAATGATAATCTGTTTTTGACCATTAATTGCGATTAAACCATCTGATTGGAGTTTAGACAATTTGCGACTAATTGTTTCCCGTGTCGTACCAAATAAGCTAGCAAGTTCATGCCGAGGTAAGTTAATGTTGAGCCGAGTACCTGCAGATGTGAGAACACCTTCTTTTTCAGACATGGCTAATAACCAAGAGATAAGACGTTGCTCAATCGTTTTTAAAGTGAGAGTGCTAATGAATTTTTCTGAGTAAGCAAGTCTTTCTGTTAAGGCTTGCATGACGCCTAATGAAATCTCTGGGTTTTGATAAATGAGCTGTTTAAAATCATCCCGAGCAAGTAAACAAATTCCTGTCTCTTCTAGGGTTTCAGCATTTAATAGATAATCTTGTTTTTCCATAAATAAAGCTAAATCGCCGAAGAAATCACCCGGTTCTAACAACCGTATAATTTGCTGACGGCCATCTTCAGACATTTCATAAATTTTTACTCGCCCGTAACGTACAATGTATAAATGTTGGGCACTATCACCTTCTGCGAAAAGGATAGTACTTTTAGAGAATTTTTTTTTCTTAATTAAGTTATTAATTTTTTGTAGCTCACTATAATTAAGACTTTTAAATATTGGTACGATGCTTGCGCAAATGTGTTCCGGTTGTGCAGTGCAACAGTTATCCATGTCATGTATCTCCAATCTCATTATCTTTGTAATTAATAGTATAACTTGAAATTCTTATACGAAAAAGTATTATTTAAAAAAATAATAAGATAATGAGTTAGTCTGAGTATGAATTTATAAAAAGCAGGAATAGGAGGCTGTCATCGTGAATGATTTATGCCAGAGAGTTTTTACTCATACTTATCCGTTTACGATGGTACCGCCATTGACGTGTAGCGTTTGTCCTGAGATATATGATGAATCTTGTGAAGCCAAAAAAACGTAGCAGGGAGCTACCTCTGCTGGTTGCCCTGCTCGTCCCATAGGAGTGTTCTGACCAAATTGTGCGACATGCTGATCAGAAAATGAAGCTGGAATAAGAGGTGTCCAGATTGGGCCTGGTGCTACCGCATTGACGCGAATACCTTGTTTAATGAGAGACAAGGATAAGGAGCGGGTAAATGCCACAATGGCTCCTTTAGTTGCGGAATAGTCAATTAATTGTTCATTGCCAGCATAGGCAGTGACTGAGGTTGTATTAATAATGGTACTGCCGCTTTTAAGATAAGGTAAAGCTGCTTTACTCAAGTAAAAATAGGAAAAGATATTGGTGCGAAAAGTCTGTTCTAATTGTGAGGCAGAAATAGTTTGAATATTTGTCTGAACATGTTGCTCGGCAGCATTATTCACAAGAATATCTAAATGACCAAATTTCTTAACTCCTTGGGCTACGACCTGCTGACAAAATGTTTCATCGCCAATGTCTCCAGCAATTAGTAAGCAGTCTTGACCGAACTGTTCTACATCTTTTTTTGTTTTGGTCGCGTCATCATGTTCATTGAGATACGTAAGCACTAAGGAGGCTCCTTCTTGAGCGAAAGCTAATGCAACTGCTCGACCTATACCACTGTCGCCACCACTGATTAAGGCTACTTTATTTTGTAGCTTACCACTGGCGCGATAGTGTTCATTGATAGAAATAGGGTGAGGATTCATTTGGGATTCAATTCCTGGTTGTTGATTTTGATGTTGTGGTGGGAATCCTAGTCCTTGAGTAAGAATGTGTTGATACATGTTCATACCTCTTTTCAATAAAATCTACCATAGTATTTCCCAAATAGTAACTTGTATATGAGTATGAACAGTGATAAAGAAGAGGTTTTAAATGTTTATGCATAGAAAGGAGATTCATACATATGAAAAAATTTAAATTAACAAAAGAGTTAAAAGAGCAAATAATAACGGATATTCAGAACTATTTTCATGATGAAAGAGATGAAGAAATTGGAAATTTATCCGCTGAACTATTGCTGCAATTCATGATTGAAAAAGTAGGGCCAGCCATTTATAATCAGGCCATTCGTGATGCACATTCCCTAGTGACTAAAAAAATAGAAGATTTATATGGGTTGGAAAAATAGAGAAGATCATTAGTATAAGTTGAAGGTGTATGCGTTTTAATTGCAACACTTTTGGCCTATACTTTTTTTTACTGCTTGATTCGATATTGATTTGGTGTGACTCCTGCATTTTTCTTAAACAGCTGGCAAAAGTATGATACATTACCAATGCCAATTCGAGTACAGATGTCTTGTAAAGGTAAGGAGGTGGTTCGTAGCAACAAAGAGGCTTCTCGTAAACGGCGATAGGTAAGATATTCAGTAATTGTACTTCCCGTGGCTTTGCGAAATAAATGAGAGAGATGGAAACGGGAGAGGTGGAGTTCTTTTGCTAGAGATACCAATGAAAATTCATCATGATAATTACTGTCAATCCATCTCATTACATGTTCAGCATAATGAATGTGACGTAGTTCTACTTCTCTTTCAATTTGGTTTTGGACAGTCCATTGATTTTTTAAAGTATCTAAAAAAAGCATAAAAAATAATGAAAATCCTTCTATAAGTTCTAATTCTTTATGACGAGAATCATAGAATTTGAAAAGGGCATTAAGTTTAGAGGGATTATCGATTTGAATGACTTGGCAATCAAGATTACTTTTCCATAAATGCTGAAAAAAACGATGTAAAACGGTGAATTTAACTAGATAGGGATTGATCACCGATGGTTCGAGTAGTAATTTAGAGCGAATATAAAAAGTTTCTTCAGGTATGTTAGCCTTTACTCTATGAAGTTGAAAGGGCTGGAAATACATTAATGAGCCTGGTTTAAAAGGATAAATATTTTGATCAATAATAGCTGACCCTTCTCCTTGTTGAACATAGATAAACTCCATACCGGGATGAGAATGAAATTTATCCCAAATGTTTTTCGAAGAAGTGGTATGTTCATAAATAAATTGATGAGGGTTTGCATTAAGTTCAAAATTAAAATCGTTTCTTGTCGACAAATAGATCCCTCCTGGTAGATAAATCATATATAGCAATATAACAACATTCTAACACAATTTTCAGTCAATACAATAGGTATTATGGCGACAAAATATCTCGTAAAGTACTTGTTGCTAGAGAAAAAATGATGTTAGTAGAGTTTCAATTTGATAAAGGAGGGATTGGGCTTGCCCACCAACATGCAGAACATGAGCAAATTGGTTATGTTGATCAAGGCAATTTTGAAATAACTGTTGGTAATGAAACTAAAATTGCAAAGCAGGGAGATTGTTATTATGCTGCTAAAAATGTCTTGCATGGTGTTGCTTCTTTAGAAGATGATTCTATTCACATCGATTCATTCACACCAATACGAGAAGATTTTCTTGTAGGGGATGGTAAGTAGTCAATCCTATATAAGGCTAAATTGCGATAATAATGTCGGTTAAAGTAAAAATATAGGGAGAGATAATTGTAAATAAAATCGGTGGAGTATTTTATTTGTTCGAATCATAAAAAGCACTATCTTAATCAACGATTCAGATAGTGCTTTTTATGAAGATGAATGAAGGTTGTACACGATTGCTAGCAGGAACTCTTGGACATGATAGTGAATCATAGTACTAATCGTTATAGATGGGGTGATTGATTGAAAATAGCAATTATAGGCGGAGGTCCAGGTGGACTGACTGCAGCACTTGAAAGTCTTAAACGTGGTTATGAGGTAACTTTATTTGAAAAAGGGTTTATAGGAGATGATATTCGTTGTGGTGAATGTCTATTTGACAGTTTTGGATTGCTCTCTAAGCCATCTATGGATGTAGCTACAAGAATTGATGGAATCATTTTCAAAATAAAGGGTGAATACCGACGAAAATTTAAGGATTTTGAAAGATTGTGGATGTTAGATCGAAAAAAATGGCAACTGAGTATGGCTAAAGAAGCAATTGCTCTTGGCCTCAATATATGTGAGGAATCACCAGTTGATAGTAAGGAACTACAAGTACTTTCGAAGGCTTTTGATTATGTGATTGATGCAAGTGGTGCGCCTTCGGTGACTTCTTATAAATATGGGTTTTTCCAAGAATATTTAAATGAATGTTTTGTAGGAATACAACATGTTATACAAGGTGATTTTACAAAATACAATAAGGCATTAAAAATAGGATTTTTACCCGAAACCTATGGTTATTATTGGATTTTTCCTAAAAATGATAATTTGGCCAATGTAGGGGTCGGATTACAAATTGAAGAGATTAAAAAAGGTAAAGATATAAAGACTTTATTACATGAAGTATTAGTAATGGAAAACCTTGAGAATTTACCCGTTGAGAAAACAGTATCAGGAATTCTTCCTACAAAACTTCTAGGTAAAATTGTTTATGATAATATACTACTTGTTGGTGAGGCTGCTGGTCTTACATCACCCCTGCATGGTGAAGGCATTGATTTGGCTTGTATCAGTGCTCAATTAGCCGTTGATTCTATTCAACAAGGTAATTCGGTAGCTATGGAATATGAGTCTAAACTTAGAAATTTAGTGGATACAAAATGGCAGAAAGAAAAAAGTATAGCCGATTATTGGCAAAAAATAAGTTTTAAAGAATTTGATAATTTGATTCATGCCTTATGTACCAATAATAAACTTTTATTTGCACGTACCACTTTGAAATCGCCTAAGCTTATGCAAAGCGCTTGGCAATGGCTCAGACATAAGGCATAGTCACTTTTGTACGGAAAGATTTGGTGTAAACCAGGTCTTTATTTTTTATTCTTGCAAGATGAAATCCAGGGTAAGAGCATTTTGTGTGTTATGCTATCGCTCAATCGTGAATATAACGTAGAGAGGTGATAGCAAGCATGGGGAATAGAAAGGCTGCTTTTTTATTAAGTAGTTGGAAAATTGCTAGGGCCTATTGGTTCTCAGAAGAGAAATGGTCTGCCTGGGGATTGTTATTGACAGTGATTGCTTTGAATTTAGGAATTGTATATATTTTAGTATTACTGAATCTCTGGCAAGTTAGTTTTTATGAAGTCATACAGAATTATAATTATAGTGGATTTATTCAAGCCATCAAAGAATATAGCTTGCTAGCAGCTTGTTTGGTTATCGTCCGAGGATATCAGATTTATGCAAGAATGATTCTTCATATTCGTTGGCGTCGTTGGATGACGCAGCGATATCTATCAGATTGGTTATGGAATAAGACTTATTATCTGCTTAATATTTCCGTTGGTCATGATATGGATAATCCTGACCAACGGATTAGTGAAGATGTTGAATTATTTGTTTGGCTGACTCTGCGGCTTTCTTTAGATTTACTCCAAGATGTTGTCACGATTCTGTCGTTCATCAGCATCTTATGGAATTTATCAGGGGTGCTTTATATTTCTGTTATGGGCTATCATCTTCCCATCTATGGTTATTTAGTATGGGCGGCAATTATTTATGCAGGATTTGGCACTTACTGGACAGTACGTATGGGGCAGCCTTTAGTTAAAATGGATTTTGATCAGCAACGTTATGAAGCTGATTTTCGTTTTAGTTTAATGCGACTTAGAGAAAATGCTGAAAGCATTGCTCTTTATGATGGTGAAAAACAAGAAAAATGGAATTGTAGTAAGGATTTTAAGCAAATCGTTGGTAATTATTTAAAAATTATTCTTGTACGTAAAAGATTAATGTGGTTGACTACAGGTTATACCCAAGTATCAGCAGTTTTTGCGTCGCTGGTTGCAGCACCTCGGTATTTTAGCAGTCATATACATTTAGGACAAATGTTTCAAATTGTTGATGCTTATCATCATGTACAAACAGGATTTTCTTTTGTTATTGATAGTTTCACACGTATCGCTCATTGGAGAGCTGTTGTCAATCGGCTGACTCATTTTTTAGTCAGTATGGAAATGGTTCGTACTCAATCTGCAGTGGCCTATCAGCTTGTTATTTGCAAAAAGAAATGCAAGGAGTATTCAGTAGAAAACTTGAATGTTTTTTTGCCAGATGATACGCCTTTATTAAGCAATTTTTCATTATCGCTACATGGGGCTGAACGTTTGCTTATTATGGGACCATCTGGTTGTGGAAAAAGTACATTACTACGGACTTTTGCTGGTATTTGGCCTTATGCTTCAGGAAAAATGATCGTGCCTGAAGGTGAAAAAATAATGTTTGTTCCACAAAAATCCTATATGCCTCTTGCTTCTTTGCGCGATATTTTTCAGTATCCAGGCCTAGAGAAGATGGTTTCAGATGAAGAGTTACAGTTCATATTGATAAAGTGCAAGTTAGAGCACCTATTTGATAAGCTAGATATTGTAATAGACTGGGGGCAAGTTTTGTCTTTAGGAGAGCAACAACGGGTAGCTTTTGTCCGTGTTTTATTGCAGAAACCTTATTGGTTATTTCTTGATGAAGCAACATCAGCTCTCGATGAGCAGATCGAAGAACAGATTTATAAGATGCTCATTGAAAAGTTATCAAAAACCTCCATTGTTAGTGTAGGACATCGACGTACACTCATGGCTTATCACCAGACACGATTACAATTAGATAATGATAAAAATTGGAAAATTATTAAAATGTAAAAAAATAAGGTATTCAATATACGTAGGCAAATAAAAAAGGAGTCTATTTTTATTTGCCGAAAAGTAGTATTAATAGAGTTGGAAAATATAAAATTTTCTTAATTTAGCTAATGAAGGCTGAGTATTTTCTTATGGATATAATGGTTTACCACAAAACAATTTTTTTATCTTATGAAAAGGTAAATGAACAGGGTGGATTGGAAAGTGAGGAGAGTAATGAACTCGAAACTGAGCACGAAGGGGAGTCCCACGGACAAATATTTAATTGCTTCTGTAGATCGGGCCATCCAATTACTTTTCATGCTTGAAAGTGGACCCTTAGAAATGGGGGTTACAGAGCTTAGTAGAGCCCTTGGAGTGCAGAAAAGTACTGTACACAATCTATTACAAACTTTGCTTGCCAGAGACCTTGTTCGCAAGACGGATACGGGGCGTTACACCTTAGGATTTCGTTTAATGCCCCTAGGGCTGGCTTGTACTGAACGTTTAGATATTCGTAGAATATCTTCTCCGATTCTCAATCAATTAGTAAATGAAGCAAAAGAGGTTGTGTTACTTGCAGTATTGTCGGCGGGCCAAATCACTATTGTTGAACGCATTGAACCACCGCGTCAAGTTTTTATGGTTCCACGTTTTGATTATTGTAATACTTTTCATAGTTCAGGGCTTGGAAAGGTTTTTCTAGCTTTTGGGCCAGAAGACTTATTCAAAAAAGTCATGTCACGCACACTACAACGATACACGCCGAATACACTAACTGAAAAAGAACTTCTTCATAGAGAAATCGATAAAATTAGGCAGCAAGGTTATTCCGTGGCGTGTGATGAAACAATTGAGGGCGTTACGTGCATTGGCGCACCAATTCTGAATGCTCATGGTAAAATTGAGGCCGCTGTTTCTGTCTCCGGTGCCACATCTTGGCTTGGTAAAGATGAATATGAACCTATGGTACGTATCTTAAGAGAAAAAGCAAAGATGGTTTCAGAACAATTAGGGTATCGAGCTTAAAGTTTGATGAGTGTAGTGAAAGAATCTTTAAAAAAATGAACAACGTTCATTTCTAATGAACAAAAAAATATTTTTAAAGGAGAGATGAGTTATGCCAAGGCCCGTTTTTTTTCAAGAAAGGTGCAAGGGATGTGAATTATGTACCGTTGCCTGTCCCAAAAAGATAGTCGTCATGTCGAGTCAATTCAACAATAAAGGATATAACTTCTCAACCTGTATTGATGATGGGAAATGCATTGGCTGTGCTTTGTGTGCTAAGACTTGTCCAGATACAGTCATTGAAATTTATAAGTAATAGAAAGAGAGAGTGAGGAATGTGTCAGAAAAAGTATTAATGAAAGGTAATGAAGCCATTGGTGAAGCAGCAATTCTTGCTGGATGCTGTCATTATTTTGGTTATCCCATTACTCCTCAGTCGGAATTAATTGAATATATGGCAAAACATCTTCCGCGAGTGAATGGAACCTTTTTACAAGCGGAAAGTGAAGTCGCTGCCATTAATATGGTATATGGGGCATCGGGTGCTGGTGCTCGCGTGATGACCTCCACATCGAGTCCTGGAATGAGCCTAAAGCAAGAAGGGATTTCTTATATTGCTGCGGGTGAGCTGCCTTGTGTCATTGTCAATATTATGCGGGGTGGACCTGGTCTTGGTAGTATACAACCAGCCCAGGGGGATTATTTTCAAGCGACTAAAGGTGGTGGGCATGGGGATTATCACTGTATTGTCCTTGCTCCAAACTCTGTACAAGAAATGTTCGATTTAACTCTTCTCGCTTTTGAACTTGGAGATAAACATCTCAATCCTGTCATACTTCTTGGCGATGGTGCCCTTGGACAAATGATGGAACCTTTGAGTTTAAATGTGGATAGAGTGGATCAGGTAGATAAAACATGGGCTACAACTGGCATGGGAGAACGAAATAAACCGAATCGAGTCAATACACTTCATTTAAAGCCCGAGGAGTTGGAAGGCCATAATAATAAGCTACAACGAAAATATGCTTTAATCAAAGAACAAGAAGTACGCTGGAAAGAAGATCTTACAGAAGATGCAGAGTTGATATTAGTAGCATATGGCATCACATCGCGTATTGCTTATTCTGCAATGGAAATGGCACGAGCTGAAGGGTTAAAAGTTGGCGTATTTCGCCCCATTACGTTATGGCCATTCCCGGAGAAAGCGCTGGTCAATGCTACAAAGACAGCATCTGCCATTTTAACATTAGAGCTGAGTGCAGGACAAATGGTCGAAGATGTTCGTTTAGCAGTAAATGGTTCAAAAAACGTTTATTTTCACGGTCGCACAGGAGGAATGGTCATGACTCCTCGCCAAGTTGTTGAAGAGATCCATAAGATTTTTGCAGTGAAAGAAGGGGCAGAAAAATGAGTGAAAAAATATTTAGCAGACCACAGTCCCTCACTGATATACAAACTCATTATTGCCCAGGATGCCATCATGGAATCATTCATCGTTTAGTAGCAGAAGTGATTGATGAACTGGGGTTGCAAGAAAAAACAATTGCTGTAGTACCTGTAGGATGCTCAGCAATGGCTGATGAATATTTCAATATGGATTCACAGCAAGCTGCTCATGGTCGCGCTCCAGCAGTTGCGACAGGAATCAAGCGTGTACATCCAGACCGAGTTGTATTTACATATCAAGGTGATGGCGATATCGCAGCGATCGGTTGTGCTGAGATTGTGCATGCTGCATTACGTGGAGAAAAAATAACAACAATTTTTGTGAATAATGCCATTTATGGAATGACAGGTGGACAAATGGCTCCAACAACTTTAGCAGGACAAAAAACTGCAACTTCGCCAGACGGACGGCAGAGTTCATCAGTTGGTATGCCAATGGGGTTATCTGAGATGTTAGCGACTCTTGATGGCGCAAAGTATATTGCAAGGGTTGCCGTTGATAGTCCTAAAAATATGGCAACTGCCAAAAACTCTATAAAAGAAGCTTTTCAAGTTCAGCTTCGACAAGAAGGATTTGCTATGGTTGAGGTATTATCAACTTGTCCTACGAATTGGGGAAAAACACCCATTGAAGCTGTGCAATGGCTCAGAGACAATATGATGCCCCAATTTCCTCTCGGGATTTATAAAAATGCCGGGGGTGAAAAACAATGAGACAAGAAATGATTATTGCAGGTTTTGGTGGGCAAGGAGTTTTAGTGATGGGGCAGATATTAACGTATGCAGGGATGCTTGAAGACAAACAAGTATCATGGATTCCTTCCTATGGCCCAGAAATGAGAGGTGGGACAGCCAATTGCTCTGTTATTATATCGAGTGAACCCATTGGTTCACCAATTGTCTATGAGCCAACAGCAGCTGTTGTGATGAATTTGCAGTCCTTTGATAAATTTGAGTCAATGGTTCAGCCACAGGGGATTCTAATCGTGAATAGCTCTTTAATCAATAAAGAAACAAAACGTGATGACATTAAAGCTTATGGGGTTCCTGTTAGTGAGATAGCAAGTGAACTCGGCAATCCCAAAATGGCGAATATGGTGGCGCTTGGCGCACTCATCGCTGCCACAGGAGTTGTGGAAAGGGAATCTTTATTTAAAGCCTTTGCCAAAAAATTTGTTTCAAAACCTCAGCTTCTAAAAGCAAATCAAGAAGCCATTCAAAGAGGTTACGACTGTGTTACCGAGGGTATATAATTTTATAGTGAATAAATGATAATCCATAATTAATAATTGTAAAAAATACAATGGATACGCAAAAGTAATTGCGTATCCATTGTATTTTTGGGATAATAAATATCTTGATGAATTTATAATAAAAAAATTAGAGAATAAGGCGGATAATGTTTGCAAAAAAGATATAAAAAGAATAAAATCTCTATGTGGCGTATAGCAAGTCAAGTTGCTACTTACAATAGAGTGGTAGAAAGGTATTGAGTTGTTTTTTGCTTTAGGGGGTTATGTATGGAAGGAATTTTTCAAGTAGTGCTTGATCTAATTGAAATATGGGGATATCCTGCGATCTTAATCGGGATGGCCTTAGAAAGTGCGAATATTCCTATTCCCAGTGAGCTAATTTTTGGTTTTGCTGGTTATCTTGTTTTTCTTGGGAGGCTAGATTTTAATTTAGCTGTTACCGCAGGTGTAATTGGTGGTTTGCTTGGTTCCATCTTATCCTATTCGGTTGGTTATTATGGTGGACCTAATTTTGTAATGAAGTATGGGCGATATATTTTTTTATCGAAAAAAAATGTGACCAAGGCACAAAAATGGTTTGACCAATATGGTTTGATCACAGTACTGGTTGCACGGCTATTGCCTGTTGTTCGTACGTTTATTTCATTACCTGCTGGATTTGCAAGGGTTAACTTTCTCAAGTTTATAGTATATACTATTTTAGGATCGGTACCTTGGACCATTGCTCTTATTTATATTGGTATGTTATTGGGTGAGAATTGGCATACAATGCATACGATAGGTCATGAGATTAGTTTAGTTGTAGCTAGTGGGCTGTTTATTTTGGGGATTTATTATATAATAAGAAAGGGACAAACGACCTGAAGAAAAGTATGTCAGAAGGGCGTAAAGAACGTTAACGATAAATGGATGACAACATCAGAATATGAAGCGAAGGATATAGAACATGACGGAATCAAGGGAAAAAACACCAGGAAATGAAAAACAGAGTAACTCTTTTCTCAAAGGGACATTGATTTTAACCGTGGGCGGAATTGTTGTAAAAGTAATTGGTTTTTTAAATTGGATTATCTTATCAAGAGTGTTAGGTGGAGAAGGAATTGGACTTTATCAAATGGCCTTTCCGATCTATCTTTTAGCATTGAGTGTTTCTTCAGCAGGTATCCCTATAGCCATTTCAATTATCACTGCTGAAAAGCTAGCCCTTCATGATTTTAAGGGGGCAACGCGTGTTTTTCATCTTTCATTAACAGTATTGACGGTCACAGGGCTGTTTTTTAGTTTATTATTATATTTTGGTGCTGAATTGTTAATTAAATATCAATTTATTCATGATTCACGAGCTTATTATGCTTTATTAGCCTTAGCACCAGCGGTGTTCTTTGTAACGATTCTATCAAGTTTTCGAGGTTATTTGCAAGGCTGTCAAATTATGACTCCAACAGCAGTTTCACAAATTGTGGAACAATTGGTACGGGTTATTACAATGCTAATTTTTGCTAGCATGTTATTACCTAAAGGATTAGAATATGCAGCAGGTGGTGCTAGTCTTGGTGCTGCTCCTGGAGCTATTGCTGGTCTTTTAGTTCTTATTTATTATTATTGGAAATTAAATAAAACCTTTAAACATAGAATTGATGAAGAGCACGACCCTAAGCCCCAAGAGTCGGGGGTGAGTATCATTAAACGGATGGCTAAGCTCGCTTTGCCTGTATCGCTATCGAGTCTGATGCTTCCGATTGTTGCCAATCTTGATTTGTTTATTGTACCAGCTCGTTTGGAGGTGGCAGGATATACAGTAGAACAAGCTACAGAATTATTTGGTTATCTGACAGGTATGGCTGTACCCCTTCTCAATTTATCGACCATTTTAACTGCTGCCCTTGCCATTAGTTTGGTACCAGCTATTTCTGAATCTTTTTCATTGAAGAATACAAAACGAATTTATGAGCAGACTGCTTCTGCTATGCGCGTTGCCAATTTAGTGACCATACCTGCTTTTGTTGCCTTATTAATTTTAGCTGCGCCTATTTCTCAAATGGTTTATAATGCGCCACAAGCTAGTCAGTCAATTAGTATCTTATCAATCGGAGTTGTCCTGCTTGGAATACATCAGGTGACAACCGGAGTATTACAAGGTATGGGACATACTGCTATTCCTGTCATCAATATGGGGATTGCCATTGTATTTAAAGTTATTTTGAATTGGGTGCTGACAGCTGTGCCGACTTTAGGGATCAAAGGGTCAACGTGGGCAACTGTAGCAGATTTTGGTGTAGGTGCAGTACTAAACATCTACTTTGTTAATCGCTATGTGGGATATTCCATGGAGTTAAAAAGTCTCGTAAAACCTGCTATGGCAGCTGTTGCCATGGGAGGAATCATTTATGTCGTTTATGATATGTTGATGATAGAAATCGGCAGTAATGCTTTTGCAACATTGACAGGAATGTCATGTGGTATTATAGTATATGGCGCTGTACTTTTATTCCTCGGTGGTATTAGTGAGGGTGACGTAAAACAGATGCCCTTCATTGGTGGACGTATAGCGACGATATTGAGTCGATTTGGATTATTTAAGTAAATAAAAAACTCGGTGTTACGTTAAGAATTCTGGTCAAAAGTAGTAAAGGTTAGGCGCAAGTATTGTATTTTTTTTGTGCCTAATCTTTTCAATTTGATATGGAAAATAGAACTACTAGGAAAAAAATATGTCAAGACTAGTAATAAAAAAATGATATGATATAATTATTTGTAAAGAATTATTATCCATTTCTTAGTGCTTTTACTATCGTTTTTATTGTAGTTATTCAATTAAAATTTTATAAAATCTTATGGGCAAGGTGGTAATTATGAGGAATTTTCAAGTAATAAAACGGGATGGTCGTGAGGTTGAACTTAATGTTGGGAAAATTTATGCAGCCATAAAAAAAGCATATACTGAAAATTTTGATGGTATCGTTGATGAAGGAAAATTGCAGGCCTTATCAGACAAGGTCTTTAAGTGTATTGAGGCTAGGCCAATACATAGTTTATCAGTAGAGGAAATACAAGATATTGTAGAAGATGTTTTACTTCAATCTAATGAAGTGGCTGTTGCAAAAAAATATATTGCTTATCGAGCTAAGCGTACTCAAGTGCGTGAAGCAAACATGCGGCTGATGATGGATTACAAGGACATTACCTTCAAGGATGCTGAGCAGGTTGATGGTAAACGTGAAAATGCCAATGTTGATGGTAATACTGCTATGGGAACAATGTTACAGTATGGTGCAACGGGATCGAAGCAATTTGCCATTCATCATATTTTAAAACCTGAATATGCAAAGGCACATCAAGCTGGTTATATTCACATCCACGATATGGATTTTGAAGCCATTGGTACATTGACATGCTGCCAAATTGATATTAAAAAGCTATTTAGAAATGGCTTTTCCACTGGTCACGGACATTTGCGGGAACCACAGGATATTATGAGTTATGCAGCGTTAGCGGCCATTGCAATTCAAAGTAATCAGAATGATCAACATGGTGGTCAATCTGTGCCGAATTTTGATTATGGCTTAGCAGCTGGTGTTGCTAAAACTTTTGTAAAATTATACTCAGAAAACATGAGAAAAATTTTAACAATTGATTTTTCTGAAATGGCTGAAGACAGGATTGATGAGGTGATTGCTGCCACAATTCATGCCTATAGTGATGAACATCTTGACTATCCGCGCATTGGTGTTCAAGAGTATGAAAGTTATCATGTGAATGAAGCATTACGTTTGGAAACTGCATTAATAGAAGTGAAAATTCACGCAACTCATGATGAAGTAAAGAAAATTCAAGAACTCACATATCGTTTTGCTAAGAAAGAAACTGTAAAGAAAACATATCAAGCGATGGAAGGCTTCTTGCATAATCTAAATACTATGCATTCACGCGCAGGAGCTCAAGTGCCTTTCAGCAGCATTAATTTTGGTACTGATATCACTCCAGAAGGACGTTTGGTAGTTGAACAATTTTTACTATCAGTTGAAGCTGGCTTAGGTAATGGAGAAACAGCAATTTTCCCAATTAGTATTTTCAAAGTCAAAGAAGGTATTAATTATAACCCGGAAGATCCTAACTATGATTTATTCAAATTATCCTGTCGTGTCTCAGCGAAACGGCTATTTCCTAATTTTGTATTTATTGATGCTCCTTTTAATTTACAATATTATAAACCAGGTCGTCCAGAAACGGAAATTGCGACCATGGGTTGCAGAACACGGGTCATTGGTTCTGTTTTCCCTGAGTCTGATGGTATTGTTTTCGGTCGTGGTAATAACTCTTTCACAAGTATTAATTTACCGCGCATCGGTATTCGATATGGTATTGCTTTAGGTGAAAGAAAACAACCGGATATTGATGGATTCTATACAGAATTAGATGAGATGATTGAACTCGCTGTTCAGCAAATTTTAGAACGGTATGAAATACAAAAACGTAAAAAAGTAAAAAACTTTCCATTCTTAATGGGGCAGAAAATCTGGTTTGATTCAGATCAGTTAAGCTGGGAAGATACTCTTGAAGATGTGATTAAACATGGTACATTAACAGTTGGTTTTATTGGTTTGGCTGAAACTCTCAAAGCTTTGTTTGGACAGCATCATGGTGAATCAGAAATGGCGCAAACAGCTGGTCTGCGTATCATTGGACATATGAAGCAACGTATGGATGAAGCAGCAAGTAAATATAAACAAAACTTTTCGTTGATTGCTACGCCTGCTGAAGGGTTGTCAGGGCGTTTTGTGAAAATTGATAGCAAGAAATATGGTATGATTGAAGGCGTAACAGATCGAGATTACTATACAAATAGTTTCCATATTCCTGTGTATTATGGAATTTCTGCCGCTCGAAAAATTGAGCTAGAAGCTCCTTACCATGCGCTAACAAATGCTGGTCATATTACTTATATTGAACTTGATGGTGATTTGGTAAAAAATATTGATGCTTTTGAAATTGTTGTACGCAAAATGAAAGAATGCGGTATTGGTTATGGTTCAATTAATCATCCTGTTGATCGTGATCCTGTATGTGGTTTTACAGGAGTCATTGGGGATAATTGTCCTCATTGTGGACGACTTGAAGGAGATAATGGTACGAATTTCGAACGAATCCGCCGTATTACTGGATATTTAGTCGGAACAATGGATAAATGGAATGACGGTAAACGTGCTGAGGAAAAAGATCGGACTAAGCACGGAGTTCAAAAAAAATAGTCTTTGATAATTAGGAACCTGGACCCTAAGTAAGGGTTCAGGTTCTTTTTTTGCGGAATCAGAAAGCATAACACTTTCTTGATTACAAGTAAGAACGACTGAGACTTCTGCCTGCGTCTGAGGACTTGGCACAAGCCAAGTCTTTTCTTATAGAGTACTTTGCTGCGAGAAAAAAGTGATGAAAAACAGGATAGACAAGGTGCAGAAATAAAGGATATACTTACTTATAATGCTAATCAACTGTGAGGAGTATTTTGCATATAGAAATTATTAAAACATTGTATAAAAGCGAGAGTTTAGGCGGTAAGGTATAGACCAAGTAAAAGGAGAATTTCACAATGAAAATTCGTTTGGCTTCACCAATTGTAACAGATTCAGTTGTTGATGGACGTGGTTTAAGAACTGTGATTTGGTGTCAGGGATGCTATCATGGCTGTGAGGGTTGCCATAATCCTGATACTCATGATTTTACGGGTGGTTTTGATAAAGAAATTGATGAATTAGTACAAGAAATTTTAGCAGTGAAGATGCAATCAGGGGTGACTTTTTCTGGTGGTGATCCCATGATGCAGGCACAAAGTTGTAGTCAAGTTGCCAGTCGACTGAAAGAACATGGAATTAATATTTGGTGTTATACAGGATTTAAATTTGAAGAATTATTAGAGAAGCCAGACTGCCTAACATTCTTACAATATATTGATGTACTCATTGATGGGAAATTTGAATTAACCTTAAAAAGTTACGACTTACTATTCAAAGGTTCAGCTAATCAACGAATTATTAATGTACCAGACAGTTTGCGAGAAAATAATGTTATATTATATGATTTTTAGTTAATAAAAAAACATTGACCATCGAATTTAAATATGGTATGATAGGGAAAGATCAATAATGAATACTATAAGTCGTTATGTTGGACGGCTTATATTTATATGAATAGAAAGTATGCGCTTTTACAAAAGTGACCTAGCATATCACAATATGGTGTTTCTGTGATAATTGAAGAGGCTGATTGTAGGCAAATAACTGGTAAGTTAGAGTTTTTCTTCTAAGTAGAAAGAGTAATAATTAATCCTGTCTCTATATCCTATAAAAAAGTGGTAATGTTGATTTAGTACATAGTAGTTAAGAAATGCAAAGTTGCGTTGTATATGAATTACTGCTATACATTATAGGTTATTAGGGGGATTAAAAATGAATATAGAAGAGCGTATCTATCAGCTTTGCAAAAAATTGGTAGTATTGGGATATTATCCTTTTCAAGTAAAGCATATTATGCAAACTGTAATAGGTAAAAGCAATACAGATCAAGCAAATAGTGCTGAACAGCTCAAATTAGTCAACGTTTTAGAAGACTATGAAAAGTTAGCGAATGATTTTTTCTTTGCATACAGTAAATAAATAAAGAGCCTACTTAGGCTCTTTATTTTTGTTAATAGACAATCTGTCCACCATTTATAAAAAAGGAAGGCTGATGAAAACATGATTAGTACAAGTAAATTGACTTTGCGTTATGGGAAGCGGGCGTTATTTGAGGATGTGAATATAAAATTTACAGCAGGTAATTGCTATGGGTTAATTGGTGCAAACGGTACAGGAAAATCTACCTTTTTGAAAATATTGTCTGGTGAAATTGAGCCAAGTTCTGGTGAGGTTTGTATTACCCCAGGGGAACGATTGGCTGTTTTAAAACAAGATCATTATGAATTTGATGAAGTAGAAGTATTAAAAACAGTGATCATGGGTCATGCTAGATTGTATGAGATCATGGAAGCAAAAGAAGTATTGTATTCGAAAGCTGAGTTTACCGATGAAGATGGTATCAAAGTCGGAGAGCTAGAAGGAGAATTTGCTGAACTGAATGGTTGGGAAGCAGAAACAGAAGCCGCGAAAATGCTGATGGGTCTTGGAATTGGCGAAGAATTTCATTATAAATTCATGAAAGATTTAAGCGGTAACGAAAAAGTAAGGGTTCTTTTAGCTCAAGCTTTGTTTGGTAATCCGCATATTTTGCTATTGGATGAACCGACAAATCATTTGGATGTAGATTCTATTAAATGGTTGGAAGAGTTCTTGTATAATTTTGATAATACAGTAATTGTAGTATCCCATGACCGTCACTTCTTAAATAAAGTATGTACCCATATTGCCGATATTGATTTTAGCAATATTCAAATGTATGTAGGTAACTATGATTTCTGGCGTGAGTCTAGTGAATTGGCACTGAAAATGGCTAAAGAAGCGAATAAAAAGACAGATGAAAAAATGAAAGAGTTACAAAGCTTTATTCAACGCTTTAGTGCTAATGCTTCTAAGTCCAAGCAAGCTACATCACGTAAAAAACAATTAGAAAAATTAACATTAGAAGATATTAAACCATCTTCTCGTAAATATCCATACATTGCTTTTAAACCTGATCGTGAAGCAGGAGATCAACTGTTGACGGTTGAAAACCTCTGCAAAACCATTGATGGTGAAAAAGTTCTTGATAATGTAAGTTTTATTGTGACGAAAGCCGATAAAATTGCTTTTGTTGGTGCAAACAGCTTGGCGAAGACCACGTTATTCAAAATATTAATGGGCGAAATGGAAGCTGATAGTGGTGAATTTAAATGGGGTATTACCACTTCTCAAGCTTATTTCCCTAGAGATAATGCTCAGTATTTTGATAGCAATCTAAACCTGGTTGATTGGCTCAGACAATTTTCCCGGGATCCTGATGAAACTTTTGTGCGCGGCTTTTTAGGTCGTATGCTATTTTCTGGTGAAGAAAGCCAAAAAGAAGCCAATGTATTATCTGGTGGTGAAAAAGTACGATGCATGCTTTCTAAGATGATGCTTAGCGGGGCCAATGTATTACTTTTTGATGAACCAACAAATCATTTAGATTTGGAATCCATTACTTCTCTTAATAATGGTTTGATTAGTTTTGAAGGAACGATGTTATTTGTTGCTCATGACCATGAGTTTGTACAAACAATTGCTAATCGAATCATAGAAATTACGGCAGATGGTCTTATTGACAAGCGTATGACTTATGATGAATATTTAGAACTTAAAAACCAAGGATAGAATGTAAGGAGCCAGTCTTAATAAAGACTGGCTCCTTTATTTTTTAGAAATTAAATAAATCAGAAATGACTTGCTTGGCCATTCTTGTATGTTCGGGTTTTATAGGAGTTGGCGGTTCTGGTACTGCGTTTTCTTTTCTTAAATAATTCTCAACAATTTGTATGATAGCTTCTTTTGTTAAGAGATCACTATTCATGTTGCTTGTGCTATCATTGCGAATTAATTGGCGAATATAAAAACTTTTGTTGCCTTTAGCCATTAATTCACAATGATTATATTCTTCATCAGTCAAACGTACTGTTATGATCTTGTTGCAGTTCCGCATTTTAGATACCCTCTCGCATTTGCGATTTGACTATCTGGTACTAAATCGCAATTAATGCGCTCTCTAATATATTTGTGCAGCAAAACACCACCACCACCGCCAATAAAAATTTTATCGAAATCCTTAAATTGCCACCAAGTTGATAGGTTATCGACGATCTCATTTGCGAGGCGTTTATATTCTGACTCAGTTTGGCGTGGCAATTTATGTAAATAATCTCGAATTTGGTGAGGTAGGCAGGATACTCCTAGCTCTTGCTGAATGGCTGGTAATAAACGCAAGTAAGCTTTATGCATACCGGTATCCATGCTATTCGTTCTTTCGTTGACATAACGCATCTTGTCCATCATAACAAAATCTAATGTTTTTTCACCAATGTCAATAATACCAATACGCTGGTCAGCAATTGTGGATATGACTTTGCCGTCTTCGTTGAGTAACATATCGAAATAGGCTGCACCACCTTGGGGAAATACCATAACTTCTGTAATCTCAATAATGTATTCTGTACCTGATAATTTAATTTTATAAGTACCTTTCAGTTGTTGCATCTGATCTTTTCGGTGAAAATCTGAGACTGGTAAGCCGAGGACGATAGGACCGGAATAATTTTCTTTTGCTGAAAGAGCAATGGCTGTTAGCATACATACTTTATGCCTGATAATATTATCTCGATCAAAAGTCCCCGTACCACCTTCGAGTTGTGCTAAACGACCAACGAAATAATTTTTGCCATCTAATTCTAGTTCAAGATTATCAAGCTCATCTCCCTGCATTTTGAATTGACGTTTACCTTGCTCGCTAAATACACTGGAAAATACCACATTACCAGGAAATGCTTTGGTAAATCCAAAACCTACATCTACACCAATCATCATCAATACCTCCTGTATTACTTGTATTATACATATTCTGTAAAAGATAAGGAATTTCCTTCCATTATATAAAATAAATTACAAATATTGTTATTTGTTTTATATAACTAGAAAATATAATATTTTTTTAAATTTGCATACAAAAGACTAATGATTTGGGTTGTATATAAGAGGTAGAATAAGGGAAAAGTTTTTTATACGTCATATGAGAGATAAATCGCAAGAGGATTTCAATCTTTGTGTAGAGAAGATATCTTTTATATGGAATTTTTGACAATAGAATGTTTAATAAAATAGGGGGAATACTATGATAAAGCAAGCCGAACGCATGACGGGGTTAACAGCAGCTATTTTTTCTCAGATTGCAGATTTGCAAAAAAAGGCTATGGCCTCAGGACAGGATGTCATACAATTATCCATTGGAAGTCCAGACTTAGCGCCAGCACCTCATATTATTGATGCCTTAAAAAAAGAAATTAGTTGCGACCGTAATTATGGTTATACGTTGTCTAAAGGAAAAAGTGAATTATTATCGGCCATTGCTGATTGGTATGGAGAAAAATTTGATGTGAAACTCGAACCAGAGACAGAAGTTCTTTCTTTACTTGGTTCTCAAGAAGGATTAGCACATATTAGTTTATGTTTAATAAACCCTGGAGATGTTGTATTAATTCCTGATCCAGGGTACCCTATATTTAGTGCTGGTCCTCTAATGGCAGGTGCAGAATTGCATTCGATGCCTCTTTTGCCTATCAATCATTATCTTCCAGATTTGACTGCGATTGATGAATCTGTACTGATGAAAACTAAACTTATGATTTTAAACTATCCTAATAATCCCTTGGCTGCGACGGCAACACGGGAGTTTTTTGAAGAAGTCGTTGCTTTGGCGAAACGTTATGATTTTGTAGTATGCCATGACTTTGCGTATAGTGAATTAGTTTTTGATGACTATCGACCAGATAGTTTTCTCAGTATTCCAGGGGCTAAAGATGTTGGTGTAGAATTTAACTCTTTATCCAAAACTTACAATATGTGCGGTTGCCGCGTCGGTTATATTGTGGGTAATCCTCAGGTGATCTCTTTATTAGAGCGTTTAAAGTCAAATTTTGATTATGGTATCTTTGCACCATTGCAATCAGCAGCGATTGCGGCATTGACGGGACCACAAGATTGTGTAAAAGAAACGGCTGCAACGTATCAACGACGTCGAGATGTGATCGTAGATGGTTTTAATGCGATAGGGTGGCATGTCGAACGTCCTAAAGCTTCTATGTATATCTGGGCAAAAGTTCCTACGGGACAAAGTTCCCTTGAATTTACCATTGATTTGCTCAATCATACAGGGGTAGTTGTCATCCCGGGCAATGCTTTTGGTGAGTGGGGTGAAGGGTTTATTAGAATTGCTTTAGTACAATCAGAGGAACGTTTAAGAGAGGCTGTTGATCGTATTAAACAGTGGTTAAAGGATGATTTACATGATAGAATATAACGAGTTAATCCAAAAGTTTCATGACTATTTTACCCGAGATGCTAATGCGTGCGTTAGTCTAGGTGTCAATCGACATTTAGATGATTTACCTGATCCTAGTATAGAGGGAATTCAATTTACAATTGAAGAAGGAAAAAAACTACTGGCAGAACTTCGGAGCTTTCCACGAGGAATTTTAGAATTTGATGAGATGCTGGATTTGGATTTAGCAATACTTCAAGTAGAGTTCGAAATCTATAGCCATAGCTATACTTTTAATGAAAGAATACAACTGCAGCAAAAACCAACAGCTGGTGATGATATCAGTGATGGGCTATTTCTTATGTTTATCAATGATCCTAGATCATCTATTGAGCGACTGGATAATATGACTGCTCGCTTAGAAAAAGTACCTCAGTATTTAGAAAAATTACTCAAGAGACTTGATGTACCAGTGCAACGTTGGGTTGATATGGATATTGAAAAAATAACAGGTTTACCTGAATTATTTGATACCATCTATAATTGGGGCCAGGAAGAAAACTATTCTCAGTTAGATCGACTTGCTGTTGCGAAGGAAGAAGCGGAAGTAGCATTGGTAAGTTATCGTACAAAATTGCAAGCTATGCCAACGACTAATCATTTATTTATTGGTAAAGAACAAGCAGCAAAACTTATTAAATTACGGGGCATTGAGCAATCAATCGATGACCTTCATGAAATGGCTACAGAGTTTTTAAATGATGTTTCGAGAGAAATTGAAGAGTTACGTCTGAAAATAGTGAATAAATATCAATTGCCTCAAAATAGCAGTGTAGAAGATGTACAGAATTTTTTAAACAAAAAATATAAAATAAAATTAGAAAATACAGGTACGCTCAGCGACGTGATCACACGTTATACCTTGGAACGGGATAAAATTTCTCATTATCTGCAAGAACGAGATTTATTCCCTATTTTTGCCGAGCAAAGTATGTTAATCATTCAAACACCTTCTTTTATGGCCCCTTCTATTCCGGCTGGGGCGATGGTTTCACCACCACCCTTTAGAGCAGGGATAAAGAAGAGTATTGTTTATTTGACCTTAAGTGAAGAATTACTTGATGAACATACAGAACTTTCGATTCCGTCCATGATGATTCATGAAGGGATTCCAGGACATCATCTGCAATTATCAACAGCTTGCAACCAACCATCTGTGGTGCGTCGTCATTGTAATGCAATGGAACACGCTGAAGGCTGGACAACAATGTTAGAAGATTATATGCTTGACATCGGATACATGGATCAGTTGGCTGATGAAGCACGTTTTATCGCAAAACGTGACATCTCTCGAATTGGTGCGCGAGTAGCCATTGATTTATATTTTATGACAGGTGAAAAAAAATATCTTGATGTAGGTATTGATGTTGACCTATCATCGACAGACCCTTTTGTTAATGCTGGTAAATTATTAGAAAAAGTCACTGGTTTTGTTGCAGGTAGAGTTGAGGCAGAGTTAAATTGGTATTCTCAAGAACGTGGATACCCTCTTTCTTATCTTACCGGAAATAAATTGGTATGGGCTTTAAAAAATGATTTAATCAAAGCGCAGAAAGGTCGATTAGAGGGAATTGAATTTGATAAAGTATTTCATAAAGTCTATTTAGAATCAGGGAATATGCCATTGACTTTTTTACGTCGAGTATTTGAACATAAACAGATGTTATCATAAAGAAAATACGGTACTTTCTTATTCTGTGAGAAGTAGGTCTGAAGCATTTTAGAAAAATGTGTTCAGGTCTACTTTTTTGCACGAATTGTCGAATTATCGATCTTATGGCAGGGGAATTTCGAGTTTACTAGAAGAGTAATAGTTAAGTAGAATAAAAATGTGCATAGATAATTGAAACCTTATTTAGGTTTCATTTTTGATTGTTTTGAGAATCTTTACTACATTATAAATAGTAATAAAGTAGGATAATACTAGCTTTTGTCGAATGATAGAATAGTTCGACACTGGTAATTCAATGTAGAAGAAATATGTGTATTGTATAAGTTTGTGAAGAAGGTGAAAGCGCGTGAAATTGTTAATTGTTGATGATGAGAAAATTGTCCAAACCATCCTTGAAGCGATGACCAAGGAATGGGGTTATGAGGTTATACTTGCCACAAATGGTGAAGACGCATGGGAAATTCTTCAAAGCATTGATGAACCTGTCATATTACTCGTCGATTGGATTATGGTTGGTATGGATGGTGTCGCTCTATGTAAAAAAGTAAAAGAAAGCGAAAAAGCTACCCATGCTCATGTTATTATGTTGACAGCTAAGAGTGAGATGGAAGATTTGGTTATAGGATTTGGTGCTGGTGCTGACGATTTTTTGAGTAAGCCAGTGGATCCAAGAGAATTAAGCAGTCGTCTTTCTGTTGCGCGACGTATTTTAAAATATAAATATGATTTAGAACAACGTAATTTGGCATTACAAGCGACAACGAAAGTAATGGAAAATATTTTAAAAGAATTACACACAACAAATGAAAAATTACGTGTTTTATCGATGCTCGATGAGCTGACCGGAGTACCTAATCGTCGGAGTTTAGATGATTACTTAGCCCGAGAGTGGGGGTATGCCATGCGGCGTACAGAACCATTAACCTTATTGATGATTGATGTGGATTTTTTTAAACTTTATAATGATACCTATGGTCATCAAGCCGGTGATGATTGTTTGCAAAAAGTTGCTGGTATATTAAATGATACAACAACGCGCAGTGGGGATTTAGTTGCACGGTATGGTGGTGAAGAATTTGTCATTGCTTTACGAAATACGGATAGTTTAGGGGGACAAGCTGTTGCAGAGTGTTTGCGACAACGAGTAGAAGACCTTAGAATTGTCCATAGTGCATCTGAAATTAGCCCCTATGTGACGATCAGCTTGGGTATTGCAACAATGGTGCCAGAGCCTAAGCATTCTCAGAAAGCTTTAATTGAAGCTGCAGATAAAGCCCTCTATCAAGCTAAACATGGCGGACGGAATCAGTGGGTTGCCCTATCGAGTTAGGAAGAGGTGTTAAGGTGTTAGAGATATTAAACGATGGGACATTGATTCAAGAATTTGCAGTAGAAGGAAAAACTCATGTTGAAAAAATAGAAGCTACCCTTTTGGAGATGGAACAAGGAGAGGGCGATTCAGCTCTCATTAATGTACTTTTTCGCTCCGCTCATAGCATTAAAGGAACAGCTGGATTTTTTGGTTTGCATAAAATTGTTACATTGTCTCATAGTATGGAAAATTTATTAGGGAAAGTAAGAAATAATGAAATAAAAATTAATTCAATTATTATTGATGCTTTATTAATGGCGAATGATAGACTCGGTGAAATGTTAGGTAATATTGCTGAAAGTGAAAATATAGATATTACTTCTGATGTAAAGCAGTTAACTGAGCTTAGCTCAGCCAATGAAGGCATTGATCAAAATAAACAATTAGTTGCTCAGATGCATTCCTTAAAGGTAACAGTTAAAGATTCATTGCAGGTTAAAATCGGAAGAAGCAATAATAGTGAAACTTATAAAAAACAGGTAATTGACTTATTAAAACGAGGACATAAATTATATCAGTTGATCTTGAATGTTGATCACAGTGAAATAGAAACAAATCGAAAGAATTTTTTTCAAGGGATTGCCTCGATTGGTACAGTGATAAGTTGTTATAGGGATAGGAGAACGGTTCAAAGCCAATTGGTATTTTTATTCAGTACTGTTTTGGCAAAGGAACTTGTTCTCATGAGTCTTGATATTGCTGAAACGAATTTATTCCAACTTAATGATGACATAGAAGAAAAGGAACTTTTTAAAATATTATCCGATGGAGAACAAGGGGAAAGTTCACAAGAAGAGGAACTGTTAGTCCCTAAGGAAGAGTTGATACTTCCAGGAAGTGAAAAAAAACAAAAACATCATGATAAAGAAGAAGAAAGTATTCGTGTTAGTGTTGCACTACTTAATAAATTAGTTCATCTATCAGGGGAAATGGTACTTTCCCGTAATCGCTTAGTTAGAATTATTGATCAACATGAGGGAGAAATTGTAGGAATCGATTCAGTGCTGCAAAATATTGATGCTGTTACAACTGAGTTACAGGAAAAAATTATGCGGACTCGAATGCAGACTTTAGCCAACTTATTTAATGCGATGCCGCGCATTGTAAGGGAACTAGCAAAAACTATGGGTAAAAGTATTAATCTTCGCATTGAAGGTAAGGCTGTAGAAATGGATAAGTCAGTGATTGAAGGACTTTCTGATCCTCTGACTCACTTGCTCAGGAATGCTCTTGATCATGGTATTGAAACCTCTGTTATTCGTAGCAAAGCAGGAAAGCCTCCCATTGCAGAAGTCATGATAAAGGCATATCATGAGGGGGGGCATGTGGTCATTGATATTATCGATGATGGTGCTGGAATTGATTTGAGCAAAATCAAAGCAAAAGCCTTAGAACGAGGCTTGCTCACTGTAGAACAGATTAGTTATATGAGTGAACATGAACTCCGAAATATGATTTTTTTACCTGGTTTTTCAACTGCAGAGGGAGTCACTGATATTTCAGGTCGGGGTGTAGGACTTGATGTTGCCAAATCTAATATTGAAAAATTAGGTGGAACAATTGAAGTCTATACAGTTCTTGGGAAAGGTACTACTTTTCGCCTTATTCTGCCGCTTACATTGGCAATTATACCCTCTCTTATTGTTAGCGTTGCGGAGCAAAACTTTGTATTGCCACAAGTACATGTGCAAGAAATCGTGCGTATTGTACCAGGGCAGTTGCGAAAAATTGAAATGATTCAAGGCCATCAAGTATTGCGCTTGAGAGATAAATTGGTGCCTGTCATTCATTTAGCTGATATTTTTGCATTGCCAATTGAAGAGAGGCTGAATCATAAGATTACTCGAGTTTTAATACTAAAAAATAATGGGAAAGTATTTGGATTACTTGTTGATGAGATTCATGAGCAAGAAGAAATATTGGTCAAGCCATTGCCTCGATATTTAAAGGGAACAAAGGGGTATTCTGGATTGACGATCTTAGGTGATGGTAAGGTCGCTATGGTTCTCGATATTGAAAATATCGGGACGATCGCTAAGTTGGTACTTGCAGAAGAACATATTCAAGGGATGACAACAAAGAATGGAATGGACTACCGTAGTGTGAGAGAACCGCAGCGTCTATTATTATTTACCTGTTCGGGATCAGAAATTTTTGGATTGCATTTAGCTATGATTGCTCGGGTTGATGAACTTGATGTACAGAAAATTCAAAGGGTTGGAAATCGAGAATATATGGATTTTCGCGGGCAGGCTTTGCGGTTAATCCGACTCTCTGATCATTTACCCATATCAAAAGCGCAAACTGAAGGAAAAAAAGTCTATGTGATTATACCCAAGATGGTAAAGAATCCTATGGGAATTATTGTAGAAAAAATTCAAGATACAGTGGATGTAGAGTTAGAAGTTGATCGTAAACAGTTTAAAGAAAAGGGTATTTTCGGTTCAGTGATATTGAATGAAAGCCTTGTTTTACTGCTAAATTTATACGAATTATTTGATGTGGTTGAGTCTGAGTCTCTCGATGGAATCACACAAAGGGAAGTTAGCGGTCAAGGTAGAACCGTATTAGTCATTGAGGATACGCCTTTTTATGCAGAAATGGAAAAACAATATTTGGAACAAGCCGGTTATCGTGTGATCATTGCCACAAATGGTAAGGATGGCTTGGGTATTGTAAGAAAGCACAAAATTGATATTGTACTCATTGATATGAATCTGCCAGTTATGGATGGAACAACACTCATGAAAACAATGAGAAGTGATGAACAACTTTCTTTATTACCTATTATTGGGCTAACACCATCAATGGTGAAGCAAGAACAGGAAAAGTTAATACTGGAAACTGGTTTTGATGCATATGAATGTAAATTTAATCGGGATCACTTGCTAGAAAAAATAATGAATTTGCAAGGCCTCAAGGGAGGAAAAACACATTGACAGGAAGAGTATTGACATTTTATTTGTGTGGCACTCTTTGTGGTATTGATATTAAAGCTGCCAAAGAAATTAATCGGAATATTTCTTATACTGCAATACCGGGAGCCGCGGCTCATATTATCGGTTTATTGAATCTACGCGGTCAGGTTGTTACACTGCTTGATTTGGCGCAAATATTACATTTCAAACAGATCGGTGAAAGAATGAATAGTCATTGTATTATTTTAAAGAGTCGAAGTGATGATCCTGACCAAGTTGGCTTTTTTATTGATAAACGAGGTGACGTGATTGACGTTACTCCAGATATGTGTGAAGTTGTACCCGCGAATATTGCTGATTTTGAGAAAAAATTTATCCATGAGGTGGTTAAGCTTGAGGATGAAATTCTATTAATTCTTGATCTTTCAGCGATTATTCAAACAGAAGCAAGTTATCCGATAGAAAGGGGAGTTTAGTGAATGAATTGGTTGCATAATTTAAAAATAGCAAAAAAACTTGGAATGAGTTTTTTAATACTTGTCATCGTTGCTGGTTTGATTGGCATTGTTGGTATTAAAAGTATTCAAGATATAGAAGTCGTTGATAAAGAATTATATGAGGTTAATACAACCCCGCTCAGTGAGCTTGGAGGAGCTGCTATGGATTTTCATCGCATACGCGTTAACCTTGGACAAGCAACAATGGAAAAAGATAAAGAAAAAATTGATCAATATATTGTAAATATCCGTGAACTTGATGCCGATATGGAGAAAAGTTTGAAAATCTTTGAAAAAAGTATTCATTCTGAAGAACTTCGCCAAGAGTTTAACAAAATGCAAGCAATTAAAGTAAAATGGATTCGAGCACGTGAAGAATTTTTACGTCTGGTATTAAGTGGTGAAAATGAAAAAGCACATACCATATCTCTTAACGCTGGTAACCAACTAGCCATAGATATGAGTACGAGTATTGATAAATTAATGGACTTAAAAACAGAAGATGCTAGGAAAAAATCAGAAAGTAATGGCTTAATGGTTAAAAATGCGATTCGCAATATGTTGATCCTAATTGTAGCTGGTATTTTAATTGCGATTGTATTAGCTGATTTTATGACGCGGCAAATTACCAGTCCAGTGAAAAAATTACAAGCGTTGATGGCTGAAGTTGAACTAGGAGATCTTACTATACAAGGGAAAGTAAATTCAACAGATGAAATGGGGCAACTCATGAAATCTTTCAATCAAGTGATTCATGTTATGCGGCAAATGACAAAAGAAATTCATGATACTACAGTCATTTTAAATAATTCTTCTAGTAGCATGCTAGCTGTTGCGGAAACAGTAGCAGCGAACAGTGAAGAAATGAGTGCTGTGGTTGGGGGGGCTAGTGATGCCACGGGGAGTATTACTCTCGGAGTCAAGAATGCTGCTAATGCAGTACTGGAAACGAGTGGGAATATAAATACCATATCTGTTGCAACAGAGGAAATTTCAGCGACCATTCACAATTTGGCAACAGCATCAGAGCAGGCATCCGTCAATTTGGCGCAAGTCAGTCTTTTAGTTGAGCAGATATCAGGAGGGATTAATGTCGTCTCGAATTCAGCTCAGGATGTTTCGGGTTCTGTGTCAAATGTAGTGATTGCAGTTAAAGAAATTAATATTGCTTTGAATGAAGTCAGTAAGAATTGTGAAGGGTCAATTAATGTAGCGAAAGATGCAAATTTGAGGGCTAAAGAAACAAGTCTTATTATTGGAAAATTGAGCGAGTTATCAAAGAAAATAGGGCGGATTGTCAATTTAATTAATGATATCGCTGATCAGACAAATATGCTGGCTCTCAATGCAGCCATCGAAGCAGCAGGGGCAGGAGATGCAGGCAGAGGTTTTGCTGTTGTCGCTAGCGAAGTGAAAGAACTGGCGAAACAGACTGCAGGAGCAACAGATGAAATTGCAAGTCAAATTGAGACGATGCAAGAGGAAATGGCAGATGCTGTAAAAGCTGTAGCGGGAATTACAGAAGTGATTCAAACAATAAACGAAAATACTAATAATATTGCAGCATCCGTAACGGAGCAATCAGCTGTTGTTGGTGATATGTCTACATCTGTTATTGCAGCTGCTCAGCAAGTAAAATTAATTACAAATGAAATTGGGGATATTGCGGAAAAATCTCGGGATGTATCGCGCAGCGCCGTGGAAACGAATCAAGGTGTGAGAGATATCGCTCGTTCGGTTAGTGAATTATCAATTGCAGCAGGAGATGTAGCAAAAAATATTGAGAGGGCATCTGTTCGTATGGATGCTGCTTCTAAAAATTCTCAGGAAATTGCCGTAAATATCGAAGAAATATCGCGCAGTATGAATGAAATTAATAAAGCGTCTAATAATACTGCAATTAAAGGGGCTGAAGCAAGTCGAGCAGCTGATGAACTTGTTGAGGTTTCGACTAAACTAGAGGGGTTAGCCAAACGATTTAAAGTATAGTTCTAGATGATACTAGATTGGTGGTGTAGCAAGTGGGAAAATTAAAAGTGCTAGTTGTTGATGATACAATCGTTTATCGTAAAATCTTGTCAGCGACAGTCAATCATACAGAGATCGCCGTTGCCACACAAACTGCTTCGAATGGTGAGATTGCTTTAGATTATCTAAAACAACAGTCTTTTGATGTTGTTCTTTTAGATGTGGTTATGCCTGGTATGGACGGTTTAGAAGTATTAGCTATAATAAAAAAATTATATAGTGATACTTTTGTGATTATGATTAGTAGTGAGGGACCAGAGAGTGCAACTCATACATTACAGGCGCTAAAACATGGTGCTTTTGACTTTATCATGAAACCTCAAGACGGTAATATCGAAAGAAATATTGAAATTTTGGGTAAAACTTTACAAGCGCTTTTTTTAGCGATTCAGGTGAAAAAAATTGGAGTTACACCATCCTTGACACTCAGTAATGAAACAGTAGGAGTACAGCCCAAAATTAGATCAGGAGAATTGGATTTGATTGTGATCGCTGCATCAACGGGAGGTCCCGATGCATTGGAGTCGGTTTTAGTCAAATTACCTCCCCATTTTAAGAAACCGATCCTGATTGTGCAACATATGCCCAAAGATTTCACAAAAATTTTAGCGAGTATGTTAAATCAAAAATGTGATATACAGGTAACGGAAGCTCAGCAGGGCGACTTGATTAGTGCTGCTCAGGTTTTAATTGCACCTGGTGGAAAACATATGATGGTCAAAAATGGAATTGGTAATAAGTTGATTGTAGATCTAAAAGATGAAGCTTATGTCAATGGTCTACGTCCTTCAGCCGACGTATTATTTCAATCCGTTGCTCAAGCGTGCAAAGGAAAAAATGTATTGGCTATTATCTTAACTGGTATGGGGCGGGATGGTAAGATGGGGGTAATGGAAATGAAAAAAACATGTAATTGTTATTGCATTACCCAAAGCGAAAGTACATGTGTTGTATATGGTATGCCGTCTTCTGTGGTTGAGGCTGGACTTGCTGATGAGAGCGTTGATTTGGGATCTATAGGAGAGCGAATACAGACATTGAGTGAAAAGTAAGGTGGTTATATTGATGAATGGGAATTTATCCTCAGATGATTTTATACTATTTCAAAAATATATAGAAGAACAATGTGGTATTAGTATTCGAGATGATAAAGCTTATTTAATTGAAAGTCGACTGTCAAAATTTCTCGTTAAATTTAGCTTGGAAAGTTTTGAAGAATTATATCAAATGCTTAGTCAACAAAAAAATAAAGCCTTAGCTGAGGATGTTATTGATGCATTAACAACGAATGAAACTCTCTGGTTTAGAGAAAAAACTCCATGGGAATTCATGACGGAGACTTTATTAGAACGTTATATACAAGAGATTAGACAAGGTAAACGCTTTCGAGTTAGAATTTGGAGCGCTGCATGTTCTACAGGTCAAGAACCTTACTCTATTGCTATGTGTATTGATACGTATTTAGAGCGACATGGAATTAAGGATATTACATTAGGACATTTTGAGATCTTGGCGACGGATATATCAAGTACTGTATTGCAAATGGCTAAAAGAGGTAAATATGATAGTATTTCTATGGCCCGTGGACTTGATCCTAGTTATCGTGATCGTTATTTTAGGCAAGAAGGAAGGACTTGGGCGTTAGATGAAAAAATAAAAAATGCTGTTCAGTTTGTTCAGTTTAATCTGCAAAAAAGTTTTAGTAATTTTGGTAAATTTGATTTGGTATTTTGCAGATATGTTGCTATTTATTTTTCTGAGAGCTTTAAAAAAGAGATTTTCAAGAAAATATCCTTCTCTTTAGTACAAGATGGAATTTTGATTTTAGGTAATTCGGAAGTGTTTTTTGACTATAAGGAAGATTATGATGTCAAGCAGTATAAAAATACCGTTTTTTATAGAGTAAGGGGTGGTAAAGGATGAAAATATTATCTGTTGATGATTCAGCTATTATTCGGAAAATAATTCGCAATGGTGTAGAATTATTAGATTATGAATTGTTAGAAGCAGGAGATGGTATGGAGGCACTTGCTATGTTAGAGCAATCCACCGACAATATAAAATTAATTTTATTAGATTGGAATATGCCAGGCATGGATGGATTAGATTTTTTACATAAGATAAAAGAAACTCCATCCTTGAAACATTTACCAGTGATGATGGTTACAACAGAAAGTGAAAAAGAAAATATTATAAAAGCCATTCAGGCTGGGGCTATCAACTATATGGTGAAGCCCTTTAGTATAGAGGAATTAATTAAGAAAATTATTGAGTGTATTGGGGAAGGGGTATAGGGTTATGGAGCGCAAAGTAGCAGAAGATTTTTTGCAAAAGTGCTTAGCTCAAGCTGTTTTTGATGTATTTGGCATGATGGCTGGTATGGAAACTTGCCATGTGACTAAAAATATCGATAACTGCCAGCCAAGTAGCGGTGATATTACAGGGGTCATGTTTATTCAAGGGATCAGGAATGCCATGTTGCATCTGACTCTTAATAAAGAGCATGCCGCCATGATTGTTTCTTATATGACAGGAAATAGTCCTCTTGAGTTACTTGATGATGAGCTGTATGATGGGGTTGCTGAGATGGTGAATATGATTGCTGGTCGAGCTAAAGCTTTACTGGCAGGTACGAATAATCACTATATGATAACACCACCATTTACGATTGTGGGCTTGAATCATTTTATCGTGTACAAAAAAGAAGTTTCAAAAATAAATATGAAATTTACTGCAGGTGAGACTGAATTATATTTGGGACTTACGTATTTGTAGAGCTATAGTTGAGAATATAATTCAAGTATGGTAAGATGAATCGGAAAGAATAGTCCATTATGACCCTTTAACCTGATCTGGATAATGCCAGCGTAGGGATCGTGATCAGGTTTTGTTTGTTGCAAAAGCTCATCCTTACGGATGAGCTTTTAATTTTTTTGATTCCAAGCAGGGGTACTAAGGTTTGGAGCAAGCCAAGTCTTTTCTTATAATATAAAGGGGGAATTGATATGAAGAAAGTATTGACAATAGCAGGTTCAGATTCCAGTGGCGGCGCAGGAATTCAGGCAGATTTGAAATCCTTTTCGGCCCATGGAGTGTTTGGCATGAGTGTCATTACAGCGGTAACAGCACAAAATACTCAAGGTGTATTTGCAGTGCAAGATATTGATATTCATGTGATTGAAAAACAAATCGCAGCTATTTTTGACGATATTAAAGTCGATGCAGTAAAGATCGGGATGGTTTCTCGGACCGAAACCATTCGGACGATTGCTGCTGGACTGGCCAAGTATAAGCCACAGAATATTGTAATTGATCCAGTGATGATATCAAAAAGTGGTTATTATTTATTACAGCCAGATGCAGTTGATGCTCTGTTAACAGATTTATTACCACTCGCTACCATTGTAACGCCTAATATACCGGAAGCAGAAGAAATTGCTCATATGAAAATCGACAGTCTGAAGGAAATGGAAGAAGCAGCGGCGATCATCCATCGCCTTGGGCCTAGCTATGTCTTATTAAAGGGTGGACATCGAGTTGGAGATGCGACTGATATTTTATTCGACGGTACGAGTTATCACTATTTAGAAAGTAAGCGTATTGAGACCCAAAATACCCATGGTACAGGTTGCACACTTTCGGCTGCCATTGCTGCTAATTTGGCGAATGGATGGACTGCTGATGAGGCCGTTGCACGTGCCAAGGAATATATTACCACAGCTATTGAACATTCATTTGCCATTGGTAAAGGGGTAGGTCCAGTGCATCATTTTTACAATTTATATCAAAAGGCAGGTATGTTATCGAATGAGTGAAAATAGTTTGCTAAATTTTAATCATTATCTTTTCTTATGGTTTGGCGCAGCCGTATCCATTGCGGAAATTTTAACAGGAGGGCTTTTAGCCCCTCTTGGCTTTCAGAGCGGATTAGCAGCTATTCTGATTGGCCATTTAGTCGGGACTAGTCTTTTGGTATTCGCTGGAATGATTGGTACCCAAGAACGCATTCCGGCCATTGTATCGACTCGTATTTCTTTTGGTATCTATGGTTCTTATCTTTTCTCGGTACTTAATGTTTTACAGTTGGTTGGCTGGACGGCAGTGATGATTATTTCAGCAGCGAACTCAGCCAATGAAATTAGTAAAGTCATGTGGGGAATGGATGGACTTCAATTATGGAATCTAATAATTGGAGGACTTGTAGTCTTATGGATCGCTCTTGGGCGAGAAGGTGGTCTAAAGAAAGCCAATATGGTGGCTGTTGTTCTTTTATTTGGGGTAACTGTAGTGCTTAGTACTGTCGTTTTTCAAGATAATACAGTTTTTAGTAAACCTGCTGTAGGTGGCTTATCTTTTGGTGAGGCTTTGGAACTGAGTGTCATCATGCCTTTATCCTGGTTGCCACTGATTGCTGACTATACTCGATTTGCTAAAAATAAAAAGAGTGCAGCGATAGGGAGTGGGCTTGGTTACTTTGCAGGAAGTTCTTGGATGTATACCATCGGACTCGGAGCCGCGATTATAGCTGGAGATCCTGAACCTTCAGCTATGATGTTAGCCGCTAATTTAGGTTTATCAGCACTTGGTATTGTTATACTTTCTACTGTAACGACAACTTTCTTGGATGCATATTCAGCTGGTGTCAGTTTTGCTAATATTTTTCCAAAATTAAATGAAAAATATGTGGCTTTGGCCATGACGATGATTGGTACTTTATTGGCATTATGGGTAGATATTATACAATATGAGAATTTCTTAATTGCGATTGGGTCAGTATTTGCTCCTTTGTTTGCCATATTATTAACAGAGTACTTTATTATTAAAAATCGAAAAGTCCAATCAGATTTGCTTGTTAACTGGTCAGCCTTTGGCGTTTGGGGACTGGGGGTAGCCTTGTATTATCAATTTATTCAAATGGAGTTTGTACTCGGTGCAACCATCCCAGTCATGTTGGTAACAGCACTCTTTTATAAAATCATATGGGGGTATACAAAACAATGGAAATCTTACAAAGTATAGCCAATAATCTCGTTGCATTAAAAGAGAAGAAACCGTTAATTCATCATATTACTAATTATGTGACAGTCAACGATTGTGCCAATATGGCATTGGCTATTGGTGCATCGCCAGTCATGGCAGAAGATATTGATGAAGTGGAAGAAATGGTAAGTTTTGCTTCAGCTCTTGTTATTAATATGGGGACTCTAAACTCTCGTACAATTGCATCCATGCTAGCGGCAGGGAAAAAGGCTCATCAACAAGGGATTCCTATTATCTTTGATCCTGTTGGGGTAGGTGCAACTCGATTGCGCACCGTCACAGCTCAGCAAATTATTCGCGAAGTTTGCCCATCTGTCATTCGTGGCAATATGTCAGAGATTAAAATTATCGCTGGGTTGGAAGAAACCATAAAAGGCGTAGATTCTGTGGCAAGTACAGAAGAGGGAGAAACGGTGGCTCAAGAACTTTCCCAAAAGCTTCAATCTGTTATTGCGATAACAGGAAAACAAGATATCATCGCTCAGGGTGACAGAATTCTTCGCATTGATAATGGACATCCCATGTTATCACAAGTAACGGGTACAGGGTGTATGGCAACAACTTTGATTGCTTGTTTCTGTGGTGCCGCAAATGATTGGTTTACAGGAGCCGCAGCAGGAATCATGACAATGGGGATTGCTGGTGAAGTAGCGCAGCATTCTCTACAACCTCTTGATGGCGTAGGGACATTTAGAATGAGATTATTTGATGCAGTCTCTATGATGGCTGGCGAATCTTTTATCCAATGTGGTAAGATTGGCAAAGCTTAAAAATTATCAGATTTAAAAAAATCCTGTAATACCAGTTCACAAAGACTGGTATTACAGGATTTTTCTAATCTGGAAACATTTCACGGATTGATGAAATTGTATCAAAATTTTTAAAAAATAAATTCACAATTTGGGGATCAAATTTTTTACCTGACTCTTCACGAATATAGTCTTTAATTTTATGATTTGGCCATGGCAACTTATAAATTCTCTGGTTACCTAAGGCATCAAAAACATCTGCAATGGCAACGATTCGGCTATATAAGTGAATTTCTTTTCCTTTTAGGCCTTGGGGATAGCCTGTTCCATCATAATTTTCATGGTGTTGGTAGGCAATGATGGCAGCGGTCTGTAATAAAGGTCTGTTAGAGGCTCTGAGCATTTCATAACCCATTTTAGAATGTGTTTTCATAATTGAAAATTCTTCTAAGGTTAAAGAGCCAGGTTTAGCTAGAATGGAATCATGAATTGCTAATTTACCTAAATCATGCATAGAAGCGGCGAGACGTATGATTTCAGTTTCTGAATCAGGTAATTTATAACTTGATGCTAAAATTTTAGCAATTTCACCCACTCGTTTTACATGATTACCTGTTTCAGCAGAACGAGATTCTGCAATTTCACCTAAGGCAAAGACAAGTTCTTTTTGTGTTTCTTCAATTTCAAGGTTGAGGGTATCAATTAAGGCAAGATCACGGAAAGAACGGAGGGCTGTTATGACTGCAGTTCGTAAACGTTGTGTAGTGAGCTCCGTTTTTTCACGATAGTCATTGATATCATAATCCATGATCACATGTTCCTCAGGAGCTTGTCCAGGGGCACCTGTTCGAATAATGATACGTGCCATGGTATTTGCAAGTTCGTTTCGGATATAACTCGCTAAGGACAGACCTGCATTGTCATCTTCCATGACGACATCAAGTAATATGACTGCAATGTCAGAATGAATGTGAAGGAGAACTTTGGCCTCGGCAGCTGAATAGGCACTTAAGAACTCCATAGGTCGTTCTTCAAAGATTAATCGACGTAAGGCTAAACGTGTTACTGTGTGTACATCTTCTTCATCGTCCACAATGAGGATTTTCCAACCATTGTTTGTCTGTGAACGTGTTTTAATTTCCTTTGGGAGAGGAATTTGTAGTTCATCTTCTTCAAAAAGAAAACTATTTAATGAATCCACTGGATAAATCCTCCTTTATGAAGGGTAAGCAAATTTTGAATTTTGTACCCTGCCCAAGTTGACTTTCACATAGTATAGTTCCTTTAAAGCGTTGCTTTACGATATTATATACAATATGTAATCCAAGTCCTGTTCCACCATGACCACGTTTGGTCGTATAAAAAGGATCAAATATTTTGGATAATACATTTTTATCCATTCCTTTGCCGTCGTCTATATAAAGCAAGATAATTTGTTTATCATTTGTCTTGACCAAAATTTTGATATTTCCTTGGGTGCCGGGGTTATAGGCATGGATGATCGAATTCATAATCAGATTCGTTATAATTTGTGAAAGGGCCCCAGGGAATCCATTCATAGTAAGATTTTCATCACATTCGATCGTGATCTGATGGCTTGTTTTTTTCAATTGAGGTTGTATGCTAAGAATAATTTCATCGAGATAGTTTTTTACGTTAAATACACGACTGATTTCACTGGATTGATCAGCAGAAACTTGCTTAAAACTTTGAATGAGCTTGCCAGCACGGTCTAAGTTATTTACGATAATGGTGGCAGTTTCATGGAGTTCATCGAGATAGTTAATTAAATCATGACGCCGAGGAGAGCCGTGCTTACATAAATTATTGAATTCATTTGTTAGTTCTTGTAAGTGGGAGGCCGCTGTTAACCCAACTCCAACAGGAGTATTGACTTCATGGGCAATGCCAGCGACAAGATTTCCAAGAGCAGCCATTTTGGCTGACTCCACCAAATAATCTTGCATATTTTGTAACTCATTAATTGCTTCGGTTAATTTCAGATTACTGTTAGACAATTCTTTCTCAATTCGCTGCCGTTCTGTAATCTCATTTTCAAGTTCTTGATTGGTATGTTGTAATTCTTCATTCATGGCAATAAGCTCTTGATTGAGTGACAATAGTTCGTGAGTGCGTTGTTCGACTTTGGTTTCTAAGTTATCATGCGCTTGTTGTAAAGCCTCTTCTGCCCATTTTCGAGCTGTAATATCATGCCAAGCATAAATAATACAGGGATTGCCGCCGATCTCGACAACTTCAGCAGAATATAGACCAATTCGAACTTCGCCAGATTTAGTACACCAAGAGGTTTCTAAATTCCTAAACATTCGATAAGTATTTAAATTCTCAAAGAGTTTATCACGTTCTGTGATACTCAGCCATAAAGGAAAGGTATCAGATTCTTCCTCTCCCAAATTCCATCCAGTGGATATTTTGCCAATGACTTCTTCATGAGTATAACCAAACGTATCAAAAAAAGCTTCACTTACTTCAAGATAACGCCCATCAGCTAATGTGGCGATACCTACAATATCAGCACAGTGGGTAAATGCTTTCGAAAATTTTTCTTGGGATTGTAAGAGAGCGTGTTCAGCTTTTTTGCGTCGTTGCATATTTCTGATTAAGAAAAAAACTGCAATGGAAAGGATGCCCAAAGAACAAATACCGACCCAAATAATAGTGCGATTGATTTTATAAGTCTTATCAGGAGAATTTATGATCAAAGAATTTAGAGGAAGTTGAGTGGCTTTTAGGCCAAAGCGAGTCAGTTGATGATGGTCAAACATGTAGATGTTACCTACATTGCGACTTACCGCAATCGTTGGTAAGGCTTGTCCGTGAAGAATGCGAAGAGCAATTTCGGCAGCGATTTTACCTTGATCAGCTCCACTAATCACAAGACCGCCAATCGCTCCATGATTTACAGCGAAGTCCCAAGCTGTATAAATCGGAATATTGACGGAGTCTGACATAATTTCATTCGCACGTTGTAAGTTGATGCTTTCGCCTTCGGCAGTATGCATACTGCCCACCATTAAAATTGCACTAGATGGAGAGAGTTTTTTTGCATCTTCAATACAACCATCTAAGTTGGGAAATTCTCGAAATTCAATCTGATACTTGGGATGAAAATCCAGTAATAATTTTCTGATATGACCCACGTTAGCAATATAGGAAGAATCCCCAGGGGTACCATAAATGACAATTCGCTGGAGAGAGAATGTTAATTTATCTATAATAGTAAAAAGTCCTAAGAAATCATTATCCTCTGCGATACCAGTAAAACCGTCAAGTCCTTCAATCATACTTTCCTCATACCCATTGATCCCACAAAATACAACAGGTACACCAGGAAAAATCTCATCGCGATACTGACGCAAGAAATCCAAAGCTGTGTTGTCCGATGCAATAATTACACGAAAATGAGAATTGGAAAACTTTTCTTTGTATAATTCAGGAAGCTGTTTCCTGTCCAAAAGTTGTGGACTATGACCAACATCCATATATTCAATACGCATCCGATAACTATTAATTTGTGGGTTAAAGACACTTTCAATGCCAGATTGAATGGTCTGCGTCCATTCATAGTCAGGGCTATAAGAATGGAGGACAAGAATTTCTGTTGAATTATGAATCGTTGCACTGGCTGGCTGTATAGTGATTATATTGATTAATAGAATAAATAGTAAAATCGACACACGAGATTGTATATTCAAATGATTGTGAGTCCCTTCTTAAAATTTGATCACATTATCATTTCGACATCTCACAATAAATTCCTCTGAATAATTCAAATTATTAATTATTTCTTATGTATCCTATTGAAAAAAATGATGAAGGGATAATGGCAATGAATGTAGAAAAATAGATATAAAAGAGAGTTAGGGTGGAAATATTTGATGTATATTTATCTTGATATTGTAAAGGCATTTTCTTGTGAAATGTGTGGCTCTTGTTGCCGCAAAGAGTGGTCAGTTACACTCAATGAAGAAAGTTATCAGCGAAATTCTAATTTATTCATGGCAACTAATCGAGGTGAAGAATTTGAGAAAATTTTTATACCTCTTGCCGAAAAAAGTGGATTAGATGAATATGCTTATATAAGGAAAAAAGCAAGTGGTGGTTGTTGGTTTTTAGCAGAAGATCATCATTGTCGTTTACAAAGAGAGGCAGGACATGATCATCTTGATCATGTGTGTCAGATTTATCCGCGTTATCCAATGAACACGGCACGCGGTACTGAATTGACCCTTAGTTTTAGCTGCCCTGCAGTGATTAAATTAGCAAGCCGTATGGAACCATTGAGAATCATTCGTTCAGAGCATCAACCAATTCATATCGAACCGAACCATGATGTAGTTTATGTTTATCCTCAACAACAATCTGCTAGCAATCCTTTACGTTATTACTTTGAAATAGAACAGCATTTTATCGATATTATGCAATCGCGGAGCTTAGAAATAAGCGAGCGTTTGCAGATCATAATAGAAACTGCTCAAAAAATTAAAGAGTTGCCTCAAGATGATGTAGTAGGTCAGCAATTAAATAAAATTTTTTATGATAATTATGAGCTACTAGATGCTAAGATGACTAGTGAAGAAGTGCTAATCGATAAATCAGCAGATATTTTACTAGAAAATTTCTTTGTTAATTTTATGTTCAAGAAACCTTTTTATATTTATGGACTACAGCGCACGCGAGAATTACTTCTTACGATTTGGAATCGGATTGAAAAAGGTCGTGAAAGTACTAAAGATTCGGCTATGGATCTGGAATCTACAGTAGCGATTATTATGGAGATAGAATTTGAGTATAGCCATAATCGTAAAGCACTATTTTAAAAGATAGTGCTTAATGGGGTTTATTGAAAGCTAAATACTAAAAAACTTGATTTAATTAGAGTTTGACCTTCATCTGAATCGTAGTTGTTCTTATTCTGTAATGAGGTGTTAAGATATGGATTCAATCATTAAGCAAAAAAAGAAAAATAAAAAACTTTTTTTAAAAGTTTTTGCAATGATCTTTTTACCTTTGGTTAGCATTGTAACATTAATTGTCGGTGGTTTTTATAAAGATGAAAAACGAACGATCATTAATATTTTGCAAAATGATGAAATTTTAAAAGTAATGGTAGAACCATTCGTCATTTTATGGATTATATTATGTTTTGGAGTTGTCAGTGTTAGCTATGTATTAGCGCGCAGTTTTATGAAACGTGTACAGAATGAACAGGAATTAGAACAATATCGCAAACACTTACAAGAGTTGGTTGAAGAACGGACAGCAGAACTAGAAGTTGCCAATCGTTTGCTGCGTAGTAGTGAGGAGCGTGCCCATCTGGTAAAAAAAATTGCCAGTGCAGCTAATGCTGATGACAATCCGGATGAGGTTTTATCAATCGCTATTCGCAGCATTGCAGAAAATATGCAATGGCCTATTGGTCATGTTCATGTCATTTCTCTTGAAAATCCTGAGGAAATGGTATCTGCCAGTATGTGGTATTTGCAAGATCAAAATGCCTATCAACCTTTTATAAAACATACGGAAGAAATGCGTTTTGGGCTGGAAGTAGGATTACCAGGCAGGGTATTGAAGGCAAAAAAAGCTATTCTCATTGAAAATATTGCTGAAAGTTCTAATTTTCCTCGTGCTAAAGTAGCGATTTCTCTTGGTATTAATGCTGGTTTTGCTTTTCCTGTTATTGTGAAAGGAGAAGTCGTCGCTGTTCTGGAATTTTTTGCTCAGCATATGGGGCAACTTGGTGATGATGTCTTGACCTTTGCTGAGCAAATTGGTGAACAACTTGCCTTACTCATTGAACGTAAACAAGGAGAAGAAGCATTACGGACAGAACAAGAAAAAGCTCAACGATATCTTAATATTGCAGGGTCTATCATTGTCGTTATTAATGAAGATGAAAATATAAATTTACTTAATAAAGCAGGATATAGGTTACTTGGATATTGTGAAGAAGAGTTAATAGGGGAAAATTGGTTTACATCTGTTGTTTCCAAAGAAGACGCAGAAAATAAAAAAACTGAATTTCGTCAAATGATGAATCAAGAAATTGAACTTGTAGAGTTTTATGAAACTCTAATCCGTTTGAAAGATGGTACTGAGAAATTAATAGCTTGGCATAATGTCTTAATTTATGATAAAAAAGGTAAACCCATTGGTTTGCTTGCGTCTGGCGAAGATATCACTGAACACCGGAAGGTAGATAAAGAATTACGCAAACTCTCTCAAGCTGTAGAGCAAAGTCCTGTATCTGTCGTCATAACAGATCGAAAAGGCAAAATTGAATATGTAAATGCAAGATTTTGCGAAAAAACTCATTATCAGCCAGAAGAAGTGATCGGGAAAAATCCTAGAATATTAAAATCAGGAACCTTACCACGTTCTTTTTATCAAGAACTTTGGGAAACCATCTTATCAGGGAATATATGGAGAGGGGATTTTCTTAATAAAACGAAGGAAGGTAGCCGATATTGGGAGAGAGCTTCTATTTCTTCGATTATGGATGCCGCGGGTCATATTACCCATTTTATTGCTATTAAAGAAGATATTACTGAGCAAAAGAAGATGGAGGAAGAGTTGTTACAAGCCAAAGTAGAAGCTGAGCTTAGTAATAAAGCCAAAGGTGATTTTTTGGCAAATATGAGCCATGAAATTCGCACTCCAATGAATGCTGTAATTGGACTCACACATCTGGCATTACAGACTGATTTGATGCCTAAGCAACAAGACTATTTACATAAAATTTCCGTTTCTGCTCAATCATTGATGGGGATTATCAATGATATTCTTGATTTCTCTAAATTTTCAGCAGGGAAGCTGGATATGGAAAATATACAGTTTAATTTATGGGAAGTACTTGAAGATATCATCACCATTCTAAATTCTAAAGCTGAGGAAAAAGGTTTGGAAATGGTATTGAACGTCGCTAAAAATGTACCCATGCGTCTCATGGGCGATCCCCATCGTTTGAAACAGATTTTGTTGAATCTTGTAAGTAATGCATTAAAATTCACGAATCAAGGCGAGGTTGTTATTTTTGTAAAAGTGATAACAGAAGGATCAAATCGAGTTCAACTGGAATTTATCGTACGTGACACGGGGATTGGCATGAAAGAAGAAGAAAAAAAACGTTTATTTAATGCCTTTACCCAAGCTGATGGATCGACAACACGCAAATATGGAGGGACTGGTTTAGGTCTAGTGATTAGCAAACAGTTGGTCGAAATGATGGGAGGAGCTATTCATGTGAAAAGCTCGCCTGGCCAGGGGAGCGAGTTTATTTTTACAGCTCACTTTGGTTCTTATGGTGAGGAAGAGGCAAAATGTTTTTCCCAAAGTGACCTGCATGATCTCAAAGTATTAGTGATTGATGATAATGAGAGTTCTTGTTTAGCTTTTAAAGAAATGCTGGAGCGGTTAACTTTCCGAGTATCTTTGGCAACTTCGGGGGAAGAAGGCATTAGACGATTGATAGAAGAACAGGAAGAACCTTTTGATCTAATCCTAATGGATTGGCTGATGCCTGACATGAATGGGATTGAAACAGCCCGGTACATACGAGAACAAATGCAAATGACGACGATACCGATTATATTGGTAACTTCATATAGTGGTGATGATGTCAGACAACAAGCGAAGGAGCTAAATTTAGAAGGCTTTTTAGTTAAACCGATTACGCCATCCGTGTTGTTTAATGCTGCGATGGAGTTATTTGGTAAAATCAATCGCCAACCTCTTTGCTCTCTGCCAAGGATGTTCTCAGACCCAGAGGGATGGAACAGCTTACAAGGAGTAAAAATCTTATTGGTTGAGGATAATGAAATCAATTTACAAGTAGCAAGAGAAATCATGGAAGATCGAAACATCATTGTAACTGTTGCTAGAAATGGCCGGGAAGCTGTGAAGTTGGTGAGAGAAATAGAGTTTGATGGAGTATTAATGGATATTCAGATGCCGGAAATGGATGGTTTAGAAGCAACCAAAATTATACGACGTGACCATCCCGTGCATGAATTACCCATTATCGCTATGACTGCTGATGTTGTTGTCGATCGAATAAAGGCATATCTTGCAGCGGGAATGAATGATTCTATTTTTAAGCCTATTGCCATCGAGCAAATGTTCAATACCCTTCACAAATGGGTTAAGCCACAATCTGTTCGATTAAAGCCAATGCAAAATAAGGAATTTTTAGGGACGAAAGAGGAATCACCTATTGTTATTCCTCAGTTAGCAGGCATTAATGTGGAAGCTGGCTTGGCACGAGTTAGTAGCAATACAAAACTCTATCGTAAGCTGCTTGTACAATTTCTTGAAAATCATGAGAAGACAGTGGATGTTCTTCAGAAAACTTTGCAAGAAGGGGATCATGCAGTGCTAAAAATGAGTTTGCATACGCTCAAAGGTGTAGCTGGTACGATTGGCGCTGATGATCTATATCATGAAGTGCAAAAAATGGAAAATTATACAAATGATGGAATGCATGAAAAGATGGCCTTGCAGATGGAGAATTTATACAAAAATTTACTTCAAGTATTAGACTCCATTCGATGGTTTAAAGACAGTGCACCCGATGTAATTCCTTCAGTGCTAAAGGAAAGAGAATTTGATCATCCTACAATTTCTGAGGAGGATAAAATCCTATTGGAAAGCTTGCAAGGATATTTGACTAATTATGATATGGAAGCGACAGTTGTTTTTGAGAAGTTAAAAATTTTACCGATCGCATCTATTTATCAGACTGAATTTAAAAAAATCCAAACTCTAATGAATCACTATGATTTTGAAGGGGCTCTCAATCAACTTAATGAGGTTGCCAAACTGATAGAATAGAAAATGAGATTTTAATAATGATAGCGAATTATGTATGCAATACAGATAGAGGTGATAATTGTGGATCAGGTTGAAAAACAAGTCATTTTAGTTGTTGACGATGTGCCTGCAAACATTGATGTTTTAAGTGAGATATTACGTCCAACCTATCAGGTTAAAGTGGTAACCAATGGTGTAATGGCTTTAAAAGTTGCCATGGCACCTCAGCCGCCAGATTTGATATTACTCGATATTATGATGCCTGGGATGGATGGTTATGAAGTGTGTCGTCAGTTAAAGAGTAATGCATCGACTCGGCATATTCCTGTAATTTTTGTCAGTGCCATGGATGAAGTCAATGATGAAACTAAGGGATTTGAGTTAGGGGCTGTTGATTATATTACTAAACCTGTTAGTCCATCCATTGTAAAAGCAAGAGTTAAGACTCATTTAGCTCTTTTTGATCAAAATAGGGTGTTGGAGAAAAAAGTCAAAGAACGAACTGCTGAGATCCATGAAACTCGACTTCAGATTATTCATTGTCTGGGGGCCGCATCTGAATATCGAGATGAAGAAACAGGAACCCATATTTCAAGAATGAGCCAGTATTCACGATTGATTGCACTCTATGCTGGAATGGATCTGGAAGAAGCTGAACTTTTATTACAGGCAGCTCCTATGCACGATGTTGGTAAAATTGGCATACCTGATCGTATTTTGTTAAAGCCTGGTAAATTAGATAAAGATGAATGGGAAATTATGAAGACTCATACAATAATTGGTGCTAAAATTATTGGTAAGCATTCTTCAGATATATTGACCCTGGCGCGGCAGGTCGCGTTGACTCATCATGAAAAATGGGATGGCACAGGCTATCCCAATGGATTGGTTGGTGAGGATATACCGCTACCCGGCCGTATTGTTATGCTAGCGGATGTATTCGATGCTTTGACAAGTGATCGTCCTTATAAAAAAGCATGGTCTGAAGTTGATGCCATTCAAGAAATCAAGAATTCAAGTGGACATCATTTTGATCCTCAACTGGTCCTTGCTTTTATGAAGGCACTTCCTGAGATACTTGCTATTAAAAAAAAGTTTGAAGAAAATTAACGATAAGCAAAAAAAAGTTTGCTCCTTAGTCCATAAGGAGCAAACTTTTTTACCAATATAAGCTAAAAAAAGAGAAATTAGTATTATTTTCATCAGAATGATCCATATTGCAGGAATTTTCTAAGGATTGAAGAATTATTGATAATAGTCTTCACAATTTCTTTTATAAAAGAGAGTGATAAGTGATAAAGCATTTTAAATCCCCAGTGAACTCGTAATTTTTAAGTAATATATTAGCTTTTTTAGCAAAGCCAAATAAAGGGGGGAAAAGTTGTTTCTATCTATGTAGGAGCAGCATATACATGACAATGACCTTATCAAAGAAAATGATCATTTACTTTTTAGCGGTAATTATAATCGCCGCAATCGGATTTTCCTATACCATTTATCAGTGTGATAATGCAGAAGAAGTTGTTAATGATATTAAAGTTTTTGATGTGCCGCGCTTAGAACAAACAATGGAAGTTGCCAATAATACTACAGCAGAAGTCTCTAATATTAGAGCCTATTTACTGTATGGGAAAGAACAATATCTTACAGAATACAAGCGATTGGCAGATGTAAATAACAATTTACTTGCGGTGCTCACTAAAGAATCCCGTGCGGAGGACGCCAAACGAGTATTTTCCGATGCTGGAGCATTGCATGCGAAATATGGTCAAGGCATTGAAAAAATGATTGGGTTATATAAACAAGGAAAGACCGAAGAAGTGATGCAAGTTACAGTCAATGAGTTGGTACCAACAGCGATTGCCTTGATTGCAAAAGTTGATGAAGCCAAACAATTGCGCAAAGATCGTATTGCGCAAGCTACGAGTAAAGCAACCAAAGCAACAGAAGATGCGAAAACGGCCGCTATGCTAGCCGCTATTTTATCAGCGGTCATTGGCATTGGAGTGGCCTTATTTGCTGCGCGCAGCATTACGACTCCCGTTAAAGAACTTCAGCATTTAATGTCTCAGGCAAGTGAAGGTAATCTGTTGGTGACAGCATCGATTAAGACACAAGATGAAATTGGACAACTGTGTCAATCCTTCAATACAATGATGGCATCCCAGCTGGAAATTGTGAGGGCTGTGAAAAATAGTTCTATTGAATTAGCGGCAGCATCCCAGCAAATGGCAGCCTCTTCTGAGGAAGTATCTGAGGCGTCTGGTCATATTGCTGCCCGAACTCAGCATGTAGCGGGCGCCATGGAAGAAGCATTTAGTTCGAATATGGAAACATCTCAGGTTCTGATCGAATTATCATCCCTTATTCATATTGCTAAGGACAAAGCCGTGTCAGCCAGTGAAAAGTCTGAAATTACGATTACAACTGCTAACGATGGTAAACTAACAGTTGCTGAAGCCATGCAAAGTATGAATACAATTTATACCATGACCATTGAAGCAGAAAAAATAATTAGCCTCCTGAAAGAGGATTCTGAGAAAATCGGAATGATTAATGAAACAATTACGGGTATTGCCAATCAAACGAACTTGCTAGCCTTAAATGCCGCCATTGAAGCTGCCCGTGCTGGTGAAGCAGGTAGGGGATTTGCCGTTGTTGCCGAAGAGGTTCGAAAATTGGCAGAACAGTCTAATACAGAAGCGAGTAATGTTTCTCGCTTAATTAATCAAATTACTGCAAATACAAGCAGTGCAGTTGTTGCCATGAAGGATAGTTTGACCGAGGTGGAAGTAGGCGTAGAAGCTGTTAAAAGGGCTGAGCAATCACTGGAAAAAATTATGGCAGCAGTTGGAGAAACGGTACATGATATAGATGGAATTGCCAAGGTTACTAATGATGAAGTTGCTTCTTCAGAAACCATTGTACGTTTGATTGAAGTAGTTGCAGATAGCATTGAGAATACAGGTAGAGATGCCCAAGAGGTTTCGGCGGCGACTCAAGAAACCACAGCAACAATGGAAACAATCGCGGCAAGTTCTGAGGAGACGAGTGCTATGGCTCAGACCTTACAAAGTCTTATTACAAGGTTTAAAGTTTAAAGTTAAGGAAGGGGTATAATCATGAACCATTCTATTAAAGTTAGTGGTAACCATGTAAAAGCGTTTTTAAAGGGAAAGGTTTATTCACAAGATGCTTCTATTTTTCGAGATGAACTATTGGAACATATCGAGCAGGGAGTGACAGAGATTAGTATTGATCTGTCAGAACTTACTTATATTGATAGCACAGGACTTGGAGTACTGATTACCATTCATAAACGAACTAAAGAAAAGAATGGGAAAATAGTGATTACTGGTGCCCAAGGGATGGTAGAGCAACTATTTAAACGAACACGACTTGATCGAGTATTAATAATGGAATAATTGTGATTGATATAAGATTCTGGCTCTAGGCAAAGAGATGATCCATCTCAGCTTAGAGCCGAATCTATATCTGGCTAGGACTATGACTAAAGAAGTCTGGAGGGGAAAGATCATATCGATTATGAACAATGTAGAAGATCATGAAAGTGCCGAAAGTCAGTTGCAAAAAATTAAACTTATCTTTGATCACATGCCTTATCTAGCTTGGTTGAAAGATAAAAATGGAAAATATATTACTGTTAACCGATCTTTTGAAGAACGTTATGATGTAAAGAGTACTGAAGTTGTTGGGAAAACTATTTTTGATTTTTGTGATGAAAATCTTGCAATTGAATGTGCAAAAGCTGATACTCTGGCGATTCAGTCAAAAATGCCCCAACGTTTTGATCAACTTGCCCAAAAAAAAACAGGTGGTACACGCTGGCTTGATATTTATGTAGCACCAATTATTGATGATCAGGGTGAAGTCATTGGAACGATGGGGACCTCAAGGAAAATTACGAAACGTAAGCGATTAGAAATTGAACTTACAAATCAAAAAAAGTTTTTACAAACAATGATTGATACGATACCTGATTTAATTTTTTACAAAGATGTAAATAGTGTTTTTTTAGGTGGGAATAAAGCTTTTGTCCAAAAATTATTTGGGGTAGATGAGGAAGAAATCATTGGTAAAAGTGACTTGGATTTTGTAAAAGATATTGAATTGGCTAATTATTATAGAGAAAAAGATCAAGAAATGTTTCAGGCTAACGTTACGACAGTGAACGAAGAAAAAATTACAATGGTTGATGGGTGTACCAACGATTTTGAAACATTAAAAACTCCTTTTTATGATCAAAAAGGAAATATAGCAGGCCTAATTGGTATTTCAAGAAACATTAGTGTACGAAAAAAAATGGAGCAACAGCTTAAAGAACAAAAAGAATATGCCCAGCTTTTACTAAGGATTGTGCCAAGCGGCATCTTCTCTATTGATAATGAAGGGAAGATTACCAGTTGGAATGAAAGAGCTGCGATGATAACAGGTTATGATGAAACAGAAGCCATTGGTCAAACTTATTGCCAAATCATTCATACGACAGAGGACGATCGATGCGGACTATTTGCTGAACATGATATTACACCATTGACCAATATCATAAGCAGTATCAAAACCAAGCAAGGGCACGAACGAAAAATTCTAAAGAAAATTGCATTGATCAAAAACGAGTTAGGGGCATTAAATGGTATCATTCAATGTTTTGATGATATTACGGAACGACAACAAGCTGAAGAAAAACTACGAGCATCTGAAGAAAAATTTCGTCAACTAGCTGAGAATATTCATGAGATTTTTATCATTCGCGATCATGAAAAAATTCTATATGTCAGTCCTGCCTATGAAAAAATGGTTGGACAATCGAGTCAGCGCTTGCTAGAAAATTATTATTCTGTTTTTCAAGTAATTTATCCTGATGATCGTGAGAGAGTGATGAATTGTCTTCGAAGTGATGGGCAGAATATGGATAAATATACAAGTGAAGAGTTTAGAGTCATCCATCCTTGCGGAAAAATATTATGGGTCTGGTTTCGTTCGTATCCGATACCCGATATCAGTGGCAGTGCAAAGCAAAAAGCGATCAGTATCGTTGATATTACAGATCGCAAGCATATAGAAGAACAATTGCTCAAGCGGGAACAATTTACTCAGCAAGAACTTAACTTAGCAGCGCGGATACAGCAGGAATCATTACCGCTACCTTTTAAAGGAAGAAAAGTGAAAGTAAATAGTATTTTTAAACCATACCAGACGGTTAGTGGTGATTTGATTAATTACAAATGGTTTGAAAAACAGCAAAAACTGCGAGGGTATGTTGTTGATGTGAGTGGACATGGGGTATCGACTGCCTTGCAAACAGCTACGGTTAAAATGTTGCTGGATAATAAGCTGCTAAGTGGTAAGGAAATTGAAGAAGAGGATTTTCAGTATATCAATCGGAGAATGGTGCAGTACTTAGCCGAAGAATCTTTTGCAGCATTATTATATTTTGAATTTGATTTTCAAACGATGATTCTTACGGTTGTTACTGGTGGTATTAACCTTTTTTTCGTTGCCAAACCAGAGGAATGTGCATTAGTTCCAGTCTTTAGTTGTTATTTAGGATTACTTGATTGTCCAGATGTACAAACATTTAAAATGCCATTTCAATCTGGAGAAATTTATGGAATGATGAGTGATGGCGTATCTGATTTGATGGAATTTCGTGGCTTATGTAAGAAGGAAAATTTTTCGGAATATGAAACTTGGCTGGAAGAATTGGCTCAAAGTCCTGAACGACGGGATGATTTTTCTGTCATTTGTATTGAAATCCTTTTAGAAAATAAGGAGACTAGGATTTTTCATATTCAAAATGACAAAGAGTTAGAGTATGCACAGGTAGGAATTAGTGAATTTATTGAAAGTCACGCACCAAGTTGTGCAGGTTTTCTGGAAGTCGCTGTGAATGAAGCCTTAAATAATGGTTTTCGCGCTGGTGGGCGAGTCGCTGTCAAAGCGCGAAAAATTGGTAATCAATTGATTTTTAGAGTCAAGGATAATGGACCTGGTTTTAGTACTGAAAAAATCAATACCCAATTAAAAAAGACCATGGAAGATGAAGAATTTGATGCAGAGTTTGATGAAATCTTACTGGCTGAAGGTGGGCGAGGTATTCTAATTATGAAAATGTTTTGTGATCGATTAATTTATAATCAAAAAGGAAATGAAGTATTATTGATGAAGAAAATCTAATGGAAAGGATTAAGGTTTATAAAACGATGAATCTTATACATTCTATTGGAATCAGCTACGAAAACTGTTACACTAAAAGGAAGTATAAAAATGGATAAAAAATGGATTTAGATGGAATTTATTTCATTTGAGTGCTAGTTTATGGAGGTAACTAATGGATACAACAAGAGAAAAAGCGTGGAATGTATTAACAGAGCATGTGAAGGAAAAACCCTTACTGAATCATTGTCAGGCGGTGGAAATTGCCATGCGTGCATATGCTGGAAAATTTGGCGGCGATGTAGAATATTGGGGGGCTGTTGGATTACTTCATGATGTTGATTTTGAGAAATATCCTGAAGATCATACCAATCAGACTGGAAATTTATTAGCGCCTCATGGATATACTGATCAATTCATCATTGACATTCAATCTCATGCTAGAGACTGGGTCCCAGAAAGAAGTCAGTTACAAAAAACCTTGTTAGCCGTTGATGAGCTAACAGGCTTCATTATTGCCTGTGCCTTGGTCCGTCCTGATAAAAGTTTGGCAAATGTTCAGCTTAAATCTGTTATGAAAAAAATGAAAGATAAAGCCTTTGCGCGAGCCGTAAACAGAGAGACTATTATTCAAAGTGCAGCGATGCTTGGTGTTGACTTGCAAGAACATATCTCCTTTGTGACAGAAGCATTAGCCAAAGACTATCATCAGGAATAAAAGAAAAGGGTGTGTGAAGAAAATGAAAGTATGTTTGCATTTGGCAGATGGATTTGAAGAAATTGAGGCAATCAGTGTTGTTGATATTTTGCGGCGCGCCGATATCGAAGTAGAAATGGTTTCGATTATGGGAAGAAAAGAAGTCGTAGGTGCTCATCAAATTCGAGTCATGGCCGATGTTTTGTTTGGATATGTTGATTATTCACAGGTTGATATGATAATCTTACCCGGAGGTGGACAAGGAACTAAAAATATGGATGAACATAGTGCGCTAAATAAGCAGATCACTCAATTTGCAGCGGATGGCAAATGGGTTGCAGCTATTTGTGCTGCACCGACGATTTTAGGCAAGCTTGGCCTGCTCGAAGGAAAATCGGCAACCTGTTATCCTGGATGTGAACCACAATTAAAAGGAGCCGATATCACCTCTCCCGCTTCGGTTATCCTTGATGGCAAGATCATTACTTCACGTGGACCTGGTACTTCTTTTGCTTTTGGACTGAAAATTGTTGAAATGCTAAAAGGGTTAGAATTGGCTAATCTTTTAAAAGAACAGATGATTATTGGTTAATAACAACAATATCCCTAAACTTATGTTGACGTAAAGGTTGATTTAGAGGGAGGGATTTTAATGAAAAAAATCTTATTATTGACCACAATAATGATCATCATGGTTGCTATGAGTGGATGTGGCAGCAGTGTGGATCAGAGACAGACTAAAAACAATTCATCTGTTGTCACGGATGCGAATAGTAACAATAATGTGAATAGTAATCAATCTAACATGGTGATATTTTATTTAGAAGAACAAAAAAGAGATGGTTATTTGTATGCAATATCCCAAGAAGCTTTTAAAAGAGTAGGATATGAAACAAGGGCAGAGTACCTTCCATGGGCAAGAACGATTAAAGTCACCATGGAAGGTGAGAGTGATGTTACGATCGGCTATTATAGCAAAGAACGGTTAGAAAAAATGAGCTATAGTGATCCGATTGGAAAAGCTGAATTAGTACTTTTTCAAAAGAAAGATAAAAAAATCAGTTATTCCAACTTAGAAGATTTGAAACCTTATCGAATCGGCACGCAACGAGGTGCGGTGATCAGTGATGAATTTGATGCAGCAACCTACCTAACGAAAGAACCCGCTGACTCACCGCATGTCAATCTGAATAAGTTAGTTGCCGGACGAATTGATTTATTACTTGAACAAAGAGATGTGATTCAGCAATATTTGGTGAAAGAATTTCCAAATGAAATGAATAATATCGTTGCGATTGAACCACCTGTAATCATAAAAGGATTTTATTGTATATTTTCAAAAAAAAGACCTAATTATGAGCAAAAAATTAAAGATTTTAACATTGGTTTAAAAATGATTACAGAAGATGGAACTTTAAAAAAAATTATGACTCAATATGACCATCCCTAAAAGCGGCTAAAGGGTAGTCTAGCTAATGATGATTGATAGGGAGGGATATTATGCCTCTAATGAAAAGAAATATAATTTCTTTTGCGCAATTATCTTTTTCTAACGTTATTAAAACCATGACAATCAGGCAACGTATGGCGGTATTCATATTGATAGCAGTCATTTTTAGCATGTCTCTTATGGGATTTATAAGAATGAGAATTATGTCAGAACATCTTATGAATGAGCGAAATAGTAAAATTGATGTAACGGTTGAACTTGCGGCAATGAGTCTTTCGGACCCTCTTTGGAATTATAATGAATTAGGCGTAGCAATAAGCTGTGAGGCTTTATTCCGTGATAAAGAAATTGGTTTGGTGATCGTTACAGCCAATCAGCAAGAAATGTATCGAAGACATAATAGTGATCCCATCTATTTTATTGAGAATTTAACTATGGTTGAAAAAGAAATCGTTAAAGATGCAAGAAACATCGGTACAGTTACTGTTGGCTTCACAAAATATTATCTTGAAAATCGTTTGCATCAAGCAGTATTCACAGATCTTATTATCGTTTTATTGACCTTGCTCCTTTTGTGGATATTGATTAGTTTTATCGTTTTATTCGTAACGAAACCCATTTATGCATTAGGTCAAGGAACAGAAGACATTGCAAAAGGAAATTTGGAGAAAAGATTACAGATTGAATACGAAGATGAGATTGGAGATCTTGCAAGAAAATTTAATGTTATGGCAGAAAAATTAGGTCAAGCCCATAATGAAATGGAAAGAAGAGTTGAGCGTAGAACCCAAGAACTTTCTGCTAGCAACCAGGAATTGATGTCTGTGAATGAAGAAATGTTGGCTATGAATGAATCCCTGCAACAGACTTTAGAAGAGTTACAAAAAACCCAATACCAACTCATCCAGTCAGAAAAAATGGCAGCATTAGGAGGATTGGTGGCGGGAGTGGCTCATGAAATTAATACCCCTCTCGGTAATAGCGTTACTATGGCATCCTACTTACGAAGTATACTTGATGAATTTTCTATATTGTGTGCTAAGGGACAGGTCCATAGGAAAGAGTTGAATGATTTTATTTCTGATGAAGAAGAAGGATTAAAGTCCCTAGAAGTTAATCTAACACGTGCTGCTAAACTGGTACGCAGTTTTAAGAATGTGGCTACTGATCAGATGGTAGAAGAACGTCAAATCTTTAATGTGCAACTCTATTTAGAAGAAATTATTTTGACATTGAGATCTCGTTTAAAGAAGACTCGCTTACAATTGGTGATCAATTGTCCTGAACAGCTAAAATGGGATAGTTATCCCGATGTTTTTGTGCAGATTATAACCAACTTAATTATGAACTCGTTGGTTCATGCCTATTCCTCTACCGATGAAGGTGTCTTGACGTTCTCCTTTCGAGAGGAAGAAGAACAGTTAGTCATTGAATATGCTGATGATGGTAAAGGAATGGAAGAAACGGTGTGCAAGAAAGTTTTTGAACCATTTTTCACCACTGCCCGTAGTAATGGCGGTACGGGACTCGGACTCTATATCGTATATAATCTTGTTACGCAAAAATTACATGGCACGATTTCATGCTCCAGCCAGCTAGGCGCCGGTACAAAATTTATCATAAAAGTACCTCTTAATTCTTGTATTGTGTCGTCATAAGCTTATAATTTCATCCTTAAATTATAATTGTCAGTAAAATTAGTTAATTGTAGATCAGTCTTGATTGACAAATTCAACTGTTTCAGATATACTAATGTAGTGGTTAAACTTAATCACCTCAATGGCTCCGTAGCTCAGCTGGATAGAGCACTTGACTTCGAATCAATAGGTCGGGGGTTCGAATCCCTCCGGGGTCACCATTGTAAATACACCTTCGCAGGTTCTGCGAAGGTTTTTTTATGTCTACTGGCCCTTATTTTCTCCCTTAAAGCTTAGAAACCAATGCCAATCAGTACAAATAAAAGTAAGAAGCACCAGCTATTTTCTAGCCAGTACTTTTTTTGTTTGTGACTTTTCTTTGCTCGTTTGCAAGGGACAAGGGGACAGGTTGTTTGTCCCAAATAAAGAAAGATAAAGGTTTACAAGGCATTGCAATAAGGGAATTAGCAAGGATAACATGAGCATCGGAAAGTGTGATTGATAGTCTATAAGGGACAGAAAACCTGTCCCTTTGTCCCTTCTGGATAAACAGTCAGCTATCGCATTTGTAGAATCAAGTATTCAGTTAGTAATTGATAGTGCAACTTCTTGTTATTGGCCAGTTGGAGGATCAATAGATGTTGCCTACTTAACACCAAACTCAGCTGTGTTTGAATCATTTAAGTCTCAGGAGCAGCTTATATAATGAGTTTGTCAGGGAGACGGGGATATTGACATTCGTGTATGTCAATATCCCCGTCTCCCTATAACATACATTACTTTTTGTCAACTTAATAAATGACAGTTTATTCCCGTCCTCGTAACACGCGTCTTGAATTTAGGTGGATTTGCAAGGTCGCGCCTCGCCTCCACCAATTAAATCCGGAATGACTGAGAGTCTGTGAATTTTGCGGGCTCTTGTTGTTTGTGTGGGACGGTTGGTAGAGGTACAACAGCGAAAAATAAATTGAATTAAATATCGCTAAGTGGTAGAATTTGCTTGTAAATGTTGAATTGTAGTTATGATATCGTTCAGTATTACCAAGTGAAATAAAAGAAGCCGTCCCCTTATATCTATGTGATAGGCAATGATTCATAATGGTGCAATATCTGAAAGGGCAGGGCGTTTGAAAGGTTGGGAACTTTGAAGTATTCAATTCTGACTTTAGTAATGCAGTACTTAAGTGAAATCCCAAAGCTTAGAAGTGACTATGATGAGCAGAAAGTACACGCTATAGAATCTTTCATAAATGAGCGTATCGAAAATCCTATATTCTATGATTACTTGCATTCTAGCGTAGGCATAGATATGTCACTATTAGAGAATTTTGGCGATAAAGAGATACTTAAGAATTTATTGAACTATTCACATAAAACAAGAGATATCTTTTTATACATAGATTCTCAGGTGTATCAATCAGGCATTTCTCCAAATATTAAATTAACCATTTTGCGGAAGATATTAGAATTAATCTATACATTTTCCTTAACGCAAAAGTCTGTTTTAATGTCTGCAGAGGCCTGGGATTACTACCAGAAAGTACTCAGACGGTATATACTAATGGATTATAGTTCTTGTGGGGTTCAAGAGATTCCCCCATATAGAATTTGGGACAAAAGACAAAATAGTATGAAAAATTTTGCTGCTAAAACGTTACAGGATGAAATTGAAAAGTTGTCCTATTCCATATCACAATTTAAGTATAACCCCAAAAAAATAGATGTAGAAACTAAACAGTTTATTGAAGCGTATATAAGCAACTGGTGGAATAATTACCGCGGGGTTATTGAGACAAGATATCCCCTCTTGGCAAATCACTTTCAGTATTATAGTGGGGTACAAGTGCATGTATTCCTATCGGAGAGTAACATGGGGTTACCCACAAACTTTGCTCAAACGAATATTTGCCTATGTACTGGCAAACAAAAGTCTACTAGCGGTGGATGCGAGGTAGTGATTGATCAAGAAATAAAATCTATTATTTTTATAGAAGACAGTTTTGATGAACAAGATAAAGTATGGGTAGATTTGGGATTTGATCTTGATTTATATCGTAAAGACGAAAGAGACATTGAAAAAAGTACAGTTTATGGCGATTTAGTAAACGAGTTACTTACAGTATTTTATCGTACTGCTGATAGTATTGCTTTTCGAGATTTCTCCGATGGTGTATTAAAACTAGAAGGTTTTAACCTGTTGTCTTTTGCAGACAAAGAGGTTGCCATTAAGAGTGATTTCATTTCTGGCAAGCAGCAGTATGAAATACTACGGCTTAACAAGGAAGAAAAATTAGAGCCTAAAGATGTCGAGAAATACACAAAAATTAAACATGGTATATTAATTATTGGTGAGCCTATCATCCCTGATGCTACAAAGAAACAGTTGAGGAGCAATCCCAATATTATTGTGAAGGATTTTAATGATATTATTTCACATATGGACAACTACATGTTTGATAAAAGTCGTATTCAACCTTTGATAGATAAGATAGTGTATCCGCATTTATCAAACAGTTTACCTGCTATTGTAACAGACTTAAGTAGATTTAAGGCTGAAAAATTAATTGAACAGTTAAAAGAATGCCCAGTTGGCAAGGAAGGGTGGAGGCAATTTGAGAATATCTGTTTGGATATCCTAAAATATGCCCTTAAAGGTACTTTTGCGAACCTACTTGTCAAATCTCAGGCTAGAAACGACAATGGCACGGATATAAGGGACTTTATAATAGCTAATAACGGAACTTCTCTTTTTTGGCAGGATATGAAATATATGTACGACTGTAATAATATTGTTGTTGAGTGCAAGAACTATTCAGAGGGCATTGGAAATGGTGAATTACGGCAGATGTCAGATTACTTAGAGAAAGAAGCTATAGGACGATTTGGCCTGATTTTTAGTCGTAAGGGAATAAAGGATTCAGCAAAACAAATTGAATACTTGTCTATAAACCGTACGAAGAAACTAATTTTGGTATTAAAAGAAGAAGACATTTGTGATCTTGTGAGGAAAAAGTCAAATGGAGAGAATCCAGAGGATATATTAGAGGCTTTGAAATTTAATTTGGAAACACTCATTTAAGTGGTAGTTTGTTTTCAAAGCGTTAGACTTTAACCTTTATATTGCAGGCCGGAGAGAGGGGGCGGAGGAATGTCTTTGACAAAAATTGCTAACGTCATTGCGTTGTTTTTTATAACAAGACACACCAACGTCCCCTGTCTTTTCTGGTTTTCCCCCGTCCCTTCTTACACGAAAGTGGTACGAGATGGTTTTCGATGACTTTATCCCTGTGGCAGGCAACTTACTGGGTGAAAAGGAGAAAGAAAAATGGCAGTTGTAAAATGTGCAAAATGTGGAAAAGTATTTAATACAGAGGGAGCAATATTAAAACCGATAGGTGATGGTGGATATTTGGAATGCTGTCCCAAATGCGGGAGTACAAGCGTATATAGTGCCGGGGATTTTCAAGATGACGAGGATAGACGGTGGGAGGGGTTTTAGACTGGGGTATGTTCAACTTGCTCGCGATACAGGAAAGCATATTCGATTTTTACAGGGCTAGCGAGATTTAATTAAATGCTATCTGGAGGATTTGAATGGATATATTTGATGAATTAAAAAAACTGGGAAAAAGACCTGTAATAGCGAAAATCGGAGGCTTTCGACCAGATGAAAGTAGTATGAGCTGGTTTGGTGGTAATTTTTTAATCGAGGAAGGTTTAGCATGGCCTAAATACAATGGAAATAATATGCTACCTATTATTCAAATGTGCATTTCGGAGATCCCTGGAGGGAAAGAAATTTTTGGTGATGTTGAACTTATTCAGGTTTTTATAAATAAAGATAAGCTACCTCTCGGGGGAATGGTGAAAAATGGTGATGGTTGGCTTTTACGTGCGTACAGTAGGGCACAGGATTTTATGATAGTACAAACTCCTGATGATAGCGATAAAATTAAACCTTTTCCAATAAAATGGTATGTTGGAGAAGATGATGATTATCCTTGTTGGGAAGAATCGTGGAAATATCATAATATGTCTGTAATAAATGAGGATGATGAGCTAACTGAAAGATTTTTTGAAGAATTCAATAGTTATTTATATACTAAAATTGGAGGATATGCTTCATATATTCAGTCTCCTTGCACAGGTGATTACGAATATATCTTTCAAATTTCATCTGAAGAGAAGCCGAGATTTATGATTGGGGATAATGGTAAATTATATTTCCTGAAATCGAAGGCAGATGGCGGCTGGTATTTACATTGGGATTGCTATTAATGAGTATTTTATTTGCAAAAGTTACGCTACAATAAAATTAATAAATTATAGCTTGGAGGTTTAAATAATGCTATGTAGATGTTTAGCAAAACATAGTTGGCCTAGAGGCAAGAAAGGCAGGAAATATATCGGCTATGTCAAACCTTTTGGCTATCCTGATACCGCAGCGGTATGTGGTAGTTGTGATAATCCTGCGGTAGTCTGGTTAGACGAAATGGAAGTTGAGTTATACGAGCAAGGTAACCGAATTTTTAATGGTCCAACTCAATTCGTTAGCATAAAGGTTGATAATGATGGAATTATGAAAATGTGACGAAAATTTATTTCGAACCGTCCCTTGACTTAATAGAGTTATAATTGGATTTTTTAATAGATAGGAGTAAAAAATTGGAACAAGGTTGTTTATTGTGTGGTAAAGAAACTAATAATAAAACTTGTGAAATAACTAAACTTCGAGTGTGCGATACATGCTGTTTAGATATGCAATTAGATAGAGAGAATGACCGGTGGGATGGGTATTTCGATACGAATGGATGTATTAAACGTGGAGATGGTGATCCATTTTCTAGAATGTACGATGATATGAACAATTACTATATGTTTACTTTATCAAAATGTTTGGAATGTGATAACCTCATAAAACAAGGTGAGCCTCCCAAAGCAAGTGGGATTGTTCATTCGTGGTGTAATGGAGAGTACGTTCTTAGTAGGTACCCTATAATACATTATCCTAAAAACATTAAGCTGTATGAAAGACATAAATATAAAGAACCAGGTCTACTAATAATATTGGGTCAGGCCTATGAAGATATCGGTCAATATGATCAGGCTATTGAGGTGATGATGAAGGCAGTTGATGCAGAACCCTCTGCGAGGACGTATGGATCTCTCGGAAAAAATTATTATTTAGCTAGGAATGAAGGAAAAGCTCAAGCGGTATTTGAAGAGGCTATAAATAAGGGATATGAGTCATCTATGATTTTGCAGAATCTAGCGAGTATTTATCTTAAGTATGGTCGTGCTGATGAAGCATATCAACTTTCAAAAAAAGCTATCAGTTATTATAGAAGTGAAGTTGATGAAGCTGGTTATCCTTTGGTATCTATCGAACATATCTATATTGGACTAGCCTATTCTGCCTTAAAAATATCATTGCATAGGGAAGCTGAGGATTATGCTAAGAACTGTCTGGAGTATATTGATCCAAATCCGAATATTTATTATAACTATGGCTATGAACTTGCTTTAAAGTTTGAATGCCATAAAATATTGGCACTCGTTTATCTCGAAATTGATAGTCTAAAAGAAGCTGAGGAAAATGCCATAGAGGCTATCAAATTTAATTCTAGAGATCATGAATTAAAAAGGATTTTGAAATTAATAATAAAACTGAAAGAGAACCAAAATGTAGCCCAAGGTCAAATTCAAGCAATTATCAATGAAATGCAATGTAATATCGACCTTCTTAGAAATCAACATATCATACCTCAAGAAGATAAATGTTTTTTAGTTCTCCAGAGTGGCTTCCCAAGAATTGATCAACACATTTTAAAAATTCTTCAAGAACGACCAGACATACTAAAGATAATTGATGGAGACAAAGAATTATTTGACATGATACAAGCCTTAGCAAAGCGTTTAGGAACTTACTCTTTAGGTGGGGAGTTTAAAAACGTTATGAAGATGACTGAAATAGAATTTCAGCGAATTGTAATAAAAGATTTACGTTTTGATCTTGGCGCTGATGTACAAGAGCATACTAGTCAAGGTGGCGGAATAGTCGATATACGTTATCGTGGTGTAATTGTCGAATTAAAAGTTGAAAGAGATATTAGTGATAGACAGAGCATCGCAGAAAAATATGCTAAACAGCCCACTCAATATGCGGGTGTAGAATCTAGACAAATTAGTTTAGTTTTGGTTTTAGATCTAACCCCTAAGATAAATCCACTTGGCGATAATAGGGAAGATATTAGATTAGTTGATGTAAAGACCCATGGTGGCGATACTGCCCAGTATTATCCTTCAAAAGCTATCGTTTTTATTGTTAACGGTAACATGAAAAGTCCATCCGAATATTCAAAGTAGTAACCGTTATTCATCTCTTTAATTCGGAGGTACAGCTGAATAGATAGTTCTTTTATTTACAGACTATCAAAAGTGGTAGATTTGCAAGGTAACGGATCGCCGAATCGAACTCCTGTCCAAGTAGCTCAGTTGTGATTGATAATAAAATTCGCTCATATGGTAGAGTTAAAAAAGAAAAAAGTAGTTAAACAATAATATTTGTCCCTTATCATGCTAATAAATCTAGAGAATGCATGTCCAGAGGCCAAAAAAAATGTCCCTTAAACTGTTCCTTATGGTGTCAAAATACCTCTTATTGTTTACCAATCTTTACAAATAAAAAAGCCTATAAAACCAGCAAAAACACCACTTTTTAAACATAATAAAGCATGATAAAACACCAAAATTCAGACTTCGAATCAATAGGTCGGGGGTTCGAATCCCTCCGGGGTCACCATTGTAATCACGCCTTCGCAGGTTTTGCGAAGGTTTTTTTATGTCTAATGGGTCTTTTTTAGAAAAAACAAAGGTTAACTTTCACTAACAAACGCCAACAAATAGCAAAAAATAATTCTGGCCTCAAAAGAATTTGAAGGCAGGGATACTATAAAGTTTAAGCATATATTAAAATTAATGTTACGTTGTTACTAACACCTTCAAATACAGTAAAATCAAAGGATTATAGTAACAGATATATATATTTCTCGTATAAAATATAGCACTGTATTAGAATTAAAGTATTTTTAAACAAGGTCCTGTTAAAGGTAGATGTTGATATTTGATACCTCCCCGAATACTTGTTATAATCAGAATAAGTACAAGTATTCGAGTGGTGAGTAAAGTGTTTAGCAATTTGTTAAAGTATATCGATAAGTTACCACATACCAAAAGAAACAAGTGTATCAATGGGTTAAACGCTATGTTGAACCTTCATCCTCAATTGGTAGTCGTTTAATCAGCGAAATGAGAGAAACTCGCTTCAAAGAAGGTTATGAGTGTCCTCATTGTTCTTCTGAGCACGTTGTTCGTTTCGGTAAAATTAAAGGTCATCAACGGTATCGTTGCAAATGTTGCAGTAAAACCTTTAACGATACGACCAACACTGTCCTCTATCGTACTCGAAAAGGAGACGAATGAATTACATTTGTTGACTGTATGTTTATTTTAACATGTTGTCAATAATGAAATATTGAATATCTGCGCGGAAGAAACAATATATGAATGATAAAAGGAGAAAAAGTCATGTCAAATAACGTAAAACAGAGAAGAATAATTTTAGATTTAGCAGTTACTTTAGATGGCTTTATTGAAGGGAAAAATGGAGAAGTTGATTGGTGCATTATGGACCCTGATATGGGGTTCGCTAATTTCTTGAATCAAATTGATACTATTTTATATGGTAGAAAAAGCTACGATTTATGGGGCAAATATATTACAAAAACTAAAGACTCTGATACCGAAAAAGAAATTTGGAAATTGGTTCATAGTAAAGAGAAATATGTATTTTCCAGAACACAAATAGAGGGTGATAATCAAGCAATATTTATAAATGAAAATATTCTTGAAGAAGTAAATAAATTGAAGAATAAGCCTGGTAAAGACATCTGGCTATATGGCGGAGCAAGTATCATTACAACTTTTATAAATTTAGGGCTTGTTGATGAATTTAGATTATCTATTCACCCTGTTATTCTGGGAGAAGGAAAACCGATGTTTATTGATATAAAACAGAGGTTGAATTTAAAAATGGTTAATACAAGAACGTTCTCTTCTGGCGTTGTGCAACTAATTTATCATTGGAATGGTAATTAATAATATCGTTCATAAGGACAAAGACTAGCTAATTAAAGTCAAGCCCCAAATATAAAAAAAGAATTACATAAAAAGAACATAGCAAATAGGACTTTTCAAAAAGCGAATATTGCTTAATAAAAGTCGTGATAATGTTCCCAATTTATTTTGCATTAAGCAGCCTTCAGACGGACTTTCTGATACAGTTTTACTTTCTGATCGGGGGTAATTAAGCGGAACGGCTGCTTGTTTTTCAAAACGGAGAAAATGATTCGAATCAGCTTATTCATCACAGCACCTAAAGCTTGTTTCTTCATTTTTGTTTCAATCTTATGCTGATAATAATCGTACATCACAGAATTTACCTGTGACCCTTTAGAGGCTTTTCGGATGGATGTAGTCGCAGCGATATAAAGCCCATGTCGTAAAAATGGAGAGCCTCGCTTTGTTACCTTATTTTTCGTGCCTACATAATTACCGGACTGACGAACGGATGGATCAATGCCGCTAAAAGCGACTAATTGCTTAGCATTGGCAAATCGCTCAATTTCTCCTATTTCACCTAAAAAAAGTGGGGCAAGTGTTGTTCCGATACCAGGTATACTCTCTAATAAGGCCACTTCGGGCAACTGATTCGATAGCTCTTTAATCTGCTTATCCATCACATTAATTTCTTCATCTAGAAATTGTACGATCCGAGCATAACGTTGTATTGTACTAAAATTGGCTGTCAGCCAAATTCCCGTAAACTCTGCATCTTCTGCACAAGATAATAGCGCTTCATACTTTTGCTTGCCATAAAGTTTCCCTTGGCGTGGCAATGTCTCAAGCATCGTCAGGATTATTTTTTTATTAGATGGTTTACTCCATTCTGCAGGCGAAGGGAACTTACTTACTAGGGTTAAAGCAGTTAACGATCCAGGGTTTAACACTGTAGGAAACAAGTGAGCAACCTGTTCAATTGCCGCCTGGAGCTGGTTTAGAGAAGTAATTCGCTGTTCGATGAGATGGCATCTCGTTCTTGTTAATACCTTTAAATTCGCAATCTTCTCGTTTACCATAGAACTCACTCGAAGCTGGTGCATAAATGGTAGTTTAGCTAATTCAAGAGCATCCACTTTATCGGTCTTTACTTTCCTTACAGCAGAATTTTTGATAGAATGAGAAATAAGGGGATTGATGTGGTAGACTTCAAAACCCTGCTTTAGGAAAAAGTGGACGATGCGCTGTGAGTAGTGACCCGTGGATTCTAGGACGATGACCGGTTTACTACAAAATGCTTCTTCCACTTT